>CAUUCP010000005.1:0-72566 GCA_963543925.1 uncultured Bacteroidia bacterium | reverse complement strand
TCGCTGGAGGAATGAGTGACCGTGGCGCTTACACACTTTTACGGACACTACCGGCAGTATGCACTATGCGTATAAAAAACAGTGGTGAACCTGAAGATAGGTAGCTTCTTTACACACTTTTACGGACACTACCCTTTTAGCACAATAACCTCAGATGGTAGCCCCCCATATCACGCGACACGGTAGGATTCGATACAAAAAAAGACGTCCCCCATATCACAGAGGGACGTCTTGAAAAGACTCAAAAGAAAACGGCTTGCTTAGCCTACTTTTTATCCTTGCAGCAGCATTCACCACCATCCAACATAGCCACCAACATCCAGATGGCCTTCTCTTGTTCAGCAATAAATCCTGTCAAGAGGTCTGCCGTTGCAGCATCCTTAGCATCCAAAGAAGTCAACAAGGTACGTTCTTCGTTTGCGAGGAAGGATAAGGTTTCGAGAACGTTCTTCAACATCCCGCGACCGTCAAGACACTTGCTGCACTGCTCTTGTACCTTCGCCATCTTGAGATAGGTCGAGAAGTGCGAGTCTGGGCTACCGCCCAATTGGAGGATACGCTCTGCCACATCGTCAATGTGTGTCGCGTAAGCTTCGTAGGTGCTTTCAAAGTAAGCGTGGAGCTGATAGAACTCACACCCCTTTACATTCCAATGGAAGCCGCGGAGGTTCGTATAGAACACCTGCATATCAGCCAACAACTGTGCTAACGCTTCTACCGTCTTTGCGCTCTGCTCTGGGCAAAGCTTTGTATAATCCAAAACACTCATCTTAGGTTATAAAGTTTTGTTTATTAAAACAACGTCACAAGATAGTAAATGTTCGGTGTCAACGTATCTAGTAACGGCAAAACACACAGAGACCAATTTACTCTCCAGCACCTACGCCAACCCCTACGCCAACCTTGGGACAGAAACGTCGCAAGAGCCGATCGGCATTAGGATGCCCGAGCTTCTGTCCCCGCTCCAAGAGCTTGCACCCTTGTACCGAATCTCTGATCTGAAAATAGTTCATCGCCGCCCCGCGTAGCAATGCCGTGTCTTGCGGGCGGTGCGTGAGCGCCTCCTGATAGTCGACAATCGCCTGACGATAGTCCCCCTGTATCGATAGGATTTCGGCGCGCAAGCGCAAGACCTCAATCTGTTGGGACGTCTCTGCCAACGTGTGTAGACGAGCCAGTAGGTTCAGGGCTTGGCTGTACTGCTTGTTCTTCGAAGCTGCCACTGCTGCACAATGGAGCATCGCCGTATCCTGTGGATAATACGCGAGATAACGCTGTGCCGTAGCATAGGCGAGAGGCAAGCGACCGATCCCGAGTTGCACCCACGCCAATACGGGCAAGAGCGCAGGATTGGCAGGGTCTCGTTTCTGAAAACCTAGTAGTTTCGCCTCCGCCTGTCGCTTGTAACCCAGCTGCGACATGAGCCGTGCATGCAAGAGCGCATAACGAAGTTCCCGCGAGCGCGCCTCCGAGGCGACTTCTGCCGCCAAAAGAGCACTCTTCCGATCGCCAATACCATCCAATGCCAAAGCGCGTAAAAAGGCGTATTCTGGGCGTTTTGAGAGGCGTGCGTAGGTATTGTCCAACTCCTCCAATAAAAGGCGCCAGTCGCCCTTTTCTGCGAGATACTCCAGATGATTCACTCCCTGCTGCTCCGTGGTATACCACTCTTCTTTCCAAAGAGCTTCCCACCCCGCAGCGACATGGCAGGGACGTAAGAGCGTGTCGCGTTGCAAGACTTGCTCAGACTCCTTGACTTTCGCACCCAAATAGTCGCGCAGTGCCGTCAACCCCTCATCGGTATGCCCTGTGAAACAGCCGACTTCTGCACGAAGAAGGTTGTACCCAGATACTTTCATCGGATACTTCGCCAAACGCGCCTGTGCCGAATCGGGCATCCCGAGGGCAAGATACCCGACAGCCGCCCCTCGCAGGTAAGCGATATCCGCTTTACGAGTAAGCAACGAATCGAACACTTGGACTGCCGCACCGTGCCAACCACGCGCCTGCCATGCAACAGCTCGGTGATAGGGCTCTGGAAAGACGCTCAATTGTCCAACAGCACGAAGCGAAAGCAGTAAAAAAAGGGCTACCAAGAGCCCTAGATTGCCGTATTTAGAAGTCATATCTCACTACACTCCCATAAGGTGGCAAGTGCATAAAGACATCATTTTGAAAAGTGACGCCATGAAGCATCTTTGCACACAGATGAATCCCCCCGTGCGCAAAGAGACAGATGCGTTCGTAGCGAGCACGTTGTTCTTCGATGAAATCCTTAAGACGCGCCTGCATATCTAGAAAAGACTCTCCTCCAGGACAACGCGCCTCGACTTGGTGAGAGAACCAATAGAGCACCTCGGGGGAATCATTCTCATAGATAAACGTCCACTCCCATTCTCCGAAATTGAGTTCTTTCAGCCTGTCGTCCCGTTGCGCATCTGGGTATCCACAATGGGCAGCAAGACGTACAGCACGGGTCAGAGGGCTTGTAAAGACCGCATCGAAAGCCAACGCAGCAAGGTTCTTCTTTACAACATCGGCTTCTTGCACAAAAGAAGCTTCACGCACAGGGACGTCCGTTTGCCCATAACAAATACCGACAGGGACATCGACCGACGTATGACGCACGATATAGACCTGCATAGTCCCTAGTTCTCGATTTGGAAGAAGGAGACCTGTTCAGTCAATTGATGGGTTTGTGCGACCAACGCCTCAACATGTTCTGAGAGCAGATTACTCTGTCCCGTATTTTCTTGCGACGCACGATTGAGGTGCTGCATGGTCTCATTAATAGAGTTGGCACCGATAGCCATCTGCTCACTTGCTGCACGACCTCCCGAGGCCATCTCTACCGACTTTACAAGCTCTTGACCGAGCGAGTTTATCTGTAGTGCCGTTTTCTCGTTGGCTTGGAGCGCCTCGTTAGCATAGGTAACGACCTCCGAAGCGGTAGTACCGCTACGTTCGGCGAGCTTTCTCACTTCTGTCGCGACCACGGAAAAACCACGCCCATATTCACCGGCACGCGCTGCCTCTACAGCAGCATTCAGCGCAAGGATATTGGTCTGTTGTGCCAATTCGCTCACGACGTCGATACGTGCAGCAATATTCCGCACGGCCCTCACACTCGCCTCTCCGTCCTTGGCAAGTGCCTCAAAGACTTGCTTACTATGCGTCATGATCTTTTCTGCCTGTCCAGCAAGCTCGGCATTATTGTCAATGCTCGCCGTAATCTCCTCTACGGCATTGGAGACGCTTTCCAAACCTCCTGCCTGTTCGCTTGTATTCCGATGTATGGTATCTACCGTCTGGTTCAAAAAGACGGTCGCTTTCTCAATAGTCATCGATACCCCAGAGACAGAATGCAGGATCTCTGCAAACCGTTCGCGCAAGGTAAACAAGGAGCGAAAAAGAAAACCAATCTCATCCTGACGCAGTCCGTAGTGCCGATAAGACTCCATGCGTTGGAGCTTTCCAGTAGACATAGCCTCTAGGAGCTGTTTTAGGAGCTGAAGTGGGGTTGCTTGCAACCGTACAATCCAAGTAATGAGGAAGTAAGCGATCAAGCACACCGCCAAGAACATGACCGAGACCAAGATATAAAGACGGTTAGTCTGCTTCTGCTTTTCAATTTGCGACGAGGCGAGCTGGGTTGTATAGTAATTCAGTAGGGTTGCCGAGGTATTTCGGAGCGCCTCCGACTTCTCTACCCGTCGCTGGTGGATACGACTCAGAACAGCATGTGAGTCGGAGAGAACGGCGAGTTCCTTAGCGACCTCGGTTTGTCCGACCTCCGTAGCGCTCTTTGCCATGGACTCCAAAGTGCTGGCGATCTCCTGACTAACCTCCGAGTCTTGCATCAGAGCATTCTTCTCCATACGGATTCGCCCCATCACCTCCGCCAACTTAAGCTTATATTCCAACAGAGGTATCGTCTTGGGGAGCGTCTCAAGGATGGTCTCTATATGATCGAGCGAGGCATCGAGTACCTTTGTCTGTTGTGCAAAGTCGGTCCACGCCTGCAGGATCTCCGTCCCCAGAGTAGGCACTTCGCGCATCTTCGCTAGAGAGATACTAAGCCCTTCGCTGTATTCTGTACCTCGGAATTGCTCTTCGAGCTCTTTAGCAACCTTCGTAAAGATATCAATATCCTTTTGCGCCTCTTGAGAGCGCGCCGTAGCCGTAGCAGGGTCATTCACATCAGCAAGAAGCAGGAGCGCATACTCATTCACAGCAGCCATCCCTACATCAAGGCGACTACGTGCATCCTGCAAAAACGAGAACCGATGGATAAGGGTAAAGGTAAAGATTACCCCGACGAAGATACAGCCCACACCGAAAACGTTGTTGAAATAGAGTTTATGGCGGAGCGGAAGATTAGCAAAACGCATGTCTAAGATTTACGAAGGTGAGATTGTTATTCAAAGATTAAAGAGAATACAACGATTTGCGAGGTGAGATCTTTTATCGCCGTATGGTAATACTCCTTCCCCTCAGCAAAGTCTGGGGCTAGCGCATTTTGAAAGCCACCCGACCACTTGATCTCAGGAGCCATCTTGAAGTAAGGGAAATAGAGCTCTACACCCAAACCTATCTCATACGCCATATCGAACTTATTCAAACGGATGAACTGATTATTCTCAATCTTCAGCTTCTTGAATGCAGCCATATCGGCACGAAAGTTAATCCCCGCACACGCATAAGGGCGCACATTGGAGTGGCGAGGGACAGCGTACACAAAGAGGATCGGCATCTCGATATAGGAGGACTCTATCTGCATCCGGATATCCTCGCTCGCCTGCATCCCCTTGCGTCCTACATTGTAAAAGGTGACGTCTCTCTGCCCAAAGCAGATCCCGGGGAGTACGCGTACGTGCATCTCATTATTGATTCGGAAACGCACCAAGGCATTGACATTGAAGCCTGGGTGTACCTGATCCACGCTCCCCCAGAAACGCGTAGAATCGGCAAAATTTGGCGGCTGTACAAGTAGCCCCGAATTCTTGATTCGGAAGTCCATCACATTGAGCCCAATTCCAATCCCAAAACGCAAAAAACGCTCTTCGTTACGCGGACGGTTGAGTACAGTACTGATTTGAGCAAAAAGGGGAGGATTCTGTAAAAGGATGGGCAAGAACAAAAGGAGGACACACAAAAGAGAGGATCGCGAACGAACAACGTGGCTGTCGCCTCCCTTTATCAATCTATCTGAACAACGAACCGAGTATGGCACTTTTCGTATCTATTTGGCAGTAACTTGCCCCCTAAAAACGCCAAACCTATACGCATTATTGCGGCAAGAGACTCCCTATTCCGTGCCACGGGTTAGGACTCTTGTTCCGACCACTGGATCGCTGGGAGACCTTGTTTCAGAAACCACTTATTGGCTAATAGGAAATGCCCACACCCCGCAAAGCTGTTACAACGTGTCGCAGCAACAGGATGTGCGGCCGTAAGTACGAGCTTTTGTGGTGTCGAGAGCTCTTCCACCCCCTCTACTAACTTACGCGCATATTGTCCCCAAAGAAAGACGACTTGCGGCTGGGAGGTTCGCAGTGCAAGAGAGACCAATTTGCGTGTAATACACTGCCAGCCCAATGAAGCATGAGCTGCACTATGCCCAGCCTCGACCGTCAAAATAGCATTGAGCAATAGCACCCCCTGTGCAGCCCAATCGTGGAGATCTCCATTAGTGCGACGCTCCCCACCATACTCCCGCTGCAGTTCCGTAAAGATATTACGAAGCGAGGGGGGGATGACGCTTCCGCGCGGGACTGCAAATGCTAGCCCCATCGCTTGCTGCGGATTGATGTAGGGATCCTGCCCGATAATGATACACCGAACCTCCGACAAGGGGGTCATCCACAACGAATGAAAGATCAACTCCTCGCTCGGATAGATAACCTTCCCCTCGCCACGCAGCATCTCTATCTTGTGCAGCAAAGTCTCGATGTGTGGAAGAGCACCACACTCCTCAAGCGCCTCTCGCCAGTCGGAGGGGATAAGTCTAGTGATGGGTAGCATGCGGAGGACGTACAAAACGGTTCTTCAGTCGGAGATATTTCCAACGCCCTACAGTGATCTCATTGGGCTTCTTGCTATCCTGCAGGATTTGCAAGTCCTCTCGCAACGAGCTCAATGATCCCCCAGTAGCTTGGGCAATACTTACATAATCGGCATTCGGCGGATTCTTCTCACCCAACTCTGAGGACGAGCAGAGGATCACGTGTACTGGTTTCTCAAGTTGAGAGAGAAGCTCTAGATCGCGCACGTCACTTCCATTGTCGGCGACCAAGATAAACTGCTTAGCTTCTGGGAAATGAGCTTGGGCATACAGGAGCGCCTCTAGGTCATTCTCTGGCGTCGCACCGCCGCAGTCGTAGGAGATCGAGGTTGCGAGCACCTCGGTAGCCTCCTCAAGCGTGGGACTCGTGGCTCGAATCCCCCCTGTCATACCAATAGGTTTAGCTTCATCAGGGAGATTATCTCCATCGTTAAAGAAGACGCCTCCCAAAAGATGAGGAGTATCTTCGGTCAATGAGAGCCAGAGGAGATATTCGTCTAAAAAGAAATCCATACTACACGTGACGTCCACGACATAGACAGCACTGTCATAGATCTTACGATCAAGAGTTTGAAGAAGCGTAAGCTGCGAATGATTGATAAATAGGGTGTCAACACTACTTTCTCGCTGCACGACATTTCGCAACATATAGACGCCCTCAAGTATCCGCTTCGCGACGATAGGTTCTGTCTGAGGCGTTGCCCGTACAGGGATAGTAAACGCCTGTGGTGATTGTTTCGTCTTAATCGGTTTGATACGCCGCGTAGCTGCCTGCAAACTATCTCGCCGAGTATGAAAACGAGGCTTCGCGGGGACAACCTTCCGTTGAGAAATCGTCCGTTGCTGAGCCACAGCTGGCTTTTTCTTGACGTGTGGCTTTCCCTGCATGAGCGAGATCTCGGCGGTCTGCAACGGAGGGTAAAGAGTAAAGGTATGCTCGTCAAACTCTTTTTGTTCCTCCACACTAAAGGTGTAGCGATGTCCAAGAGGCACCTCCACACGCGCCTTACCAAACCTGTCCGTGCGCCCTGTATAGAACTGACCATTGTCCGCCGTACAGTAGAGAAGACGATCGGCAAGGGGCTGTGCATCTTTATCTAGATAAGTAAAAAGGATGAGCCCATGCCCCTCTTGCGCAGTCTGTCCGTGCAATACCGTAGGGGGGAGGATCAGTTCGTTTTCCATATCCCCTTCCTCTAGCGAACTTGTGACCAAGTGTGTAAACTTTGGAAAACCGTCCACGGAGACAGAATACCGCGTTTCGGGAAGAAGGTCGACAAAGGCCAGTCCGAAACGATTGGGATGAAGATAGACTCGGTCTCCTCCGTCACTGACCAAGATTACCATCCCTACAAAGGGGGTCTCATTCGCCGTCAAGACTTCAAACTTCGCTTTTATACGTTTCTGCGTTTGCGAGGACGCTGCTAACGAATCGGGCGTTTGCCCCAAAAGAGGTAACACAGGACTAAGAAGCAAGAGGATTAGCCAGAAGATACGCCCCCAGCTTCCACTCCGAAAAGAGAGCTTACCAGCCCCTGACTCCGATAACTCATACCACCCCATCATCTTTCCGTCAAAGTTTCCTACCCCTAATGCCTTTTAGTTTCACGCCCCACCAGAATACTCGTGCTCCAAAATTAACAAATTAAGTGTACTCTCCACACGCTCTGAAATTCACGTTACCGACCTCACTCGTTCCACAACCTTTACACCACAAAAGTAAAAAAGATGGGCTACCAAGACAAGGTAACAGCACAATAGACACCTCTCTACCATTGATGCTCTCTTTGTGACCTAGCGCCATAACGTATAGCGGTATGAAATGCTGACGTGGGCAGTCCACAATACAACGCCCAAGATAATCCCCACCATTTTTCTTATACAAAAAACGTAGCCCCAATCATAGGGCTACGTTTTCAGTAAAGGTTGGCGCAGAAAGCCCTACGCTACCTATTTCATAAGCTTCTTGATGGCGTTCGCAAGGCGCTTTACTCCCTCTTCATTCTTTTCCTTGGACATGTAAGAGAAGTTGCAACGAAGTGTGTTCTTTCCCGTACCGTCGCAGAAGAAGGTCGTCCCCAGTACGAAAGCGACTTTCTCCTCGATCGCAATCTTGAAGAGTTCCTCAGCATCCATATACTCTGGCAAGGTTAGGAAGAGGAACAATCCCCCCTCGGGCTCGGTCCAGGTAACCCCCTCGGGCATGTACTTCTTGAAGGAGTCGATCATGACCTGTCGCTTTTCGCGATAGTTTTCAATGATCCCGACGAGGTTCTTATCAAAGAGCCCCGCCTCCATATAACGAGCTGCGATCTTCTGTACAAAAGGCGGGGTACAGAGGTCGGTAGCCTGCTTTGCCATGACAATCTTGTCGATAATCTGCGGATCTGCAATTACCCACCCGATACGGAATCCTGGCGCAAAAGTCTTTGAGAAGGTTCCCAAGAGTACGACACGCCCTTCGTCAGCCAATTGATAGATCGTGGGTTGTTCCTTACCTGCAAATCGGATTTCACGGTAAGGGCTATCCTCAAGGATCAAGATATCATACTTCTGCGCAATGGCGATAATCTCTTTCCGTCGCGACTCGGGCATGGTAATACCCGCAGGGTTCTGGAAGTCAGGGATACAGTAGATGAACTTAGGGCGAATCCCCTGCTTCTGCAACTCGGCGAGCTTGGCGTCGAGCAGGTCAGCACGCATCCCCTTGTCATCCAGCGGTACTCCGACCAGATTAGCACCATAGTTGACAAACGCTTGTAGCGCTCCCAAGTATGAGGGCAATCCGCAAATGATAGTATCTCCCTTGTCTACAAAGATCTTAGGGAGCAAGTCCAGTGCTTGTTGCGAAGCGGTGGTAATAATCAAGTTTTCAAGAGAGACCTTGAGGCCCTGCTTCTGGTAACGTGCTACCAAGAGCTCGCGGAGGCGCATATCCCCCTCCGTAGCCCCATACTGCATGGCTTGGCGTCCCTCTTCGTCCAACATCTTTACGATGATCTCTTTCATCTCTTCCACAGGGAAGGTCTCTGGTGCGGGCAAGCCGCCAGCAAACGAGATGATGTCGGGCTTCTGAACCAACTTCAACAATTCACGGATCGCGGAGCGACGCATCCGCTTTGCACTCGAAGAGAACAACGAATCCAATTCCTTAACCATTGGTGTAACGTTTTAGGTAAGTGATTGGCAAAAGACTGCCTTTTTTCTTGTTGGCAAGTTAGGAAAAATAAACCACTTCGTATACACACTATGTATACTTAACGCTTTATAATACGCAAGGTCTTTGTCTCGCCACGCACTCCTTTTACACGAAGGAGGTACATTCCCAAGGGGAGCTCTTCGGTATTGACCACACTCTTTGCCCCCGTGACTACGCCAGTTTGAAGGAGTTGTCCCTGCAACGAGAGGAGTTCATAGCCCGTCACCTCTCCTTCTGGAGCTTGGATATAGAAGCGACTATCGAACGGATTAGGGAATACCGAGACATTGTCCAACACACTCTCTTCCACTGGGTTAGTCACATCTTCATTCCCAAACTTAAGCTGGAAACTCACGGGGAATAACACCTTAGTCAAGGTGGCTCTGTAGATACCATCATCTCCCTTCTTTAAGGGGAGATCGACCTTCTCGTCTTCCTCTTTTCCCATTTTCCCTTTCCCCTCTTGATCCAACTGCTCCTGAGCATAAATATAGGTCAAGGTTGGTTCTTTTGCGGGATCAGCAGTGGTAATTTCAAACGCGAGTTCCGAATTCCGGAGTACGGATTCTGATCCCTTGAGCTCCTTTAGTTCCGCATTATCCATTTCTTTACTCTTGAGCACCATGGTACCTAGTTTCTTAGGCGGGAAGGTGACCACAACCTGTACGTTGTCTTTTTCAAATGTAATGTCATCAAGCGTTACATTATCCTTCCCTACATTGAACTGCCCTTCGAATACACCAGACTTCCCCACCAGAGAACGCATAGAAACCATCTTGGTCTTGTTCATATAACTCACCTTCGGGCGCTTAGTCTTATCAAACGGGGTTACCTGAATCTTGACAAAAGACTCCTGCGGCACCTCATCCCCCGTAGCGAGTTCCTTTGGATTATCCTTATCTTCCAAAGAGAAAAGCTTGAAACTCCCCTTCTCACGCTCTAGGGGAGGGAAATTCACTACGACAGAGCTTTTGACAAACGTAGGAATAAGCTTCGAGCTCGTTACGGGTGTTTTGCTGCTATAACCAAACAAGGCGAACTTGTACTGAAATTCGCCGTTACTATTGAAACGATTCTGTATAGTCAAATCCCTCTGCTTAGGATTCCCATTCTCATTTTCCCAAACCACCTTTTCAACAGCAAAACCTTTCTTCGGATAGATCACCACGGCATAGAAAAATCCCTTTTCGATATTGTAGGGTGACTCTTCTGCCTTCTCTAGAATCTTGTTGATGATCACATTATCAGGATCATCTGTAGATCCCTCGAATTCCGTCTTGCGGATCTCAATGCGTCCTTCGTCGGATTTTACTATCTCTAACGGTACCGTCCCACTCTGTGCAAATACGCCCCCCAGCAATCCGACAAAGGCGAGCGTTGTCACGAGTTTTTTCCACATACTACTCATCTCCATATTACTAACTACTTATATCTATTTATGGGCACACCCATCGTTACCTTTGCAAAGGTACAACAAGTATGCTAAGAGACACTTATCCTAGAAATTCAAATAAAAAGGCGAGGTTAACGCTCGATACTCGGCGGAATACTCTCCTGACGTATTGCGAATAAAAAGTTCCTCGACCATTGGAGTACACTGCTCGCGACGGAACTCACACAGTAGACGTTTTGTCGAGCGCAGCGGACGATCTGCTATGGCCACCTGTCTACTGCAATAGAGCCCCTCCGCGGCCGCACGAGCCACAAAGGTACTCCCCTCAGCAAGCGGGAAGATCGCCACGAAACGCCCCTCTGGGCTCAGACATGCGACCACCCCAGCTAATAGCTCTTCGGTAGGTAAGAACTCTGTATGGCGCATCTGGTTACGCCGCGTATTGGGTGAAAGAAGCGCGTGTTCGTAATAAGGGGGATTACTCACGATGAGCTCATACGGCTCTTCATAGTTTTCTACAAAAAGCTGGAGTGAGGAATGTATCACCGCCATCTGCGCAGCCCAGGGAGAGCGCAATGCGTTCTCTCTAGTCTGCAGATAAGCTTCACAATCAATATCAATCGCATCCACCCAACGGGCGCCACGCTGGAGGAGTTGCAGTGAGACGACCCCCGTCCCCGATCCGATCTCCAAGATACGACGTCCTACGACATCTGGAGTCCAAGCCCCGAGCAAGACCCCATCGGTATTCACGCGCATGACATCGCGCGTTTGGTGTACCGTAAACTGTTTGAATTGGAAATAGTCTCGCCCGCGTGCCATCATTCCCGCTTAATCCAATATTCGCCCATCTTCCATGCGTACCACTCGATCGGATTGGCGCGCCAGATCTGGGTCGTGTGTCACAATAACAAACGTCTGGTGGAACTCATCCCGTAGACGAAAGAAAAGAGCGTGAAGCTCCTCCTTATTTCCCGTGTCAAGATTACCCGAGGGTTCGTCTGCTAAAATCAATTGAGGTTCGTTGATAAGCGCTCGCGCCACTGCCACACGTTGCTGTTCCCCCCCCGAGAGTTGGTGGGGCTTGTGTCCTAGACGTTGATGCAAACCGAGAAAGTCGAGCCAACGAATGGCCTTCTCTCGGACGCCACGGAAACTCATCCCCTGTATGAGGGCAGGGAGACAGACATTTTCCAGCGCCGTAAACTCTGGTAGGAGATGATGGAATTGGAAGACGAAACCTATGGCACTATTGCGAAAGCGTGCAAGCTGCTTGGGGGGCAGCGCAAAGACGTTCTGTGCCCGAAAACAAACCGTACCAGCATCGGGGTAAAGCATCGTCCCGAGTATCTGCAACAAGGTGCTTTTCCCCGCTCCAGAGGCGCCTACAATGGTTGTCACGGCGGCAGGGGAGATGTCCAAATCTATGGCATGGAGCACCTCCAACTGTTCGTATCGTTTTGTTACCCCACGGATAGTCACTAAGGGTTGTGTTTCAGGCATACGGCTATTTCTTCAATGGATCTTCGGTTCGATAAACCTGTGCCTGCAACTCAAGGATCGTTTGTGCGATCGCCTGGGGCGAAAGATGCGAGTCGTTAGATACTAGGTAAAGAGACAACGGAGGTAACGAAGGATGGTAGGGCGGTTGTTCATAGTCGGTCTTTATGACCGCGAGCCCCTCCCGTTCATAAAAATTGAGACGTCGTGTACTCATCTCGTCAGTAGGAGGCTCCACTTCCAAAAGTAAGGGCTTGGGTGTAGTCGCAAGGAGCGTCCGGAGAATCATTTGTCCGTAATGACGGTTTCTGTGGTGGCTCGCTATAGCGAAATGTTCGCAATACACCACGTGATCGAAGAGCCAACAGTGCAGCATACCGATACACGTATCGCCCAAGTAAATACGAAAGAAGTAAACCGACGAAGACCCCAGCGCCTCTGCCATACTCTGTACAGAACGCCTTTCCTCGAACGGAAAAGATGCTTCGTAAAGCGCTGCGATCTCCAAGAGTTGTACGGGACGGGTGGTACGCCGTAGCATCAATTCTCCCACGTGGAGACCATCCAAAGCCACAAGACTCATAGTGCTCTATTCTTGCCCAGATTCTAGAATTCCTCTAACCTGACAAATCTCTACAAAGGACGCACCATTCGTTGAACCGAAGCTACCAGCGAGCACCAATATATAATCCTCTTTCCCGACCTTCCCTTGTTCCAATAGCATCCTGAGCGTAGTGGATACGAAGACATCGCGGGAAGTCTGCCGCTCCATGTACATGGGTTGTACGCCGTAGGAAAGTTGTAGTTCACTCACCACGTGCTTTTTATAACAAATAGCAAAGACAGGGATTTTACCTCTGAAAGCGGACAAATAACGCGGCGTTCTCCCCGTGAGGGTATCGGCGATAATCGCCTTTATCGGCATCCTTTCACAGGCACGGACAGCCATGCGCGCCAAGGTCTCTGTAAGTGGATTGGAGACCCGATGGAGCTTCTGATCTAAATCCTTTGGCGTATACTTTTCGATCTCCTCGGCGATGCGCGCCATGGTTTGTACAGACTCGACAGGATATTTTCCATTGGCGGTTTCTCCGCTCAACATGATAGCGTCCACCCCTTGGTAGATCGCATTCGCGACGTCGCTAATCTCGGCTCGTGTGGGTCGTGGATTCTCTATCATGGTATGGAGCATCTGCGTGGCAATGATGACTGGCTTCTTGCTCTCAATGCACTTTTTTACAATCATGCGTTGTGCGGGGGGGACACACTCGCCTGGGATTTCAATCCCGAGGTCTCCTCGCGCCACCATGACCCCATAGGCGACGTCGAGGATCTGATCGATGTTATCAATCCCTTGTTGATTCTCTATCTTGGCAATAATACGGGCGCTGCTTCCTTCATTTGCCAAAAAAGCTTGTACCCGCTCAATGTCCTCCCTTGTCCGTACGAAGGAATGGGCTATAAAAGGAACCTTCTTCTGCGCAGCGACTTGCAAAAAACTTTTGTCACGCTCACTGAGCGTAGGCAAGTCAATAGGGATACCAGGGATATTCACACTTTTGCGCCGCTTGATAACGCCATCGTTCTGTGGGAGACAGGTAACCGACCCCTTATGACACTCGGCGACTATCAATTCCAGCGCTCCGTCGTCTATGAGGACCTTACTCCCGACACTAATGGTCTCTAGGAAACGGTCTGAGGTTAAGTAAAGCCTTGTTCCCTTCGAGACTCCGTTCGGATCTCCGTAAATCTCTATCAGTTGTCCTGCGGAGACCTCTAGGTCATCTCCATGTGCAGAGGTGCGAAGCTCTGGGCCCTTGGTGTCGACCAACAATGCAGCCTCTGGGGCATACTCTCGTAACTGATCGATCATCGCCCCCATCTCCTCAGGAGACTGGTGTGCTGTGTTTAGACGAAAAACGTTTACTCCCGCCTCAAGGAGTTGCTCGATAAAGATGCGATCACAACGCAAACTAGAAAGCGTGGCTACAATCTTGGTATTCTTCAACATAGAGCGTTCTTTATATTAGAATCCAAATGCCCAGATAGGGACAGTATCCAAACGAATCCATGGCGTCGTCGAGATAGGGCAGCACGCTCATGGAACAATTCAGGGCAGGGTTTAGAACCTTCTTCCCCCTCAGTCATTCTCCTTCAAAAAGCGCATGGCATCTTCTACCATACCCTTTGCACCGACAAAAAGAGGGGTACGCTCGTGGACTGACTTGGGGACAATATCCAAGATACGCTGCTTCCCATCCGTTGCCAGACCTCCGGCTTGCTCGGCAAGCATTGCCATCGGGTTACACTCGTAGAGAAGGCGCAGTTTACCATGTGGCGCATCCGCCGTCGCAGGATAGATGTAGATTCCGCCCTTCAAAAGATTGCGATGGAAGTCCGCCACAAGCGAACCGATATAGCGTCCTTTGTAGGGCTTCTTTTGTTCAGGATTATATACCTGACAGTCCGCGATGTACGCCTGTAGCCCTTTGGAAAATTGCTGGAGATACCCCTCGTTCGTACTATAAATCGTTCCTCGCTCAGGGGTTGTGATACTGGCGTTCGAGAGACAGAACTCCCCGATGCTCGGGTCGAGGGTAAACCCATACACCCCACGTCCTGTGGTATAGACAAGCATGGTGGAGCTGCCATAGATCACGTAGCCTGCCGCGCACTGCATGCGTCCTGGTTGGAGGAAATCCTCCTCCCTCGCCATCTCGCCGCGAGGAGTAAGGCGTCTGTAAATACTAAAAATCGTCCCTATGGAAACATTGACGTCGATATTGGACGAACCGTCTAGGGGATCCATACACACGATATAGTTACCGTTCTTGGCCAGATCGGTATCAAAGAGGATTGACTCCTGATTTTCTTCCGAGACCACGCCACAACACTCTCCACTATTTCGACAGGCCAGAATGAACTGCTCATTCGCCAAGACGTCGAGCTTCTTCTGATCCTCTCCCTGCACATTGGACGAGCCAGCATCGCCCAAGATATCAACGAGCCCCGCTTTGTTGACCTTCTTATTCACAATCTTGGCAGCCACAGCCAAGTGATAGAGAAGGCGCGAAAACTCCCCCGAGGCGTAGGGGAAATCAGCCTGTCGGTCTATGATAAACTGGTTAAGCGTTATAACGCGATATGTGGATGGCATGTCTATGTATCTTTAAGAGTCAAGTGTAAACACACCAAATATACGCTTTTTTACACAGATTCTCCTCTTTCCAGACTTTTCCCCTCCCTAAGCCCCGCTTTATTTCTTTTTCTTCACTCCTAATAGTTCGTCTAGGATAGCGGGGAGTGCTTCTACCCCTAAGCGTTTCAATACGATCTTATGCTCCTTGTCCAGAATATAGATCACTGGTGTGCTATAGATATCGTAATTGTCGTTGAAAAAGGTTTTGCGATAAGGATCCCATACGTTAATCCACCACTCCATCTTGTGTTCCACGACATACTTTTGCCACTCGGGACCATCGCCCGTAGTCATAAATCCCACAACATGAAGACGCTTGGGGTCATACTGACGTACCACGGAATCAAGCTTGGGGATTGTCACGCGACAGTGGCTACAGCTTGGTTCCCAAAAGACGATAACAGTCGCATCGGCCTTATCTTTAAGAAGCTCGAAGGTTTGCCCCGTCAAGGTCTCTACCTTGAAATTAGGAGCTAACGAGCCGAGCAGGTTTGGGCGTATCTTCTCTACCCGCTCCTTGAGACGTTTAAGGAAATCTTCCTCCGACCACGGAGTTTGTCCAGCCAGATAGTACTTATCTGCGATATGGACGAAAATGGCATCCATCCCAATGATCTCCGAGCTCTGGTACTTGTTCAGCAAGTTACTCGTCCAGTAACGGAAGGTTTCTGGATTGGGGCGTGCCCGTTCCAAAATCAGATCACAATACTTGTTCAGGGTATCAGGGAGCTGGAGCAATACCTTGTCGAGAAAGTAGTTAACCTTGGGCAAGAGCAAGGGTGTACGCAAAAGCGCCGAGGAGGCTAGATCGAGATTGTCGAGATAATGCGCACTGTGATAGGCGTAGCTCCACATCCAACGCGCCGAATCCACATTTTTGACCTCTGGGGCAGGCGTATACTCAGGGATCGTCACGGGGATCGTAGCGCGTATAAACTCTCCGAGCACATCGTCAGGGTGTTCTGCTAAGATCTTCTTATGGAAGTCCCTGACTTGATTGTCCAAGTCGTCAAATGCTTTTCGCCCCTTCTCCTGACGCTCCGTTCTCTCTTTAGAGCCCTCAGGGAGGGTTCGGACAATACTATCCTCTTTTCGGAGGGCCTCATTCTTTCGCTGCATGTCACGCATAAAGGTCTGAAAGCTAAGGAACTCCTCGGTAATAGGAGCTCCCTTCACCACTTGCGTCTCACTGGGATTGTCAAGATCTAGGGAATAAGAGAAGTTCTGTTCTTTCCCAATGAGCAAATCTACCGTCTCGCCACTAGGCAATAGGAAAAGGTAAAGACCTGGGGCGAGGGACGAGTCGCGCGTCCAAAGCGCATGCCCTTTGGCATCGAAATGAACCGAGTCCTGCACATAACGCCCCTCGGCAAAATAGTAACCAAAGATAAGGGTAGAGTCTTGCGCACCTCGGAAATGAAGATCCAGACGCGCCTGTGCCTTGAGCAAGGCGCTGCTGGTCAGAACGAATACTAACAGTAGAAAAGAACGAAGCAAACAGCGTACACGCATCGCTATCTAGATTTAAGAGCCCCCATGGCAACCGTAACGTCACAAAAGTACGAAAAGAAGCCCATCCTTTCTCCATTTCGTAGAAGAAGGCTCTCTCTTGAGACGACAAAAGTGGAATTTCTGTTGACTTACGCTACGGAAAAACGAGAAAGAATTCAGGACAGAGCGCCTAAAATGGATAACCTACCCCGAAGTGATAGGCAAAGTCCGAAGATTGGAAATCTCGGTCAAATGGTATCCAATGCGGCGGCTTGGCCACCCCCTCGGTCACACTAGGGTCATGCAACTTTACCCCCATATCAAGACGCAGGAGGAAAAAGCCCAAATTGAGACGCAGCCCAGTACCATATCCCACAGCGAGCTCTTTATAGAAACGCGTAGGGACGAAGACAGCCCCTGGTCGTTCGTCGGCCTTAGACACATCCCATATATTCCCCACGTCGACGAATAAAGCTGCTTCAAACTTCCAAAATAGCCATGTTCGATACTCGAGGTTTGCCTCCAATTTCAAATCCCCCGTCTGATTGGGAAAAGTAAACCGTTCCTCTTTATAAGATCCTGGTCCTAGGTCGCGCGCCAGCCAAGCGCGTACGCCGTTAGCCCCCCCTTCGTAATAACGTTTTTCAAAGGGAAGCGCGTTGGAATTTCCATACGGATATCCTATCCCCGCAAAAAGACGAGCAGCAAACGAATTGTAACGATTCGGGCGAAAGAGCACAGCGTAGTTCACATCCCCCTTGGCATACTGTGCAAAGGGTAGGGCAAAGAGTTGGTATACACCATCAGTCTTTTGGAAACGGAAAATAGGACTTACAGTATGCAGAAGATTACCCGCAGTCTCGACGTTCAACTTGAGAAGGGTTGTAGAAAACAACGCATTGGTATTGGGAGAGGAATAGGAGAAGCTATACGCCATGAGGGTGATTAGCTGACTGATATAGGAATTTGCCAAGTAGGTCTGACGGATACGTTGTGCAAAGGCCTGATCGATAGCAAAGATCTTCAAGATATCAATTTCGAGTGGCGTAACGGCGTGCGAGGTGGTAGGAGAGCCCTTCCAAGTATAGGAGACATACCCCGAGGCAACAGTGCGGCGATAGTAAGGACGGCGTTGGAAGTTGTGTGAGATGAGGAAAAGCGTCTTGGGCGAATAACGGCGCACAAATTCATTCCCCTTCAGGGGTAACAAGAAGCGAGGTATGGAAAGCGAGGCATGCACCCCGATCTCCATCGCAGTTCTAAAACCGATAGCCGTTTTCTTGAGGACCGCCTCAGCCTGTGCACGAAACTGCAATTCGAGCTGCTCTGCACCATGAAAGAGGTTACGATGACGATAGGTCATACTCCCCTCGAGTCCTAAAGAACCAGAGGTAGTCACCATCCCCTCGAACTGATACCCCTGTAACTTCGACCGTGTGAGCAAGACGTCACAATTGAGGGGATAGTATGTCCGCAACGAATCGCCTCGATAGTTGCGTAAGGGAGTCGTCGAACGATGGAAATTGAACGATGCCGTCTGGTAAAGTCCCAACCCCAGCAAATTTTGCTGCGACTTGTAAATCTGTGCCATCCGTACCAAGGAATCCTGCCGCATCAATAAAAGGGGTGCAAGAACGGGGAGACGGATACCTGGCTTTTTATCGAAATAATAGTGCAAGCCATCTTGCATACGCGTATCCAACCCCTCTTTACGCCCCGAAGCGGGGAGACGAGGGTCATACTTGGTAAAGATCCGCACGGAGTCTATCACATATCGTCGAAAAGCGCGTCGTCCCTCCTCTGTTGTCGAGTCCTTTAAGATGCGCAATTGCAGGCGAGCTTGGAAGGGCGAGCCGATGGTATCTACCCGAAAGCCGATCCGTTCGGGAGAGAAGGAGTAAAATCCTTGGTTACGAAGGAGGTTCGTAATCCGCGCGCGCTCGTTCTCTAGGATTCTGAGATCGAGTCGTGTACCTCGGACAAGCAAGGAAGCGGGGAGCGTCTGGCGATAGTAGTATGCCACCGTCGAGTCCTGAATTTCTGCCGACAGGGTATCGATCAAGGTTGGCGCTCCAAAGCGAATCTTATACAACACCTTCCTGCGACGAGGCTTCTTATCGACGACAGAATCTGTAACGAGGGCGTGGTAAAAGCCACGATTGTTCAGATAAGAGGTAAGGTTTTGCACGGAGCGACGTGTGAGGTCATCGCTATAAATCACTGGGGCTTCCCCGATGCGGTGCAACCATCCACTCACCCCCGTTTCCTTTCCGACTTTCCCCAGGTTATAGAGCCAGAGATTGAAACGGTAGAGTCCAAAGAGGCGGTTATTAGGCTGCTGACGGATGTAACGCTCGAGTTCCGAGTTCTCAATATCGGGAGATTCGTCTTGTGGGAGAATAGCAATACGGTCAAGTAGGTAAGCATCCTCTGGTACGTTTTTCAGCACCGAACAGCTTGTCAATAGGATTCCCGCCAGCAACCACAACGTTGCCGCAAGACGAGGCAAGACCTTCCCGACAGACATGAGCGACAACAAACGGATAAATGGCACAGACTTTGGAACAAAGTTACTACTTTCGCTCACACCAATCAATGCTGTTCGTGATGATCTCACAAGCCACGCTAAAGTCGATACGCTCTCTCCACTCATCGCACGTTGCCAAAAAAGCTGGACGCTTTGTCGCAGAGGGACGGAGACTGGTCGAGGAGCTCTTGCGAAGTGGGCTACGCCCCATCGCGCTCTATTGTCTTGCAGAGGAAAAAGAACGATTTGCGACCTTTAGCCCCGTCCTTGTAACACAAGAAGAGATGGGGCGGATGTCGCACCTCGACACTCCTGCTTCAGTGCTCGGGGTTTTCCCGCGTATGGAAGGGACGGTATTGCCCATGGACAGCGGTTATCACCTCTACCTAGAAAACCTGCAAGATCCTGGCAACTTGGGGACTATCGTTCGCACGGCGGCGTGGTTCGGCTTCCGCCAGGTGATCTGTTCGCCCGACAGCGTGAGCATCTTCAACTCCAAGGCTTTACAAGCCTCGATGGGAGGACTGGGCTATATCTCTATTGCCTATCGCCACTTCGAAGAGATTCGCCCCTTTCTAACGCCAAAAACGACCATCGTAGGTACCCAGCTAGAGGGGCAACCGCTCCAGCAGGTTACGCTGCGAGCACCAAGCCTGTTCCTGTTTGGAAATGAGGGGCACGGGCTCTCACAGGAACTCCTAGCACAGGCACAACTGCAAGTCACGATCCCCAAGGGAGAAGGTGGACAAGGGGATTCGCTGAATGTGGCGAGTGCTGTGGCGATCCTATGCGCCGCCGCAAGCTATTTCAGGTAAACCTCCGTCACCCCCCCATCAGCACAGGTAGGCGAGGTATTGGTATAGCTATCGACAAATGTCGCGTGCCGGAGGTAGTCATGCACTAGATTGCGCAAGATGCCCGTCCCCTTGCCATGGAGGATACTCACAAAGGGGATGTTAAACATCTGGGCATCGTCTAGGTACTGTCTTACGAGCTCCATGGCCTCGTCCCCCCGCATCCCACGAATATCTAGGTTGGGTGAGAAGTTCAACCTTCGTTGACGCATCGAACTAAGCGGGGAGACTCTCTGCGAAGCGGCACTTGCGCTCCCCCCTTTCGTACGCCCTGCGGCAGGGTTCGTCACGACTTCGACATCGGCGATATTCATTGTGGTCATGAGCTGCCCTACGGCAACCACGACCTTTTCCCCCTTCACATTGACCACCTGCCCCATATTGCCACCCAGAAGCTTTACCGTGTCTCCTATCGCCAAGGTTGGTTTTACGGGTGCAGACTGTACCTTTTGAGGCTTTGCTGCTTCCGTCTCCGAATCCACAAAGGACTGGTAAAACTTCAATTCTTCACGGACACGCTTGGTCGTTTCCTTTTCAGCATTGCTCTCTCGGATTAGTCTGACCGTTTCCTCTATGGTTCGATTACAGTCGCGCAACATCGCCTGCGCCTGTTTACGCGCCTCGGCCAAGACCTTCTGTTTACGCTCTGTGAGGGTAGCCCGTTCCTCGGCGAGTTCAGCTTGTAAGGTCGCCACCTCTTGTCGCAAGCTCTCAAGCTCCTGCTGCTTCTTCTCCCATGCTCGGCGCTCGTCTATCGCACGACGGAGCTGCTCCTCGAGACTGATATAGTCCTTGCCAGCCAACTCCTCGGCATAAGCGATAAGGCTTTTACGCAGCCCCAACTTGCGCGCAATAGCAAAAGCGTAGCTGCTGCCTGGTGCTCCGACGTCGAGCGTATACTGTGGCGCAAAATGCTCGATATCATACCGCATGGAGGCATTCTGCATCCCCTCGGTTTGCGAAGCAAGATTTTTCAAACAAGCGTAGTGGGTGGTTACAATCCCGTAAGCTCCGTGGTGATAGAGGTCGACAAGGATCGCCTCTGCTATTGCGCCTCCTGCTGTGGGCTCTGTCCCAGCGCCCATTTCATCGATGAGAAAGAGGGTCGTCGGGGTAGCTCGTTCGGTAAACGCCTTCATCGCTTGGAGATGCGAACTATAGGTAGAGAGGTCATCCTCTATGGACTGTGCGTCTCCGATGTCTAGCAAGAGGTTTTCGAAAAGACACATCTCGCTATTCTCCTTAACCAAGGGTAAAAACCCCGACTGGAGCATATAGGAGGCGAGTGCCACGGTCTGCAATGCGACGGACTTCCCGCCAGCATTAGGACCCGAGATCACCACAATACGCTGCGAGGGATCAAGAATCAAATTCAAGGGTACGGGAGTTTTTCCTCCCCGTTGCATCCGTTTTAGCAGTACTGGATGTTGCGCATCGCGCAGGAGCAAGCGACGTTCCTGCGTAAGTATAGGGGCAGCTCCGCCTACCGCAATAGCATAGAGCACCTTTGCCCGCAGGACGTCTACCGAAATCAATAGATCAGAGGCTTGCAGCAATTCAGGATAGAAGGGACGACAACGGTCGGTGAGTTCTGACAAGATGCGCGCCACCTCAGCGAGCTCGGCTTGCTCAAGCTCCTTGAGCTCATTTTCTAACTCCAAGACCTCGTAGGGGGTGACAAAAAGCGTTTGTCCTGTGGAAGAGCTCCCTAACTGAAGGGATGGTATGCGCCGCTTATGCTGTGCGGCTATGGGTAGTACGAGTCTTCCGTCACGGACCATCACCTGCGCATTGGCATCGGAGTAGCCCTCTCGTTGACACCTCGCCAAGAGCTCTTCCATCTTGTGCGAGACCCGTCCCGCTTTAGTGCGGAGTTGTGAACGAAGACGCAGTAGCTCTGGCGACGCATTGTCCTTTACGTGTCCCGTTCGGTCGAGCACGGTGTCTATCTCATGCAGTACCTCCTCGGGTACTAGGACTCGTGCAACCCAGTCGTGCAGTGCCTGAACTTCCACGCCCTCTCCCCATAGAGAGTGTAGGTAAAGAACGGAGCGTAGCATAGTACGGACATTCGCGGCTTCTTCCTCAGAAAAAGCACGATCGGAATGCTGTAATTTGAGGAGCGCCGTTGTCGCGTCGACAAAATACTCTTCGGAGAGAGAATGGAAGAGGAGAAAGGCCTTCAACTCGCGCAGGCGAGACAAATTACTTGCAATCGCATTATAGTCGGTCGAATAACACGAGGCAGCAACTTGGTCGCGCCCCGCTCGGGTCACTGCATAAGCTTGCACCTCGGCGCGCACGTGCACAAAGCCCGTTCGTGCTTCAAAATCTTGTGGAAAAGTAAACAAAAGGGCGACCTCCTCTACTATTTCTCTTTCTTAGCCATTACACGGAAGCCGACCACAAATTCATGGGTACCAAACTTATTGATACCCTGCGGCGCGGCAATCGTATAGCTAAAGGCATAGGCAAAGGTGAGACGCCCATAGCGAATCCCCCCCATGAGCACCATGTCGGAAAGAGTACGATACCCTACCGCTCCCCAGAATCTATTCTGATAAGCGACCCTGAGCAAGACATCGGCATTCCACTGCCAAGCACTATTGAACGTAACTAACGCCGAGGGGGCTAACACGAGCCCTGGGCGAAGATCAAGATTGTACCCCCCCACGGCGTAGATCTGACGCAACTGCTTGTAGGCGTTATCTTTATTGTACGTACCAAACTGGAGTGCATTTTGCATAAGGGCATTCATAGAGAGCCCCGCCCAAATGGTACCATTAGATGCCATCGCACCTATATTAAAATCAGGCGCGTAACCTTGGTTAGGCTTCCCAGCAGCGATAAGCGGATCATCCATATTGGGGTCGAAGAGATCCTTTGGCAAAACATTTACCTTATACTGCATAAAAGAGACCCCAAGACCTGCGGCAACAAGCCAGTTCCCCATAAGGATCTGGTAGGAATACGCCCCCTGCAAACCCGTGCGACGCACCAATCCATTGATATCACTGAAGACCGTACCCGCAGCCCCCATACTCGCCTTCTCTAGGACCTCTCCAAAGGAGCGCGCATTTGACCCCCGACGGATGCTCTTCATTTCAAAAGAAGTTCCCAAAAGGGGGTTATCAAGGAGGTTCATTTGGAAATTGAGCGAATAGGTACGCGGACGCTGCGCATACCCCAGCCACTGCTCGCGCGCCATAAGCGAGAACTCCATGATACCATCCACCCCAGCAAAAGCGGGATTGAAGTAGAAGAGATTGGTAAGGTACTGGTTATACATCCCCTGTTGCTGCGCATGTGCGGTCGTGCAAAACCACAACAACGGTGACCACAAGCACAACAGGCAACCTACCACACGCGAACAAGAACGCAGCATTTCTCAAGCCCCCCCCTAGCGAACAATGGTTACTGCGCCACGCGCGGTTTTCTGAACGTTCTCCTCTATGTAGATCACCTCGTAGTGGTAAGAATCTACGGGGAGGGCACGTCCACGGATATCGATCCCATTCCACGGTTGGTAGCCGTCGTCGGAATACCACACCAAGGTTCCAGTGCGATCATAGACCCGCACTTCCAGCACCTCGGGGATCGAAGATGGGAAACGGACATTGGGGTCGAGTCCCAGCACCCATGTATCGTTCACACCATCGCCATTGGGGGTAAAAGCCGCAGGAATGCGCAGGAGGGTCTCGCTAATGGCTCGTATCTTTATCGTATCAGAAACGGCACAACCATTCTCTCCTGTCACGCGCAGACTAATTTGTTGATCGCCCTCGTACCCCCGTACAGTAATGGCAGCTGTATAGGGAGAGACGGACGCCCACCACTCGGTACTCTTATTATCTGTATCCCATTCGTATTTTGCGAATGTGGGGTTATAGACGTTAATCTCAAGCTCGTCATCCTCTTTAAGGATCGTATCTCGTCCGAGGTCGAACCTTGGAGCAGGAATGGGCGCAGCTTTCACCGCACCAAACGAACAGGTATAATCCTTTGTATAGTAACGCACGCGTCGCGTGATAGTATCGTGGACATAGAAGGTAGGGGAGTGGAGAAGGGTATCGGCGGGTAGGAGGTAGAAGCGCGTATAGTCGGCAAAGGAGGGTAGTGCAGCGAGGTCTATACGACAGGAGTCCTGATCGTCACAGAACTCGACCACCTCGCGCGGTTTATGCATATCGGGCGTATTGACTAATACGTCGGTCTTGTAGGGGAGTCCAAAACCACATGCGGTTCGTTGCATGACCTCTATGGTATAGATTCCTCCGATATTGGCATCGTCTCGGTCTCGCCACTTGATGGTGACACTATCGCCTAGAGGGGTGAGCTCTACGACATCCTCGAGACGGACATCCACGCGCGTACCATTGGGCAAGAAGGTATAGACGGACCACAGAAAAAGGGCTTTTCCATTCTCCCCCTTGACTCCGTACTTGAGCGAGTCACCATAACAGACGGCGGGGAGCTTCTCCTGCGGCGCTCCAGTTTTTGGAGCTTCGAAGCGCGTCTGTTTTCGCTTGCGCGGAGCAGCCACTGCGTCACCCAATAGGAGACACAGCAAGAGCCAACTCGCCACAACGAGCACAGGACTCAATATTCCGAACGGATGGTTTCGGGTCATTGGTTACACGCCACTTCTTTCGCTGTCTGGGCTACAAAGATAAAGAAAAATGGAGCGTGTGGCTGCCCTCTCGAGACAACCACACGTTCCAAATGTGTTAGACTAATCGATATAAGGGATGAAGTAAACAGGACCAGTTCTGAAGGCCTCAAGACGAACCACGACATAGTAGCCCTTATTGGCCTTGTCGAAGTCATACTCAGCGAGCGTTCCCAGAGTGGTAGGGTCTGTCATACTCGAGCGATGCGAAACCATGGATACGAGCTTGTCACGACCTTCACTACCATCGAGATAGTAAACATGCTCTGCGTAGTCTTCTCCCGTAGCAAGCGTAAGGTTATCGAGAGAAAACTCAAGTTCAGCACCTGCTGCAGGGATTCTGAGCTTCTTCTCAGCAGGAGTCGTACCATTCAACTTATACTCTTTTGCCATTGCCAAAGGCGTGGTTGTAGTATAAGTACCATCGTCTGCATGTTTTTGCACCATGTGCTGTACGCTAAATGCATAACGACGCAAATCGTCTGGCACCCCTTCTTCTGTAGATTTCAATTTAATCTTCAACCTTTTCCCATTGATCTTGGTAGCATCACAGGTCTTGATCAAGAAACCCTTTGCGTTTTGAATAGCCGTAGGAGTTGCCCCTGCAGCAGCGGTTTCAAGCGTACCATCAATCTTGTCAGTAGGTCCTCCGTACACAAGAGATGCAGATTCTATCTCAATTTGCGGTTTACCAGTAGCAATAATCTTGAAATACGTAGAAAGCCCATCGCCACAATCCCCCGTTTCCGTTACCTTGAGGATCATCTCTTTTCTCGCAATGGCTTTTACGTCAAGACTTGTCTGAGGACGTGGCGTTCCTGGCGTATAAGAAGGGAACTCAAATTCAGCAACTGGGCTAAGAGCCGTCGAGCCATCTACCTCCCACTTCCAATTAGCGTTTGCTGCCAAGCCTGCTGTATGTGCAGCCTGAGTATGATCCAATAAACTGTGTTGGAAGATACTCGGTGCTACCCAGTACTTACTCGTCGTTCCAATCGTCTGATAAACAATGTTCAAATTGCTACCACCATTGTTTGCATTGTCATCTACACGCCAATACTTATCCGTTGACGGTGTTTGATAAGTTGCGGAACCATCCGCTGGTCCCAACGTAGGGGTAGGAGCTTGTGCCCACACCCCAGTAGCGCCAAGCCCCACAAGACAGAGCGCCAGCCATGAACTTCTTCCTATTCTCATCTCTACTTACGAAATTAAACGTTTAAAATCCTTACCTCAACAAGCCCTAATAACCTTCCCCACTAGCAGTGCGCCCCCGGTCGTCGCACGGACAACTTGGTAGTCAATTCAAAGGGATGATACTGCAGCTCGATCCTCGACACACGAACGGAAGTACCCAAGCGCTGATTGAGTCGCTCTCGGTTACGCTCCATCTCAAAAAATAATTGCGCCTCGGAAAGTTGGCGACGCCTTCTGGTTAATAACGAGGGCTGTACCAACATCACAAGCTCTCCCCTTCGTTCCACCAAAAGGGACTCCTGTACATAGGGCATCGTGTTCATTAGGTTCTCTAATTCTTCTGGATAGATGCGGTGTCCGCTTGGCAAAAGTAACGCGTTTACGCTTCTACCTTTCACGTAAAGGTAGTTATTCTGATCAAGATAGCCAAGATCTCCTGTATCAAACCATCCTTTTCTGAAGACAGAAGAGACGTTCGTATCAAACGGATTGTGATATCCTAGCATGAGATTTAAGCCACGAATACAGATATTTCCGACCCCATTTTCGTCTAGATCCTGTATTTCGAGCTCGACCCCCTCTACCACCTGTCCTACCGAATACTGCTTTCCCGTCTCTGGACCCTGATATGTGACCAAAGCACCGTTTTCCGTAAGCCCATACCCTACCGAATACCGAAAATGAATGGTTCGTAAAAAATCCTCTATCTGCGGATTGAAATGATACCCTCCGATGACCACGGAGATAAAATTGCTGCCCAAAATCCGTTCCAAACGCCTTCGGAAAAAGTACTGTACCCATCCCCCCACGACAGGCAAGCGGAGCAGTGAACGGATCCCCTTTCTATTGGCGCAATGCGGAATCGACGATTGGAAAATCCGTTGAAACAGACTCGGGAGGAGCAAAATGAGCCTGGGGTGATAGGTTTGAAAAGCCTTAAGCAATGCCGAGAGCGACGGTGTACTCGACAAGATATGGACATGCGCCCCCATGAGGAAACCATATAAGAAGTCAAAGACCTGACCATAAATGTGTTCAAAAGGGAGGTAAGAGACGATGACATCCTTTGATTTCAAGGGTACGACACGTTCAGCGTATCGGATATTGGCAAGTAAACTCCGAGCTGGCAAAAGGACACCCTTGGGAAACCCCACCGTCCCAGAGGTATAGTTGAGCACTACGGGATCTTCCGAAGCGTAGGTGTGAAACGCACCCATCTGTTCCCAGATCTTCTCTTTGGTGAGGGCAGCTTTTGAGACCTGTTCAAAGGAGCAATTTTGCAAAGCGCTCTCCTTCACAAAGAGTACGCTCCAGTTAGGGAATCCGACAATCAGTTGTAAATAAGAGAGGTAGAACTCATTGAGGTTCTCCCAGAGATGTTCACATAGGAAGAGCGCCCTAGCCCCCGAATGCTGCAAGATTCGATAAATCATCTTGGAACGTAATGAACGGGGTACAGGCACCACCACCGCCCCATAGGCAAGTAGGGCGACATAGGTCGTCGCCCAGTAAGGGGAATTGTATCCCAGCACCGCGACCTTGTCTCCTGGCTTAATCTTCGCCTGTCGAAGAAGCTCGTGAATTTCCAGCACCTTCACTGCAACTTCGCGATAATATACCTGCCCTCCCGTATGGGTAGAGTAAGCGACCAAGTCCCAGTGCGTCTGTAAAGTTTCACGCAGTCGCGCACCCAAATCTTGCGTAAAGAGGTCTTCCGTGGAAAGAGGTGTTGTATTTTCCATTACGAGGATAAACGCAAGTGTTAAGCGAATTGTTTTCTCTACAAGGGATAATAAAAGACATGCATACTACCTAGGTAGTACCCTGTTTTCGCTACGGTGAGTCAACACCGCTTGTTCAGGAAAAAGTACTTGTTCCTCCGTACGAATGGGCACTTTGAGCAATACCTTTACCAATCCACTGTGGGCTAACCTCCGATCTCTAACATCCGATCTATTGCGAGTCGCGCTCGACTCGCCAGCTCGGCAGGTACACGCACCTCGGTACGCTCGGTACGAAGAGAGTCTACGACCGTCTCTAGCGTGGCATGTTTCATATGTTCGCACTGGGCAGTAGGCGCGACTAGGATCAATTCCTTGTTCGGCGCAGCCTCGTGCATTTTATGCAAAACCCCTTCTTCGGTAACGACCAAGAGTTGGGACTCAGGACAGCGCGCCGCCTCTTTGATCATCCCTGTAGTGGAGGCAATAAAGACCCTCGGAGCTCTGCGAATCTGTTCGTCGGAGGCTCCTGCGCTTTCTGGGTGTACTAGGACACGGGCAGCAGGGTATTGCGCCATTCGCGCCTTGATGAGTGCAGTAGAGAACTCGTTATGGACATGACAAGCCCCGTCCCAGAGATCCATGTCAATACCCGTGGTGAGGCGGATATAACTCCCCAAGTTTCGATCTGGCACAAACATAATGCGCCGCCCAGCCGCATAGTGCTGTACCACTTGGAGTGCATTGGCAGACGTACAACAACAATCGGTATAGGCCTTTACCTCGGCAGTAGTGTTGACGTAGGAGACGACAAAATGATCGGGGTGTGATGCCTTCCAAGCCGCGAGCTCCTGGCCCGTAATCCCATTGGCTAGGGAACAACTCGCCTCGGCACAAGGTAACAAGACCTTCTTGTCCTGCGCGAGGATAGATGCTGTTTCCGCCATAAAATGGACACCGCAGAAGACAATTATATCGGCATCGGCTTTTGCCGCCTCTCGGGATAGCCCTAGGGAGTCTCCCACATAGTCGCAGACATCCTGTACCTCGGGAAGTGCATAGTAATGCCCCAATAGGATAGCACGTTTTGTGCGACGGAGCTCCGCCAGCTCCTCGCGGAGCGCCTTTTGTTTCGGATCGGTCATCTGTTTTGGGTCTATCACAGGAGTTGTCATCTCATCTATATATGGGGCGTGCCTAAAGAGGAGGCTAAACGACGCTCTTGGTTAAAACTTCATACTAATATCCAAAGCCTTGACGCTGTGGGTAATGGCGCCCGTGCTGACAAAGTCTACCCCAGTCTCTGCTATGGCACGTACACGCTGAAGGGTCACATTGCCCGATGCCTCTGTCAAGGCACGGTGTTGGATGAAGGTCACGGCCTCTCGCATCATCTCTAAGGACATGTTGTCTAGCATGATGATATCGGCATGAGCATCAAGAGCTTCCTTGACCTCCTCGAGTGACGAGGTTTCTACCTCAACGTTCAGATACGCAGGGATAGCGGCTCTTACCGCCTGGACGGCAGCGCGTATTCCGCCTGCTGCGACGATGTGATTATCCTTAATCATCGCCAGATCGTAGAGCCCCATGCGGTGATTCTTTCCCCCTCCGTCTCTGACCGCCTGTTTGTCCAAAACCCGGTGTCCGGGGAGAGTCTTGCGGGTATCGAGGAGACGGGTCGGTAGGTCACCTATCGCATCGACAAAAGCACGGGTCGCAGTGGCTATGCCCGACATACGCTGTACAAAGTTCAGTGCCGTACGCTCGCCCGTCAGGAGCGCTTGATAGTCCCCATGGAAAGTCGCAATCACATCCCCTGTCACGACGCGATCGCCAGCATGGAATGTCGTTTCCATCTCGACCCTCGGGTCTAGGGTTTGGAATACTCGTAGCGCCACGGGCAACCCCGACAAGACGCCCTCTGCCTTGGCAATCCAACGAGCAGAGATCATAGCCTGCGGGCGGATCAGGGCTTGCGTTGCCACATCAGAACTCCCGATATCTTCTTGTAAAGCAAGGGTGATAATGGCGTCCCACTGGGGTGTATATTCCATCGTCTTAACTTATAAACGATTGATGTTCTGTTTTGCCGCGTTCTTACTCCTATCCTTCTTCAGGGACTGGAAGTTCCATCGTAAGCGGAGGGAGATATAGCGCGTATCGGGTACTAGATCTTCTAGATGCACCCTGAGCCCATTGAGTGTAGTCTTTATATCATTCCCTTCGTACTCGAGGATGTCATTGAAGTAGAGGGAGAGGCTCAGTTTTTCATTCCAAAAGCTCTTGGAGAGGTAAAAGGAGAGGTCGTGGGTCTCTGTAATCTCATACAACTGTTCCGTAGTGGGACTAATGTACTGGTACTCGAGCTCGGCAGACATCGCCCACGGCAAGTTAAACGTATGGGTCATCTTTCCCATATAGAGGGGTAACTGTCGGACATATCCCTTTTCCCGTCTGGTGTCGACCTTCTGTATACCAAAAGCTCCTTGTAGCCCGAGGGAGTAAAATCCGAACTCAAAGTCGGCACCGAGGACGGTTTGGAGATTATGACCCGACTTGAAATTGGTATTCGAAATGATATACGCATTCTTCAGGTCTGGATTGACGCGAAAGTCGGAGGCGATAAGGTCTCTGCTGTACGTGTAGGAGGTTTGCCAATAGAGGGGCTGCCAGACGAAAGTATAGCTGAGAGTCACATCCTTTTGGGGTATCAACCTCGGATTTCCCTGCTGAATGAGGTAAGAGCTGGAGTGATAGGAATATCCATTGAGCTGTTGCAATGAGGGGCGTTGTGTCGACGAGGCGAGCTGTAGACTATGGTTTGTGGTCCCAATCTTTCCCGAGAGGGAGGCTGAGTAAAAGAGGTCGGAGTAGTTGCGTAGGAGGGATGCAGCTGGTGCGATCTTATCCATCAGCTCGCTACGCAAATATTCGTAACGCACCCCGAGCTTGGCATACCAGCTCCCGATGGGAAAGGTATTCGAGAGAAAGATGGCGTAGCTTGTCTCGGAATTGGTATAATCTGTTGTTTTGACTTCGGGTAACCCTTCGATCTGGTCTCCCTTTCCACGAATACTGGCGACCTCCGCGCCAAGCTCGGAACGGAACTGGTTAGAGAACCTATAGGCGAGCACGGGGGTAAGCTGGAAGAGGTCATACGCAGCTCGGTTACGTGTGGGGTATAATTTTGTAGTATTGTAGATATCGCTGCGTTCCTTCGCGTCTTGTGTATCCTCCAGACGCTTTGTATAATAGTCGCCAGCGAGGGAGAGGGTCCATCTTTTGGCAAAAGAGAGGTCGCTGTAGGCAGCCAGATGGTGGGCATAGGGGCGTTTGGTCATACGTCCGTGTGATGTGACGTCATCGTGCAAATTTTCTCCTTGGTATGCTAGGGAGTGTTCTTGGCTCGTCCCATTCAACGGGTTGATATAGGCATCATACCTTATCCCAAAGATGCAGTTATCGGTCGGCGTAAGGTCTACCCCCGCGGTGAGGAGTCCTGTATGTGAGGAGTCTCGTTGCCAAGATGTGGTTTCTAATCGTTCGGCAAGGGCGGTTCCTTGACTCCGAAGGAAATCGACATCGATACTCTTTTCCATCTTTTTGGCGCTGTAGTCGTAGGAAAAAGCGGTATAGTAGTAGACCATCCCTCGGGAATATCCGACCTTCAGGTCTTGATTGGTGCACCACAAGTAGCCTCTGCGCACCTGCGAGGAGAGGGTCACCCCCAAGCCGGGTAGGGGAGTCAAGGTTCGGATTCTGATCACCGCCTTGACCTCACTCCCGTAGCGCACGCCAGGGGAGGGGTCTATACTTATCGACCGTAGGTTCTTTACATCCATCGTGACCAACTCGGTCTCGTCCTGTAGCTTCCGCCCGTCGACATAGATGAGATATTTTCCACCTCCTAGTAGCGACAGCTGGCTCTCTTTCTTGAGTTGCACGCCGGGTAATGCGCCGATGACTTTATAGATCGAGGGTTTGTGGACAAGCGAGGTGCCCTGTACCCCCATTTCCAAGACCCCGTTTTTCATCTCTACCTTGGGGCGCTGAGCACGTACGACCACGTCGTCAAGCTCGATCTGTTCCGGAGTCAGGACGATCTTTTGAGGGATTTCCTCGGAGTGAAAGTAGACCTCTTTGTAGCCCACATAACGGAAAGCAACCCAGCGGGTATCTGTGGATAGGGGAAGGGTAAAGCGCCCCTCTGGATCGGTAACTGTTGCGACACAGACGGTGCTATCTTCCCGCAGTGCTACGACATCGCAATAGGCTGCAGCTTCCCCTTGGTCATCGACGACGAGCCCCGTCACCGTGTGCGCCGTCTGTGCGTAGAGTGCGGTAAACAAACCTACACAGAGGACGAGGAGCAATAAACGCTTCATTCCGTTCTTTCTTACAACCGTTCTCATCTAAAACAAAGGCATCGTCTAGGAGTTAGGAGCGACGCATCCACTGCAATATATCCCTCCACCCGAACTTTTTTCCATACTGCAAAATCCCATTGCGATAAACGCGCGACGCCAACCACGTGACCCCCACAAAGGTAACCAACAAGATAGCCCCCGAGAGGAGGATTTCCCACGTATCGACACCGTATGCCACGCGGGCAGGCAAAATCATAGGCGAGGTAAACGGGATCATAGAGAACCAAAACGCCAGCGCACTATCTGGCGATCGCCCAATGGTGACCAGCACCAAGAATCCGATAATCAAGGGGACTGTGACGGGGATGAGCAACTGCTGCGCATCCGAGGCTTCCTCTACTGCCGAACCGATGGCAGCGTACATGGCAGAATAGAGGAAATACCCCCCGAAGAAGAAGAAGAGAAAGACGGCAATGAGCTCGGTAAAATGTATGCTCTCCAGCGGCTTCAAGATCTCTTGGAGTGGGGCAGACTGGAATGTAGCGACGAGCTTGGAACTCATTCCCGAGGGGTCGTTCTGGGTCATGTGTTGGGTTACCTGTTGCACATCGACCGCCGAACCGAAGTGAAAGAGCCCTGCGGCAATATTGACCAATAGGACGGTCACGACGATCCACAGCACGATCTGGATAAGAAAGACGGAAGCCACGCCGAGGATCTTTCCCATCATCAAGTCGAAGGAACGGACACTGGAAACCAAGACCTCTACGATACGGTTATGCTTTTCTTCGATAACGCCAGTCATGACCATGCCTCCAGAGGCTGCGATGAGACCGTACACCAGTCCGCCAAGTATATAGCTAATAGCGAGTGCCATCCCCGAATTAGTCTCGGACTCTTCACCCGCCTCGTTCAAGACCACGGCTCGACAATCGACATTGACATTCGCACGCTTTAGGATTTGCTCTATGCCCTCTATTTGAAAGCCCGCGATACGCTCCTCACGCACGATACGTTGTAACTCTCGTTCGACATACTCGGTAGCTTCCATGGCCAAGGTTCGAAGGCTGTACAAGGTAGCATCCTTGGTATTGTCCACGAGATTCGCCCCGATCACCAAGAGGGCGTTATATCCCTTGGCGGTGAGGTAAGCTGCGATATCCTGAACCGAGTCCCGTTCTTGGATATAAGTCAGGTGGCTGGACGAGCGGAGGGAGTCGGCAATATGCCGGGAATGGTCTACGACCCCGATGGAGTAATGTTTGCCCGAGTCGAGCATGATCAGGAGCGAGGGTAAGATCGCCATCACGGCAAAGAGGAGCGGCACCAGGAATGTGGCTACGAGGAAGCTTTTCTTACGGAGTCGGATCGCGACCTCGCGATGGATAATCAGTCTGATATTATGCATCGTTACGCTTCTTGTGGGGCTTGTCGTAGATTGGCTTCTTGTTGCGAACTTTCTTTCACAACTCGGATAAAGATATCGTTCATGGTAGCAATCTCACGAGAGAAATTGGTGACCTCTACGTACTGTAGGAGGTGCTGCAAGAGCTCATTGGTCTTGACATCCTTTTGTTCAGACTCTAGATTGATCCATTGGATGGTGTCTGTGGCGGGGAGTTCTTCCAGACGCCAGGCTTCGCCCAAGGCTTGTTCGAGAGCCGCTTTATCTCCATAATACCCTAGTCGGAAACGAGCGGCAGAGAAACGCTCTCGGATGTGCGCAACCTCGCCCGTGAGCACATTGTTGCCCTTGTTAAACAGCGTAATAGCGTCGCATATGCGCTCGACACTGTCCATATTGTGGGTAGAGAAGAGGACGGTAGCCCCCTTGTCCCGTAGGGCGAGGATTTCATTTTTGAGGAGGTCGGCATTGATGGGGTCGAACCCGCTGAAGGGTTCGTCAAAGATGAGCAGCCTGGGCTCATGGAGGACGGTCACGATGAACTGCACCTTTTGCGCCATACCTTTGGAGAGTTCCTCGACCTTCTTGGGCCACCAGTCAGCGATCCCGAACTTGTCAAACCAATACTTGAGGGCACGCATGGCGTCTCGCTTGGACATCCCTTTGAGCTGTGCTAAGTAGAGGGCTTGGTCTCCGACCTTCATCTTCTTGTAGAGCCCACGTTCCTCGGGGAGATACCCTATGCGTCGCACATCTTCTCTTTTGAGGGGGCGTCCCCCGAGAAGGATCTGTCCACTATCTGGGTTCGTAATCTGGTTAATGCAACGGATGAGGGTGGTCTTTCCCGCTCCATTCGGACCGAGGAGTCCATAAATCGCTCCCTCTGGCACATCGAAAGAGACTCCCTTGAGGGCTTGGAAGGCGCCGAAACTCTTCCGTACGTCGGAGATTTGGAGTAAAGTCATGCGATCGTCGAGCGTTATTCTAACGTTCCTTCCCACTGGATAGCGGGCATGGTCTCGTGCGGGTCATTGACCACGAGCTGGATATGACGCAATTGGTCGCCATACGATCCGTTGGTATCAAAACGAAGGGTGAGGATTCCGGTTTCTCCTGCCGGGATCTCTTGCTTGTCAAGCGTATAGGTGATTTGTGTACTATTGGTGATCACCTTACGGACAATCAGCGGGGAACCGCCCACATTGCGTAACTCTATCGATTGTTCGACGACGTTGCCAGTCTTGGTCTTTGGGAAAGTGTAGTGCGTAGAAGACAATTCGAGGCGTGCAGCTTTTTCGCGCTCTTTGAGTGAGAGTTTGGAGAAATCCTCTACTCGGGAGAGATGGATGTAGTATCTGCCGGTCGCATCTCCACACTTGAAGACAATTTCCAGGGACTGCTGTCCCCACTCCTCTAATTTCTGAGGATTAAGCTCCAATTCAAAATGTTTGATCTCTCCGGGCTTCAATTTGAGTTTCGTTTTCCCAGAAAGAGCGACCGGGAGTGGTGATAAGGTCACCTGCTGCGGTTTATCGGAACTATTAAAGACGGGGATCTCTATTTTCTGTTTCTCTAGGTGCGAGACATTGCCCAATAGTTGGTAATAGGTTCGTAAGGAGACAGCCCCCAAGCGTTGGGGATAGAGTTCCTCTTTGGAGGCATTCTGTGGTATGACAAAGCCACGAATGGTGAGGACCTGTTTCTCTGGCTGTGCATTGGTGTGGACGGTCAGGGTCTTGGAGAAGCTATAGGGTCGTCCCGAAGGTTGAAAAATAGCCCGCACATTTCCCTTTTTACCGGGGAGGATGGGTTCCCGACTCCACTCGGTGGCCGTACATCCGCAGGAGGTTGCCACGGAATAGATGATCACGGGAGCAGTCCCCTTGTTGGTAAACTCAAAGACATGCTGAATCTCTCCCCCGTCCTCTGGGACATCACCAAACTGGTGCTCTATAGAGTTGAATACCAAGTAGCCTCCCTGTGCAAAAGAGAAGAGTGCGAGGAGGCAAAAATACAAGAGCGATGCGATTGTTTTCATTTCCATCTCATATTGCCGCACCACAAAAATAGACAAAAAGAGACTCTTTCTCTGATACAAGGTGTGCAACGCGACGGAGAGCGTGATCCACTGGTCCACCTTCTGCTTTTTATCCCCGCAGTGCCGATCGCGACTTTAGGGAATCCTAAAGCACTATTTTTACACGACAAACTAAATAAATAGCGTGTTGGAATAAAGAAATACGTATAGAATATAGGCTATTTTGGAGTAGGTAATTTTACCTAATTTAGTCGGTGTAGAGTCGGTGTAGCGTACGTGTAGCATGGGTGTACTCCGAGCATGGCTTGTTTTGGGATAGGGAATTGAGGAAAATATAAAGCGGTATAAGCCTGTTTTTCTCCCGTTGCTGTGATGCTGCGACACTGTTTAGGAAAGTATCGCACAGAGGTTGATAGGGCAAGGACTGAGCGCACAAGGGGCTTATTTCCTTTTCATTACCTTCGTGGTAACGAAAACAGATTGCAGATGAACTATCCATGCCGCTTGCCCATCAGTACACAAAGCTTCAAACAGTTGCGTAGAGATGGGGATCTCTATGTCGATAAGACGCAGTATATCGAAAAACTCTTTTCACTCGGACGCATCTTTTTCCTCAGCCGTCCGCACCGTTTCGGAAAAAGCTTGTTCCTTTCTACACTAAAAGCGTACTTCGAGGGGAAGAAAGAGCTCTTCCAAGGACTCTATATCGCAGCACACGAGGAGGAGATTGCGCGCAATCGGAATCGCACACCATGGGAGGCATCCCCCGTGCTTTATTTTGATTTTAATGCAAAGGACTATCTCACAGGTAAGCCATTGCATGAACGGTTGTCATTACAATTAGATTTCCTAGAGGCGCAGTTCGATATAAAGAAAAGATACGATGCGCCTGATGACCGCTTCATCTATCTGATCCGAATGATTTATCAGACCACCCAAAAGCAAGTGGTCATCCTCATCGATGAATATGACAAGCCGCTTTTGGAAACCGTAGACGACGAGGTGTTAAATAACGCCAACCGTTCGCTCCTCAAGGCCTTTTATGAGGTAATAAAGCAGTGCGACGAATACATCCGGTTCGCCTTTCTGACGGGGATTACCAAGTTTAGTAAGACGACGCTTTTCAGTGGAGTGAATAACCTGATAGACATCACCCTACTCGATGAGTATGACGCGATTTGTGGGTTTACCGAGGAAGAGCTCACCGCCAACCTCTCTCCCGAAATAGAGAAGCTAGCTAAGCAGTATAATAGTAGCATCGAGGAGACGCGCGCACGGCTCAAAAAGGAGTATGACGGCTATTGTTTTGCTGAGGAGGGAGTGCAGGTATATAACCCGTACAGTCTCCTTAAAGTATTGGCGACGAGCAAGTATAAATACTACTGGTTCGAGAATGCGACGCCCTCCTATCTTGTGAATTACCTCAGAAGGACGCAGATCTTTATGCCCGATTTGGAGGAGGAACTGTTACTGGACGAAGGTTCGCTCCAAGACTTTCGTTACAATGACGAAGACTCGGTGATCCCGCTCCTTTTCCAGTCGGGCTACCTGACGATTCAGAAGTACCTATCTGAGGAGCAGATTTACCAACTGGGCTATCCGAACGAGGAGGTTCGTTTCGGATTCCTGCAAGAACTCTTGCCCCTTTACGTAAACATCCGACGCGACGACGTCAGGGCTACGGTGCTGAAGCTCTATAGGACTCTTCAAAGTGGCGATATTGCAGGCGCAATGAAGCATATTTCCGCAATCCTCGCAGGGATCATCTATGGCAACATTCCCAGCGGCGAGCAGGGACGTCCGTTGCGCGAACAGTATTACCAATCGGTGCTCTATGCCGTTTTCCGTCTGTTGGGCATCCATGCGCAAGCGGAGGTGGTCTGTGCCACGGGGCGCATCGATATGCTAGTCACCACGCGCCAGCACGTCTACATCTTCGAGTTTAAGGTCAATACACAGGGTTCGGCACAGGACGCCATTGACCAGATAAAGGATCGGGAGTATTTCCATACGGTTCGTGCCGAGGGTCGTCCCGTCCACCTCGTCGGGGTGAGTTTTGATGAGAAAGCGCGTAATATCGGAGAGTGGAAGGAGGAGGTGCTCGCGCTAGACGGGCACGGTGGGGAATGTCAGTAAAAGCGTGTAAGCCCGCCCCTTTTCATTCTTCCAGCAGCAATGGGGGGGGAGCTCTTCTTTGTACTCAAAGGAAAGGTTGCATGACGGAGGTAATCGTTTCCTCGCTACCTTTCAGGCGTCTAGCAATCGTTATGTTCACCCCACGACAAGCACCCGCGCCGCATCGTGGCTCTGCTTCTCTACCCGCACCTGTACGGGAATCCGCTCATTCAGCTCGGCAACATGGGAGATCAGACCAATCCGCCGTCCCTGCATCTGTAATGCCTCGAGGGTTTCTATCACCAAACGGAGGTTATCTGCGTCCAGTGTACCAAAACCTTCGTCGATAAAAAGGAGCTCGATCGCATGGTGATGCGAGGAAATCGAGGAGAGGGCTAAGGAGAGGGCTAGGGAAACGATAAAGGTTTCTCCCCCAGAGAGGGTATCAATGTTTCTGAGCTCTCCTCCCATCTGCGTATCGACGATTCTGAGCGAGAGGGTATTCCCCTCGGTTGCTCCCTGCACGAGTCGATAGCGTGGCATGATGTGTGCTAATTGGCGATTGGCAAACTCCAGCAAGGCGACAAGGGTATAGCCCTGCGCTATGACTCGGAATCGTTTTCCATCCTTTGAACCGAAGAGCGCATTCAACTTTTCCCACTCTAGCGCTTGGTCTCGTTGTTGAGTGCGTATATCCTCGAGGATCACTCTTCTTTTTGCCTTTTGGGCTTGTTCCTCTAGCCTGAGGGTATGGTAGGCCAGCAGCTTTTGGTTCTCCTCTAGGCACTTCTTTTGGTCACTCAGCGCTTGGACAAGGAGATCCCACGGACGCGGATCGGGGGGAGGTGCAGCAAGATGTGCCTCCTTGCGCCCCATTCGCTCCTGCAGTAGGGTTTGCGCCTTGGTAGTCTCTTGTAGGATAACGTTCCAGCGTTCTCGAAAACGATGTACCTCCTCCTTCGTATGCCCTTGCAAGGTGGCGAGTAGGACGGGATTGTAGACGGGATGCTCCCTCAACCATATTTGGATTTCGCTCTGCGTGGTCGCTTGTTTCCGTTGACTCTCGCACCGATTATGGTTGAGCGTATGGGTAGTCTGAGCGAGGCTCTGCTGCTGTTCGTGCACTTGGCCGAGTCTTCGCTTCACTTCGGTAGTACGTAGGTCGTTGTTGCGAAACCGCTGGTGGTAGTCGCGCATGAGTTGTTCGAGCGGCTTCCCCTGCGTCAGATCGGAGAGTTGTTTTCTTAGCTCCTCTATTTTCGTTTCAATGTTGTTGTGTTGCTGGGAGAGCCCCCTGTACTCCTCTCGCAGTCTTTGAGTTGTTTGCTTGCGACTTTGGAAGAGTTCTCTACTAGACGCAAGCTGCGCTTCCAGCCCTGCCGCCTTCTCTATCTCAAGCCATTGGGTGCGTTCGTCGACGAGGGTGGTTAGGAATAACTTGATAGCGGGCAGCTGTTCTTGGGTAAACTCCGTTTCTTGTATTGCAACATGGGGGAGTGTTTGTTGCTCCCGTAGGGTCTGCTCCCAGAGCGTCTCTGCTTGTCTCTTTTGCTGTTCGAGGAGCGTGAGCGCGGCACGGTGTTTCTCACGATTGACTTCTGCAGTGTGTAGGTCTTTGTCCCCCTTCTCTCGCAGCTGTTTCAATCTCTGCTGTTCGCTACGAAGTGTTTCCCAATCCTGCGTATGAAGTGCCGTCGCCTCGGGTTCTAGGTGATGTGTCGTACTTCCACAGAGTGGACATGGCGTCCCTTCTTTCAGAAGCGCTCGTAACTCCAGCACTTCGAGCGGGACACCCCCCGCGAGTGCATGCCATTCCTTCTCAATCTCGGCTTGTTGTTGCAGTAAGCGTGCTTGTGTATTGGTAGCGAGTGCTAAATCCTTCTGTTCTCGCTGGATTTGGGGTAAAAGGTTGGTAAACGAAGTGTAGATTTGCTGCAATCGTTCTAGTGCTTCGTAGAGTTTCTGGCGCGGCGCAAGGGATGCTCGCTCACGGTCTCGTTGCGCAATCTGTGTTTGGAGTTGCTCGAGCTTTTTCTCCTGTTCCTTCTCCTCCTCAGCCGCCCTCTTTCCCTGTGCGCAGAGCTCCTTCAACTTAGCGTCTAGGCGCTCGAACTCGGCGGTTTGCGCTGCAATCTCCTTTTCTATTCCTAGACTTGAGGTTTGTATGTGCTCTAGATTCACACGTTCACCAGCCAGGAGTTCCTTGGTGTGCAGCAATTGATCATACTCCTTTTCAAGTCGTCGTTCCTCTTTATACGCCCGTTGGAGCGTGGTGCTTTTTGCACGTAAAGTGGCGATCAGTTCGTGGATGTGCTCCTGATGCTCTTGTACGCGCACGGCTTTTTCTCTCACCTCTTGACTCTCTTCCCATTGATTCACCCAAGCTCTCTCGTTTTCTATTTTTTCACTTTCGGCTTCCTGTTGCTTTACCAGTTCTTGTGCAGCGAGGAGCTCTTGGTGCATTTTCCGCGCTTGCTCGTGCCACTCTATAGAGAGTGCGAGTTGGTTGATGTCGTGTTGAGCACGAGTGACGTTCTGCTGATAAACGTTTTGCTGTGTCTCTAACCTTGCGATCTCCTCTAGGGATAGACATCCTAGGGCTTCGATCTCCAGTTCGGTATGCTCCAGATCGGATCTTGCAGCGGCGCAACGACTGAAGATCGTACGGGAGATGAGGGCAAACTCGCGCGTATTGGTTAGTTGTTCCAATAGAGATGCTTTTTCGTCGGCAGGCGCTTTGAGGAAGGCATCGAACTGGCTTTGTGCCAAGACTACGGCGCGTACAAACTGTTCGTAGTTCATGCCCACGAGTTGTGTGATACGCGTCGTATATTCCTCTTTATAGCTTCGTCCGTTGAGTTCGACACGCTTCTCTGTTTCGTTCACCAGGGTCAATTCGCTCTCTTGTAGCTTGCCCGTTGGTCGTTTATTTGCCCGATGTACATGCCAGGTGGAGCAATAGAGCTTGCCATCTAGCCCTTGGAACCGTACCGAAGCAGATGCAGCCCCTGCCCCTCGTCGTAGGATTTGTCGCGGATCGTTATCGCTCAGGAGTTCTCCTCCTGGTAAGTCCTCGACCTTATTCGAAAGATCCTTCTTTCCACGCAGGCGCGGGATACGGTTATAGAGGGCTAAACAGATGGCATCGAGCAATGTAGACTTTCCCGCGCCCGTACGTCCGGTAATGAGGAAGAGCCCTGCGTCGGAGAGTGGCGGCTTATCAAAATCGATACGGAAGGGGTCTCGTAGACTCGCAAGGTTCTCGCCCGCCACACTGAGTATTCTCATCCGTTACAGTTCTTTCGGTTCACCTTCTCTGGCCTGCTGTATCGCCTCTCTGAACAGTCGGAGCATTTTCTCTGGCATGGGTATCCCGTAGTTTTTTCGGTATTCTCGTTGGGCGATCTGTTCGGCATCCAGACCGTGATAGAAGTGTGGTAGTGCGTCATCCTCTTCGGTAGGCTGGTCTTCTGTGGGACGCCGCAAGAGGACTGGTCCCAGACGAGCGGCACGTCCCATGAGCCAGCGCTCCAAGTCTGTTTTCAGAAATGGGATGGGTTCTTCTGTCACAATCTCCACCGCGAGGATGGGTGAGAGCCCGTCGGGTTCTCCCTGTGGTAGGGAGGTAATGGCCGCTTCTATTTCCTGATACCGTCCCACGAGTCGTAGTAAATGCAATGGCGATGGGAAATCTATGGGGGTTACGGTTGTTCCCTGTTCCGTTACATCGACGAGTAAGACCCCAGCGTGTCGTCCTTGGTGCGCAAAGGTGGTGGCAATAGGCGCTCCAGCATAATAGACCGTCCCCGTCTCGTAGACCCGTTGTTGGATGTGAATATGCCCGAGCGCCACGTAACGATAGTCACGGAGGTAGGGCTCGAGGGGCAATCCCTCCAACCCTCCGATGATACTATACTCCACTTCGTCGTGTTCGTCGATATGCGAACTCGAGGCATAGAGGTGCCCCAGACAGATCTTGGGGCGAGGGTCAGTAGCTAGGTCTTCGGCTAGCTCTCGGTAAAAGGCGACGGTGGGATCTTCGGCATCACCATTCTGTGGGCAATCATTGATGCGTAAGAAGGGGATCGCTAGACAGAGGAACTCCCGTCCTTGTGCATCGCGCAGGGGGATAGCAAACTGTTGATAATCTATCCGCCTCTCCGTCTGGTTTTGCACGACACTCCCCTTGAGATGGATGTTGAGCCCAGCGAGGAGTTCCTTTGGCGCTTCGAGACGTAGTCCAGAGTCATGATTTCCCGCCGTCACGACCACGCTCAGTTTTGGACAGCGCTCCGTGACACGGTGTAGGAATTGGTAGAAAAGGTTTTGTGCTTGGGACGAAGGGGTATAGGTGTCAAAGACATCTCCAGCTACGAGGAGGGCGTCCACACGCTCTCGGGCTACGAGATCTTCCAACCATTGAAGGAACAGCGCTTGCTCTTCGAGTCGCGAATAGTTATGAAAAGAGAGACCTAAGTGCCAGTCTGCTGTATGTATCAGACGCATAGCATGGGGGGTGGGCGACAGGCGTCGCACCTATTTCGAGGAACGTACGATGTTCATTTCGACGAGCAACGGCTCATTGGGACGGATCTTTCCACGTCCACTTTCACCGTAGCCGACCTCACTGGGGATGATAGCGAGGAGCTTTGTCCCTGTCTTGAGCCCTACCGTGAGTCCACTAAATCCCTTGATAAGCTTTTTATCGTCAGAGGCTTTCATAGAGAGAAGTCCGTACTTGTTTGCCGAGGAGGAATAGACATCGTGCTGTTGTGCTGTCTCTGCGACGTTGGTATCAAAAAGATACCCTGAGAGCGAATAGACGGCATACTGTATCCATAGATTCGATTCGGACTTTATCTCAGCGCCACTACCGGTCTCTGTGACCTTTCGGTAGACTTTATCGACGACCTCAAACCCTGAATGCTGTGCAAGGTAGGTATTGATGAGTTCTTTTTCATGCGCCTTGGGGTCAGCCACTTGTTGGCGCGGGGTGAGGTAGAGTAGTGCCGAGTGGTAGTCTCGGTTGGTCCACAAGCCGAGTGCTTTAGCCTGAGCGGCTGGCAATCCTAGGACAACCTCCTCTCCGATCCTCATACTCCCGAGCGCCTCGACGAGGGAAGCACCGACCCCTTTTTCTGTCATCGGTTTATACCGCGGGACGTAATAGGTGGTCTTGGAGAAATGTCCGTACTCTTTCGCTTTTTCAGGCAAGCTCGTAGCGAGGAATGTACCATCGAGATCCGTCGCCAAATAGTCAAAATAAAGCCACTTCTCCCGGCTCAGTTGTTCCCCCTCGCTATTGGGTTTTAGGGTTTGTAAAAAAGCGTCGTTGACCAAAGTGCGTGCCTGAGGATAGTGTAGCTTCTGGAAGGCTTGGAGACGCACCAATTCGTCGGATCCTCCGAAATCGGTACTATCCTTTTTACAACTCGGTGTGGTAATGAAGAGTGCCCCTGTGACGAGCATCGTGATAACGAGCGAGAGTGTCCGTTTCATGGTTGGGTAAAAATTCCTACTGGTTCGTAATCTCGTAGTGGAAGAGGAGGGGTGTGCGACTCGGTATGCGTCCGAATGGGGCATTTCCGTATCCCTGAGCGTGTGGTATGCCTATCCATCCTCGCGAACTGCGGCGCGAGAGATACTCGAGCCCTCGCTGTATTCCCTTGAGCCAATCCGTTTTTCCCAGAACGTAGGGTTGCGGTGGATAATCTATCTCGGTGGCGTGGAGCTTGTGCTGTGCGATCACATCGGGTTCATTGCTCTCTAGCACGATTTCTCCGCGCGCAGCGAGCGCCACAAGGGTATAGCGCAAGTAAAGCGTGTCGCCCGTAGCGTAGGGTCGGTCTACCGAGTCGAGACGCACGAAAAAGAGCTGATCGTGTTCCTCGACACTCCCTATCTTCTCGAGTCGTTGCCGCAGACTCTCCTGTTCACGCTCTTCCAACTCTAATTCGTGAAGACCATTGCACCCCGTGAGAACGAGAAGCAAGGGGAGAAGCCCAAGGGTGGGGAATCTATTCCAGACGTTCACCTGGCTTAAGTTCTGAAAGTTCAATCTCAAAGATGACGGGCGTGTAGGGGGGGACGATCCCCGTAGAGCTGCCCGTTGCGCCAAAGGCGACCGCAGACGGGAGAATAAAGAGGGCAATCTCTCCCTCACGCATCATCCGTACGGCGCGTTCTAGTCCGTCGATGACTTGCCACTTTTGTCCCAAGACGAACTGAAAGGACTCCTTGCGCTTCTTGGTCGAGTCGAAGAACTCACCGTCAAGGAATCGTCCCTCAAACTCGATGGTAAGGGTATCTCCGTTGCGCGGATAATCTCCACTTCCCGCTCTTTTGGGCAAGTAAAAAAGACTGTCGACGGCGTGTGGGTTCATCCGCTCCTTGGCGATATACTGTGCCAAGAGTACCCGTTCGTAAGCACTGAAATCCTCAATCCAATGTACGAATGCCTCTTTATCGCGCGCGTAGGAGACGGAATCTTGGAGTGCCAATACCTTTACATCAATGCGCATCGAGGGGACAGAATCCAAGAAGTGGGGTAGAGTAGTCTGTAGAGTCTGTTCAAAGAACTTGCGGGGATTCAGATAGAAATTGGCACTATCTCCCTCTGCGAGCAGTGTAAAACAGGCATCGATCGAACCTTCGTAAGGCGATGGCTCGATTTGGAAACGACGTAGCCCCGTGAAAAAAGTAGAGTCCTCTAGGGTGGCGTAACGCAACTGAAGCGTAATATAGTCGCCGAGCGAAGCTTTGCGCGCCCCCTCGCCTAGAGCTGCAAGACGGTAATAGGTGTCATCTACCAACTGGGTATACCCCGCGAGGTAGCCTTCTGGCGCGCGTTGACATCCCAGTAGCACTGCCAAGAGCAGTACGACTGTTGCGAACCCAAATCTTCCACGGCTACACCGTAATATGCCCATCATGCCACGTCCCTCTATACTCCCACAAAAGTAACGGATTTTTGTGCATTTCTTTATACACCGAGCGATACTATTGTCTGAGTGCCGCAAAACGTCCTCTCTTCTGAAGTATTGGATACTCTCCTACACAGTGTCTAAAGAAGCTACCCATCTTCAGGTCTACCATGGGATTATTGCACGGTAAACACCATTTACACCAATGATTTTTAGTAACTTAGTGCTGTAATTGAGCAAAGAAATCTACTACCGCAACCAATTGTTGCGATTTCCAAGGTAGCGAGGGGATATCTGTAAAAGTGCCTAAGCATCACAGCAACGGGAGAAAAACAGGCTTATACCGCTTTATATTTTCATTAATTCCCCCTCCCCAAACAAGCCATGTTCTGAGTACACCAATGCTACACGTACGCTACACAGACTCTACACGTACTCTACACGCCCTAAATTAGGTAAAATTACCTACCCTGAAATAGCTCATATTCTATACGCATTTCTTTATTCCAGCACTCTATTATTTAGTTTATCGTACAAAAATAGCGCTTTAGGATTCCATAAAGTAGTAGTAGGCGCTATGTGTATAAGGAACGGGCGGTGGGTGGCGAAACAGGAAGCTTGTTACACACTGTTTAGAACCGTATCGTGGTTTTCCGCATGGATGCGGTATGGCTAGGAGCTCCAGAACATCCTGTGCAAAATCTTCTGCAGACCCTCCTCAGATCTCGTCCGAGCGGTTAACTTTGCACCACTTTTCAATAGGAAACCTTCAATGATACGAAACGGATATAATGTCGCCATCTTGGCGGGAGGCACATCACAAGAGCGCGTCATTTCTCTCCTAAGTGCGGAGCAGCTCCAGAATTGGATCTCGGGGACACGGTATACGCCCTACGTGATCGATGTGCAGGGGGCCAGTTGGACCTATACTCTGCCCGATGGGCGTTGTGTACAGGTCGACAAGAACACGTTTTCCCTCCCGCTCCCCGACGGGATGCTCCCGCTCGATCTTGCCTTCATCTCTACCCACGGTACACCGGGCGAAAATGGTTTATTGCAAGGTTACCTAGAGTTGATGCACATTCCCTTTTCCACGGGGAGCGCCTTTACACAAGCGATCTCTTTCCACAAGAGTGCTTGCAAGCGATACTTACAGGGGATAGTGCCGCTGCTTCCCTCCCTAGACATCCATCGTTTCGAAGACCTTGATATCGAAACCATAAAGCGAGACATCGGTTTTCCCCTCTTTGTGAAACCGAACGACAACGGGAGTAGCGTAGGCGTAAAGAAGGTTCGTAATGGGAATGAGCTCCACCAGGCCGTGCGGGAGACGTTGGAGATTTCCTCGGACATCATGCTGGAGCGGTTCTGTCCCGGTACAGAGCTCTCGTGTGGGATGGTCAAGGTAGGCTCTCGTGTGACCACTTTCCCAGTGGCCGAGATTGTCTCCCCGTCGGAGTTCTTCGACTTCCAGACCAAGTACGACGGTTCTTCGCAGGAGATCGTCCCAGCGAGAATCCCCCTGCCGATGTCGGAACGTGTCCAACACTACACAGCAGCCGCCTACGAACGCCTCGGGTGTCGGGGTATGGCGCGAGCAGACTTCATACTCCACGACGGGACGCCCTACTTCCTAGAGATCAACACCTGTCCCGGGCTTACAGCCGAGAGCATCGTCCCCAAGCAGGTGCGCGCCCTGGGGCGCGAGATGCCCGACCTCTTGGTCGAGATCCTCGACGCGATGCGCGCATAGTATCCCCACACGAATAGCAAAACAAGAGAGGAGGGGCTTCCCTCCTCTCTTTTATTACTAGCTAACGTTTTACTAGCTAGCGGCTTGTTTTAGCCGCGCAATCTCGTCAGGCCAACGTTCTGGCTCTGGCGTTTCGAGGATGAGTGGGATGCCATCGGTACGTGGGTCTTGTACGAGTGTCTCGAAGGTCGCCCAGCCGATGGTGCCATCGCCTAGGGGCGCATGCCGGTCTTTCTTGCTCCCAGCTGGGTGGATTGCATCGTTGAGATGCATCCCCCGCAAGTACTGCAGTCCTACCGTTTCTGCAAAGACCTCCATCATCTCATTATAGCCTGCTGGTGTGGAGAGGTCGTACCCCGCTTGGTGCGCATGACAGGTATCGATACACACCCCTACGCGAGAAGGGTCTGTGACTTGGGCAATAATCTCCGCCAACTGTTCAAAGGTATAGCCAAGGTTCGAGCCCTGCCCCGCGGTATTCTCTAGTACGGCACAGACGTTCGGCACGGCGGCAATGGCTTGGTTCACCCCCTCTGCGATAAGATGAAGGCACTCGGTGGGGGAGATCTGCTTGAGGTGACTCCCTGGGTGGAAGTTCAGTCGATCGATCCCCAATTGGGCACAGCGACGCATCTCATCAATAAACGATGCAAGCGACTGTGCACGTTTCCCCGCCTCAGGACTCCCAAGGTTAATCAGATAGCTATTGTGTGGGAGGATCTGCCCAGCACCATAACCGTACGCTGCACAACGAGCCTGAAAGGTGGCAATCTCCTCCTCGGTGAGTGGCGCAGCATTCCACTGCCGCTGATTTTTCGTAAAGAGTGCAAAGGCTGTCGCCCCGATGGCGTGCGCATTCTCTGGTGCGTGCGAGACGCCACCACTAGCACTGACGTGCGCTCCGATATACTTCATACTCTCCTCCATTTATCGGCGGAAAAGCTCCGCTTCTTAGTTAACGCTTCGCAAGCCATCCTGTTTTATATAGAGATGAGATCGTTCGTCACGATCGCCTTCGCTCTGTCTACCGCTTGGTACGTATGGGTAGTCTGTGGCTCGTCAGTGGTCGAGGAAAAACACTCCAGCCTCTTGGTGCATGATTTTTGTTCAACCCATGTTGTTTAGCCAAAGCCTTACTCATGATGCTTCATTTTCGTGGTATACTCTTTTTCTTCCTTTTGCTCCCCCTAACTCTGTGGGCAGCGCCAGACCCGCTGACCCAGAATATACGCGGCGAGGTGCGCGACCTACAAACCCACGAACCAATAGCAGGGGCTGTGATACGCTTGGAAAGCCTGAATCCGTCTAAGGTCACAATCAGCGATAGCAATGGGAAGTTCCTCTTGTCCGATATTCCAGTGGGGCGTCACTCCCTGCAGGTTTCTTGCTTGGGTTATCTCCCGTGGGAGGCGCACGCACTCCTTCTTTCATCAGGCAAGGAGCTTTACTTAAGTATCCCACTGGAGGAGTCGGTGACCGAGCTCGAGGGTGTGACCATCGCCTATACCCAACGTAAAGATGTCCCGACGAATGAGTTTGCCCTAGCCTCGGCACGTGCCTTCACATTGGCGGAGACCGAGCGCTACGCAGGGAGCTTGGGAGACCCAGCACGTATGGTCGCCAACTATGCAGGCGTGATGAGTGTCTCTGACGAACGGAACGACATCGTCATCCGCGGCAACTCCCCGACGGGGCTCCTGTGGAAGCTAGAGGGTGTGGACATCCCTTCGCCCAACCATTTTTCTACCGACGGTTTAACGGGAGGCCCTATCTCCATGGTGAGTGCCAATTACCTCGCCCAGTCGGATTTCTTTACAGGAGCCTTCCCAGCAGGCTATGGCAATGCGCTCTCTGGGGCATTTGACCTTCGTCTACGTAATGGCAATAACGAGCGCTACGAATTTGTCGGACAGATCGGCTGGGGAGGCTTTGAACTGGGTGCAGAAGGTCCACTGTCAAAGCGACATTCCGGCTCGTTTCTGATCGGCTATCGCTACTCCTTTCCAGCGCTATTGAAACGCCTCGGGGTGAATCTCGATCTGGGGACGAATGGCGCTACCCCTTATTACCAAGATCTGACGTTCAAAGTACAAGTCCCCCTGCACGCACGCTGGCACATCGAGCTTTTTGGATTAGGAGGGCTTAATAGTATCTTCTTTGGATGGCACGAAGGGGATACCCCGCAAGCAGGACAGCCCGAGCGTTCCGACTTGGATTTTTACACCCGATCTGGAGTCCTCGGCGCAAAGGTCACCCATCGCCTTTCCTCTGATACCCGCCTTACCCTCAAGCTTGCGGCAACAGGCAATCTCTCGGCGACGAATATTGATTCGATCACCACGGCAGCCAAACGCAACCGCTGGTACGCCATGCGCCTGAGTAAATCTACCCCTTCGCTTTACCTCGATTTCCAACAACGTCTCTCTGCTCGTCATTTCTGGGAGGTAGGCAGTACACTCCAATGGTCGCAACTCTCGCTCCAAGATTCGATCCTTATCTCCCCGAGTCAATACCTAGAACGCGTCTCCTCACAAGGGTCGTACCTCCTCTCCCAAGCGCATATTGCGTGGCGCTATCGTCCTAGCGAAAAGCTCACGCTCGCCACAGGCTTGCACGGGCTCTATCTCCACCTCAACGATACGTGGGCACTGGAGCCGCGCATGGCGTTACAGTGGAGGGTTGCAGCACGACAGACCCTAACCCTCTCGGGGGGGCTTCACAGTCAGATGCAATCGCCACTCTTCTACTTCTTGAAAACGGAGAGCCCCTCCTCCATGCGCAATCTGGGTCTCTCGCGTGCCATCCATTCAGTCCTTGCCTACGACGTCAAATTGGGGAAAGAGTTCCGTCTAAAGAGCGAGCTTTACTACCAATGGCTCTACGCGATCCCTGTTTCGAGGAGACAGATCGCAGGCTTCTCGCTTCTGGATGCAGGAGACTCCTACAACATCACCGTACCTCGCGACTTAGTCAACTCGGGCAACGGTCGGAACTATGGGCTGGAACTAACGCTGGAGAAATTCCTCTCCCATGGTTATTACTTCCTATTGACCGCCTCACTGTTCCAATCACAGGTTCGCACGCTGGAGGGTGGTTGGCGCAATGCGAAGTTCAATGGAGAGTATGCTTTCAATCTCCTAGGGGGTTACGAGGTGACGTTTAGCCCGACGTATGCACTCCTTATCGATGGACGAGCGGTCTTTGCTGGCGGCAAATGGATGAATCCTGTCGACGAGGAGGCCTCGCGACGAGATCGGGAGCTAGTCAACGACTGGTCTCGCCCCTATTCGGAAAAAGCTGCTCCGTATTTCAAGGTGAATGCACGGCTAGCCTTCCGACAGAATACGCGACATTTTTCTCAGGAGTGGGCGCTTGACCTACAAAACCTTACGAACCACCGCAACGTCTTTGGCAAAGTATGGGATGTCGCAACGCAGAGCGTCAGGTATCGTTACCAGCAGGGTTTTACCCCAATGTTCAACTATCGGATTCTATTCTAACGCCTGCGTGCCGACCGACTTCTTTAGAAGGAGGGTAGAGGAGGAGTAGGAGGAGATCCACCCAGAGGAGTACTTAGGCTACAATGCGCCCCAATGATCTCCTACGGCGAGGTCTACCACGAGGGGGACACGCAGGGTCATGACACGCTCCATCGTCTCCTTGACAAGTGGGGCGAGTCTCTCTATCTCGTCGCGAGGTACGTCGAAGATGAGTTCGTCATGTACCTGTGTCGTAAGCAGAGCGCGGAATCCATGCGTACGAAGCAGGTCGGCAATCTGTACCATAGCAGCCTTGATAATATCGGCAGCCGTCCCCTGAATAGGCATATTCACTGCCATACGCTCTGCCCCCTGTCGGACATTCTGATTTTCTGCACGGAGGTAATACACATACCGACGGCGTCCCCAAAGGGTCTGTACATACCCGTCGCGACGTCCCGCCTCGATGGTGTCATGCATAAAGGTCTCGATAGTAGGATAGAGCTCGAAATAGCTTTTCATAAACGCCGCAGCTTCGTCTATAGGGATATGCAACTGTTGTGAGAGCCCAAAGGGACTGATCCCATAGACAATCCCGAAGTTCACGCGCTTCGCACGCTCACGCATCAACTTGGAGACCTCCTCTACGGGCACGCCATTGACTCGCGCTGCCGTGGCCGTATGGATATCCTGCCCTTGGTTGAAGGCAGCGATCATATGCTCGTCATTGGCCATGTGTGCGAGCACACGGAGCTCAATCTGTGAATAGTCGGCGGAGAGGAGTAGCCCCTCCTTACCAAATCGCGAGACGAATGCCGAACGAATCTCACGCCCCACCTCGGTACGCACGGGGATGTTTTGTAGATTGGGGTTGCTCGAACTCAGACGTCCTGTGGCCACCACCGCTTGGTTAAAGGAGGCATGGATGAGGTGCGTGTGTGGGTCTACCAATTTTGGTAGCGCATCGATGTAGGTTGAAAGGAGCTTGGCAGTCTCGCGATAGTGCAAGATGTTCTCTACTACGGGGTATGCCTCCCGATACTTTTCTAGCTCTTGCTCGGTAGTATTGTACTGCCCCTTAGGAGTCTTCTTCGGCTTGTCGGCGATTGCCAAGGTTTCAAAAAGGAGCTCCCCTACCTGTTTTGGGGATGAGATCTTGAAGTCGGGATTTTTCGCTACGGTTCGGATCTCTGCCTCAAGAGCGTCGAGCTCTGCTTGCAAACGGTCGTGGAGCTGTGTCAATACCTCGGTATTTACAGCAACCCCCGTGACTTCCATAGCAAAGAGGACGGGGAGGAGGGGCATCTCCAAGTCATGGAAGATCTTTCCAAGCCCCGTAGCGTCAATCCGTTCGGCGAGCTGCTCTCCCAAACGGTACAGGAGTATGGCTTGTTCCGCTAGCGCGTCGAGGGAGTGTGCAGGTGCTTGCAGCGTGTAATGAAATTCCTTGGCGATAAGCACTTCCAACTCATAAGCTTTTTCTGGTGCTAGGAGGTAGTGCGCAATCAGGAGGTCGACCAGCTTTGCCCCCAAGGGCTTCATCCCTTGCGCACGCAGGGAGTAGAAGATCGCCTTGAGGTCATAGGCATAACAGGAGAGCTCGGGGCGGGCAAAGAAGTGTGCCATCGCATCGCGCCACTCTGGAGCACAAGCATCCAAGACCTCTATGGCAAATACTCTTGCGACGAGCGTTTCTCCTTTCAAATAGGCAAGAGCATACCCCTTGGCAGAGAGCACGAGCGAGTAAGGCGTCTGTAGGTATTCTAAATCGCGTACGAAGGCGTCAAATTCCCCTCTTGTTGTCAAGGTGGCTATATCCTTACAAAAGGCATCTAACGAGGGTTGTTTCGGGGTGTTTTGCGTTTTCGTGAAACAGCGTACGAGCCGTTCGCCAAGAGAGCGGAACTCATACTGGTCATTCAGGGCACGGAGGGCATCTGCAGAGACGTCGGAGGGCATCCGATACTGCTCAATATCTTCTGGGAATGGGGCATCAAGACGGATACGCACCAACTGACGCGAGAGCATCAGCTGTTTTGTATTCTGTTCCAAACTCGCCGCCATGTGTTTCGTAAAACGCCCACTGTTGCCCAAGATGTACTCTATCGAACCATATTCGGATACCAAGGCTGCAGCACGCTTCTCGCCAATGCCTGGGACGCCGGGCACGTTATCTGCCGTATCTCCCCATAGGGCTAGTATGTCGACAAACTGTTTCGCAGACTTGATGTGGTATTTCTGTAAAAGATCTTCCTCTGTCACAAGATTGAGCCCTACTCCCATACTCTTGGGGCGCAGCAGCTGCACGTGTGGTGCCAAGAGCTGTTGGAAATCCTTGTCGGGGGAGTAGATCTGCACCTGTACTTCTTCGCTGGCAAAGTGGTGCGCAATAGAACCTATGACATCGTCCGCCTCGAACCCTTCTGCCCACAACTCTATAATGTGTAATGTTTTTAGGAACTGACGAACGACCTCCAGTCCGAATTTCACCTCGGGCGGTGTAGGTGGTCGATTGCTCTTGTAATTCTCGTCCATTTCGTGGCGAAAGGTCTTTCCCCCCAAGTCGAACGCCACCCCCAGGTGCGTGGGTTGGAACTGATCTATGCAGTCTAGCAACGTCCGTAGGAAACCGAAGGCTGCCGAGGTGTTTTCCTCCTTGGAAGTGATTAACGGATTGTTAATCATAGCATAGTGCGACCTATAGAGGAGCGCATAGCCATCGATAAGTAAGAGACGTTTCGTGTAAGACATTGGCAACTATATGATGGATAAGGCAGGGGAGGTTTCCACGTGGAACAAAATCACAGATTCCCAGCCCCATAGCAGCTAAGAACGTGAGGAAGGGCAGCCAAGAGCTGTTCAGCTACCGCACGCGGCGCAGCAGCAGACGGTACTATACGGCAGAGAATCTGCGACGTAGTCTGCAGCCCATAACTATAACGCTTGTCATAATAGTGCAGAACACGCTCTACGGCTGTTCGGAGATCTCCGTGACGAATAAGCGCAATACATTCGTTGGCGTGGTCACCTCCCAACCGTTTGCGAATCTTCTCTATGCACAAAACAAGCTCCTCGGGCGAATGAGATGTATAAATGCGTGTGAGGCGCGCCACCCGATCAGAGAACGGAGTTTCTAGGACGACACGAGGGGCATCCGTCATCTGAGCGAAAAAGGATGCTGGAAGCAGCACACGCCCGATGTTCCGACTCTCATCCTCGAGCCACAACCTCTTCTGCGAAGAGAGTGGACGTAGCGCAGCGAGGAGATCATTTTCAAACTGCTCGGTAGAGGGCTGTGGCAATTCTCCCAACGCACCAAAAGCAGAACCCTTGTGGTGCGCCAATGCCTCCAGGTCGATAACCTGCTCTCCTAGAGCGTCGAGTTCGGTAAGCACCTCGGTCTTTCCCGCTCCCGTCATCCCCGCAAGGATAAGGAGCTGCATAGGAGACGCAAAACGTTCCAATACGTAAGCCCGATAGGCTTTGTAGCCCCCCTCCAAAAGATAAACCGACACCCCCGAACGTTCGACGAGCCATGCGACACTCTCCGAACGCATACCACCACGCCAACAGTGCAAGCGCACCGCACCGTGCCGTGCCGTATGGAGAAGTGAAAGACGGAGCTCTTCGAGACGCCCGTTCAGATATTCAAAGCCTCGGGAGATAGCCGCCTCTCGGGAGACACGAGTATAGAGTGTGCCAATATTGGCACGCTCGTCATCACTAAAGAGCGGGATATTCACCGCACCTGGGATATGGGCATGCGCAAACTCGTTAGGCGAACGGACGTCGACGATAATCCCAGCCTCTCGAAGGTTAAGAAATGCCTCGACACCCACGCGTAGGATTGCCATGTCTATCCATAAGATTGGTGTAGTCAGGGACTTATTACAGACACCTAATCCTCATCCCAGACAAGCGCGCCCATATCCACAGTACCGTCAGCGTGTAGACGAGGAAAACCATTGATGTCCTCGGCATCCTCAGACTCTTCCAATACCAAAGCAGTACCACGCGCAGGGGAAGAGGATTTTAATGCCAAGTTGTGCTTGCTCGCATTCTCCCACTGGGGAGGGGAGTAAATAACTCCCACCCAGTGATCCGCAATCGGGGGACGTTGACTACCCCAGCGGATCAGAGAGTGGGAAAGTGTAACAATCTCATTCGCAAAACGCTCGGTATCATAGGAACGGAACTCGACCTCGTAATTCCCCCACACAATCGAGTTGATCACCGAGAGCTGATTCTGTGTACCCTGTGGTGGCTTTTCTAGCGAAATGAGCGCCGAACGACGCGCCTGTCCAAAGCGTGTCATCCCATTGAGCGAACAGTGAATCAACGAAATACGACTTCCTGCCACAGCCACCGCAGCCCCAGAGTTCTGTGTAAAGATACAGCCCCGCAAGAGGAAGTTCGACCGTTTGAAGACCATGGCATCCAGACTCGCCCCACGCACGATGGAGTTCTCTATCACACTGAGTCGATGTACAGAATCCGTACGTATCGCCGTCACTGCAGCGCGAATCGTAGCATGCATGATACGGTGAGGACCACTCCCTGGCATCAAGGAAATCCCCAACCATTGCCCTGGGGTATCCCTATACGCTGTATCTAGACGTTCCCCTGCCAGAAGTGCGTGCTGTTTGGGCACCCCCTCAATGACCAATGAACCGTACACCCGTAAACCTGCTTGGGGACGAAAATAAAGCCTTACTCCAGCAGGGATATAGAGGGTCTCTCCCTTGGGGACTTCCACCGTGCGCGTAATCAGGAGGGGGGTCTTAGGCGCCTCTTGTAGTAGAGCGTTTAATTTTCGGAAGTCATTCTCTCCGACATCATTATGTGCTAAACCCGTTGCACGCAGACGCACGGATCGTTTCCCCCCATCTCGTAAGGAGAGGACAAGCTCGTCATGCAAACGTTCGGTTGTAACGGTTGTCGAGATGGGACGTACACGAGCCAGGATCGTGAGACTATCGCGCCCTTCGATACGCACATCCTTCGCCTCTGTAGTCTGTTCCCCATCAATCAATAACGAGAATTGACTCTGACTTCCCCCCAGCAACGCCAAACGAGGGATAATAATGGAGTGTGAGGTAAGATTATAGACTCGTACGAGGTGGGTTGGAGAGACCTCGGTAAGGAAAACACTGTCGAAACAAATCGAATCTACAGAAAGCCGAAGGTCGGAGACCGAAGGGATCGCCCCCTCCTTCTCTGCACAACTCGGCAAGCACGCTACGAAGAGCCCCCAACAAAGAGAAAAAAGAAGGAGCTTAGAGGGGTCAATCCTCAAGCTCCTCACTATACACTGCATGTAAAAATAGCGATTGGACGAAAGGGACTTAGAAGGGAAGATCCTCTAATTTCTTCACCGCTCCCCCCTCAGCTGTTTCTTCGCTCGGGGTAGTATCAATATGTGCCACGGCGGGCTCTGGGTCTACCACCCCATCATGCTGCGTCTGTGTAGCCTCCGTTTCACTAACAATCCGCCAAGCACGAAGACTGGTGTACCATTTTCCATTGAACTCGCGCGAGGAGGGACGGAAAGAGACATTCACCGCATCGCCCGTCTTAAAAGCCGCAAGGGCATTTACCGAGTTTTCTCCCCACGCGTCGAAACAGACATTAGAGGTAAAATTCCCCTCCACAACTTCCACGACAAAGCTTTGTCGTACCCAGTGTCCATTAGCACTCTCGCCCTCGACCTTCGGAAGTATCGAGATAATGCGTCCCACTATCGAAAGAATCGCAGCCATCCCCTTTACTTTTTCTCGTTTGTCCTCTGGCTCATCTTCTTAGTATAAGCCTCCACATCAGCAGGAGACATCACCTTGACGAGCTCTACATCAAAAATCAACGTTGCATTGGCAGGAATGGGATCTCGCCCGGAGGGTCCATAAGCGAGTTCGGAGGGGATGTAAAGGGTTGCTTTGGCACCCTCCTTGAGCTTGGGAATAGCGATCGACCAGCCACGGATGACACGGCGCAGATCGAGCATCACGGGTTCTTCTGCCGAGGCGTCAATTTGCTTACCATCGACGGTCGTAACCTTGTAGTGCATCAGAACCATACTCGTGTCCTGTGGCTGCGCCCCAGTTCCCTCTTGGAGGATCTTGTAGCATAGCCCAGACTCATCCTTGATCACCCCTTCGAGCTGTGCGACAGAGTCAAAGTAACGCTTCTCAAGACGCCCCGCCTCGGCAGCCTTGGCGTTCATGTGCATCATCGCATAGGAACGCATGACGTCCTGTACCTCAGCATCGGAGAGCTCGGGCTTACCATTGATCTGGTCTCGCAAGCCACGCATAAACTCCTCTTCACGAAGACGTATTTCCTCGCTCACGATATACTGTCCAGCCGAAATCCCCAATGCATAGCTAAGCTTCTTGAAGTCGTAATTCTTAATCGCGTTCTCTGGGGTATCTTCTGGCGAACCAGGGAGGATTTTCTGTTGGGGTTCAGACTCCGAACAGCCTACGAGCACAACACCTGCAATAAAGAGGCTTGCCACAAGGCTCGAACACTTAAGGGGGTGACGCATAGTACAACTAGATTTTCCAATATGAAAGTGGTGACCCCGGCGGGATTCAAACCCACGACCTTCAGAACCGGAATCTGACGTTCTATTCAGCTGAACTACGGGGCCTTTTCAGTCTACCACGAAGACAAAGGTAGTGCTTTTATTTTAATCTACAGAGTTGTTGTAAAAGAGCGGGGTGCTAGAATCTATCCCCCCTCCAGAACACGACGCTACTGTCCTAGAAGAGTGTGTAAGGGATACTGTCCTAAAAAAGTGTGTAAGAATCACTGCAACGGGGGAGAAAAACGGGGAAAATCCGCTTTATGTTTTCTTTAATCCCTTATCCCCAAACAAGGCATGTTCGGAGTACACCAACGCTACACCGACTCTACACGTACTCTACACGTACTCTACACGCACCAAATTAGGTAAAATTACCTACCCAAAAATAGCCCATATTCTATACGTATTCGGCTGTTCTCGTATTCTATTATTTATCTTATCGTATAAAAGTAGAGATTTAGAGTTTCCTAAAGTGGAGTAGGCACTATGTGTATAAAGAACGGGCGTTGGGAGGCGAAATAGGCAGCCTCTTACACACTTTTACGGACAGTACCGTGTAAGGGGGTGAGAACGGGTCTGCGATCGGGGGGCTTATAAAGCATTATATATTTCTAAATATACGAGACTACCCACAGGTTGGGATAAGGGTAGAGCGGGTGTATTGTCATTTTGTCATCCTTTTGTCATCCTTGTAGAGTACGTGTAGAGTCGGTGTAGAGTACGTGTAGACCCTTTGTAGAGCCTGTCAATTTGGCAGAAAGAACGCCCTTATTATAAATGTATTCCATTATTTCTATATTGCATTATTTAGTTAGTTGTAGAAATACTGGTTTAGGATTTCCTAAAGTGGTAATGTATAATGGAGGTATAAAGAGCGGGCGGTAGGCGGAGGAATAGGCAGCCTCTTACACACTTTTACAGACAGTACCAGAGAAAATTATTTTCCATTCCTTTCTACCCCAGTCCCCTACTGCCTTTTGAGCACTTTCTCTCGCCTGATGCACTAGGCACTATTTTGCATTGACGTTTTTTTTGAGAACTTGCCTTATATTGTTGTGCAATGCAGTGGATAAGTATGAGGAAAACGTTAAAAATCGTAGTAGCGCTAGTAGTACTACTCTATTTTGTGGGAGATGTGAGTGCGCAAGGACGTCCGTTTATTACGAAGTGGAAAGGAAAGGCGGGCGTGGAATTGAAAATCCCCATCGTGGGGACGTACAAGATGGTGATCAAGAACGCCAGTGGGAACGAGAAGATCAACCAAACAGTAAGCGTCTCGGATGGGGGACATCCGTACGCCTTTACTCCTACAGATGACGGGATTTACACCGTAGAGGCGGGACCTGCAGGAGTGAAGTATATGGAGATGACAGGAGAGTCTATTGGTGGGAATTGGGTTCCTGCAAGCAGTAACGAAGCCTTGCTGGAGGTGATTCAATTCGGTACCGTGGAGTGGGAGTCTATGGAAAGAATGTTCAGAGGATGCGCGAACATGACTTTCGCAGCGGGGATCGATACCCCAGACCTTAGGAAGGTGATGTACATGTCCAATATGTTCTACGGCTGCTCCGCGTTCAATCAGCCACTAAACCACTGGAACGTGAGTAACGTAACCAACATGGAGAGTATGTTCGATGACTGCGCCGCCTTTAATCAACCGCTAGACAAGTGGAACGTGGGCAACGTAACCGATATGAACTTTATGTTCTACAACTGCGCCAAGTTTAACCAGCCGCTAGAAGATTGGAACGTGGGCAACGTAACCGACATGCAAGGTATGTTCGATGGCTGCTCCAAATTTAACCAGCCACTAGAAGATTGGAACGTGGGCAACGTGACCAATATGGAGTGGATGTTCACAAACGACGTCACCTTCAATCAGCCACTAGACAACTGGGACGTAAGCAAGGTGACCAACATGGGGGGTATGTTCCGCGACTGCTCCGCCTTTAACCAGCCACTGGAACAGTGGAACGTGGGCAACGTAACCGACATGCAAGGTATGTTCAATGGCTGCTCCAAATTTAACCAGCCACTAAACAACTGGAACGTAAGCAACGTGACCAGTATGCAAGGTATGTTCGATGACTGCTCTGCCTTTAACCAGCCATTAGGCAAATGGAACATAAAAACAGTAGTGGGAGGGCTAGGCACTACCGCGATGAGTGTGGACAACTACTCCAAGACACTCGTAGGGTGGGCAGAAGGGACAACGATAAGTGGTCTTGAGTTCGATGTCAATGAACTGGTTTACAATGCCGAAGGGAAGGCTGCACGCGAGACACTCATAGCACGTGGCTGGAAATTCAACGGGGATAAGGAGGAACAAGACTTCGGCCTCCTGACCGTAGTCGACGGCAGCGGGACACTCACTATCAACGGCGAACAAAGGCTTAGCAATGTTACTCTGAGTAGCAAGATAGAGATAAAGGCGACACCCGCGGAAGGTAAAAAGCTTATCTCTCTGACGGTCAGTCGTGACAGTTATCCTACGAAAAAGGTGTATGTGGTGAGGGCAATCTTTGAATAAACGCCCTTCGCGGTTAGAGTCAACAAGATCGCGTGCGTGGGCATGCTTAGAATCTCCTGAGGGGCGTCTTCCTCGTGTAGGGGGGGTAAGGCTCGCACGACAAGCTTGTTCGCTATGCATAGAAGCGCCGCTCTTCTGTCTTCTTGTCAGAGGGGCGGTTCTTTTTTGTGATAGATAGTACTCTTACCTATTTTTCTGGGGGGGTACTACTGGGACTAGTCAAAGAGCGTCCCCTGTCGGACAACTCGATGTCTCGTTCTGAAGTTTTTCTTCAATATCTAACATACTCTGGTAACAAATCGTACCTTTGTTCTGCTAAGTGTGATAATCCATTTATAATCATGTTGCTTGAGTTCTCTGTGGGTAATTATCGTTCTTTCTTTGACAAAAAAACGCTTTCAATGAAAGCACAAAATATTAGCGAACCCAACAATGACAATGTTGCTATAGAGAATTCGCATCGTATACTGAAGACCTTGGCCATTTATGGCGCTAATTCGAGTGGGAAATCGAATTTGGTCAAAGCCTTTAATACCATGATTGCGTGTGTGTTATTTTCCGTAAAGCTCAACGATGACGATTCGTTAATGTACGATCCATTTTTGCTTTTGCGAGGAAACCAAGCGCCCACATCTTTTGAAATTGTTTTTATGCATGGTAGTTACTGCTACCGCTATGGTTTCAGTTATCTCCCTTCTCGGATAGAAAGTGAATGGCTCTTCGTAAGTAGCACACCTCGCTCAAAGGAAACTTACCTATACATTCGCGAGGATGATAATATTGCCATCAATGAGAAACTATTCGCGGAAGGGATCGACTTAGAAAATAAATTAAACGACAACCGTCTTTTTCTCTCTTTGTGTGCACAATTAGGAGGCGCACGCTCCAAGAGCGTACTTTCATGGTTTCAGAATAAGATTCACGTAATCTCGGGACTTAATAATCAGGGTTATAGGAATTTTTCGAAACTTCAATTCCATCAGAAGACGGAACTTAGCACTAAGGTTCTTGATTTCTTGAAGAGACTCCAAGTAGGCTTTGTAGATCTTGAGACAAAAGAGGAAAAGCCGTCCATCCCCGACGAAATTCCAGACGAATTGAAAAACTTACTAACAAAGACATTGGATAGGAAAGAGCACCTTGAGTTGAATTCCATCCATAATGTTTATAACACGGAGGGTATCAAAGATGGCGTATTAGATTTCGCATTCTACGAGCGGGAATCATCGGGTACTATCAAACTATTTGATTTAGCGGGACCTCTGTTTGATACCCTGAATAATAGTTCTGTGCTTGTGATTGACGAACTAGATGCGAAGATGCACCCTCTGATTTCTCAAAACATTATTTCATTATTCAATAATGAGACGACCAACCCCAATCATGCGCAATTGATATTTACCACCCATGATACGCACCTCCTTTCTACGAAAAATATGCGACGCGATCAGATCTGGTTTACTGAAAAAAATGCTATGGAACAAACCGATTTATATTGCCTCTCCGACATCGTGTTCCCTGACGGAACAAAACCACGGAACAACGCCAATTATGAGCGAAACTATATAGCAGGGCGCTATGGGGCGATCCCTTATATACTAACCGAATAAATGTATTGCTATGCCCGCTAACAGAATTAAAATAGAGCCTGCCTTAGAGAGGCGTTATGCACATCAAAAAGAGAGGCGCAACCCTCGTAAGATTGTTATCCGCATTTTAATCGTTTGCGAAGGCGAAAAGACTGAACCGAACTATTTCAATGCCTTTAAGACAATAAGTCGCAATACAGCAATGATAGAAGTGAGGGGGTGTGGGAAAAATACCCTCAGCGTAGTAGACGAGGCCATACGCTTATCTAATCAAGCAAAAGACAACGGACAAGAATATGACCAAATATGGGCTGTATTTGATAAGGATTCCTTTCCCAATAGGGATTTTAATGCTGCTATAACAAAAGCCCATAAAGTGGGAATAAAATGTGCGTGGAGTAATGAAGCTTTTGAACTTTGGTTTCTATATCATTTTCAATTTGTAGACACCGCGATGAATCGGAATCAATATGCGGATAGAATCTCCAGGGCGGTAAATAAATCAGGTAAATACAACGGAACAACTCCCTATCAGTACCAGAAAAATGACCCCAACAATTATCGCATTATGACAGAATGTGGCTCGCAAGAAGAAGCCCTCAAAAATGCAGCGCGTGCTGCTGCAGGCTTCACCGATACAAACTATGCAAAACATAATCCATGTACGCAAGTCTACAAATTAGTAAAGCAGCTGATAGGGGAAGATAAAGAGCTCTTAGAAAAGCTCAAGAAGACAGTAAACAAAAAATAAGGTTCCCTTCGCCTGCCTACACTTTAGCAGCATCCCATATCAAAGGACAACCCGCCCCACTACTCCAAAAAGAGCAGTAGGGCGGGTTATTCGCTCGTTTAGTAGCCAATCGCTACTTAGATACCATTACAGTCTTTTGAGCGCCTCCTTGCGCCTCTAAACGCACAAAATACGCACCTGCTGGAAGTGTCGAGGTGTCGATCAAGAACTCTGTATCAGTTACGACACCCGAACGAAGGGCTATACCCGAAAGGTTCACCAGAGTATAACGCATCTGCACCCCTGTAGGATTCACAACGCGTAGGTGCGTAGTGAACGGATTCGGAACTACCATGACCTCAGCAAAGACGGTTTCGTCTACAGAGGTAGGTGGTGTCACCGTCACGGTACACGAAGCTGGTTTGTTGTTCACACTGGTCGCCGTAATGGTGGCCGTACCCACTGCCACACCCTTTACAACTCCGTCCGTTACTGTAGCGATGGTGGGGTCAGAGCTTGTCCAGGTGAGCGTCTTATCGGTGGGGTTTTCTGGTTTAAAAGTCACCAAGAGCGTGGTATCCTTCCCCACCTCGACTGTGGCGGTTGAGGGTAAACTGATCGACTCGACCACTATCGGCACATCGACATGGTTTGTGCCCTTTACCTCAACTTCACACGTCGCAGGTGGGAGATCGGAGTAGAGTGTACTCTTTACCGAGATAGTCACCTTGCCCGTTGCCAAAGGTTTGATTCCCTTTACGGTCAATACCCCATTTTCCAACGCTACCTTTTCAATGTACTCTGTGGGAGTAAAGGAAATATCGCAAGACTTATCGACGTCAGTGTCTGGAGTAAAGGCTAGGGTAAACTTCGTTTCTTTCCCTACGAATACCTCGGTTGCGGGCTCTTGGAAAGTCAGCGATGCTAGCTTTGCCAATACACGGATCTCGAGTTCTTCTGACTCCTTGCCATTCTGTGTACGCGCCTTCACCTTTACGACGCCTGGTTTTAAGGCTTTTCCTACCCCTTCGGAGGAGAGTGTCACCACGTCCTGATCTGCTGGTGTAAACACCCACTGCACGACTTGCGAAGCCTCTGCGGGGTTCACCGTAGCGGTCAGATTAAAGGCTTTATCTACCCAAAGAGTTGGGAGGGAGGTTGGGGTGAGAGTCACACTCTCGGGGTCTTTCTTCTCTTTGAGCACCTTTACCTGAAATATAGCCTTGTAGCCGCCTTCTTCCGAGGTTGCAGTAAGGGTTGCCGTACCTAGAGATTTTGCTACAATTTCCTTTGTAGTAAGGTCGTAGTCTGCGACCGAGGGGTTGGAAGAATTCCAGCTCAATTTCTTATTCGTCGCATCTGCTGGTTGGAACGTTATGTTGGGGGTCTTACGCTCATTGACCAGCATCAATAATTCCTGATCGGCATGAGCCACAGAGAGCCCCTTGAGGTCGATGTATTCCACAATCCGTACTTCGCAAGTTGCTGCTGCGAGCTCGGGCTGAGCAGGAACTGATAGACGGATAGTCACCTTGTCTCCTTTCTTTGCATTCTTCACCTTTACTACGTACAAGAAGCTCGCAGGAGTCCGAATCAACTCGAGGGCCTCTGGGGGGTCAAACGTCACGGTATAGCTGGGGTACTGCGCGTCGGGAGTAAAGCCAAGTTGCAAGACCTTCCCCTTTTCCGTTCTATCATAGAGCTCTGTAGGAGGATTGACAAATCGTATAGCAGTTAATCGGTTACAACCCCTAATCGTCGCCCAGGCTGAGTATTTTCCGTTGCTCGTGACGGCTCTTACCTTCACAATTCCGAGCTGGAAGATCTTTACGGTTCCCGTAGGCGTGATTTCGAGCACCTTTTGATCCTTGGGTTCGTACTCCCACGCGACAAACTGCTGTGCTGTAGCAGGGGAGACACTTACCCCGATGTCGAAACTATCGTTTAGGAACTTCTCAAACATCGTAACGGGCAGTGTTACTGCGGTTGCCGCAGGCACTACTTCACTGACCATCTTTACCGTAAAAGAGGCTGCTAGGGTAGGCTGTGCCGTACTCTTGACTGTAATAGTTGCCTGATCCCCCGCCGCAGCAGTAGCGGTGGGCGTTACCGTACCGCCAACGACAGTAAACTTCGGGTTGTCCGACGTCCATACCAAATCCGTGGGGAGATCTGCGCCTGCAGGGAGCGCTTTCACTTGGAAGACCACGTTACTCAACGATTCCCACAACAGGAACTGTGCCCCTGTACACTCTGTATTCTCATGAAAGATCTTTAACCCTTTAGCATTGTGCTCTATCGTTACCCGAAGGGTAGCATCTTGGTTGGGATTCGCTCGGTAGGTCAGCTTCACGGTGCTCGTGCCTTTCTTCAGTGGGGTCAGACGTACCTCTTCTGGTGAGAGATCCTCCCTACGGAAGTATTCATCGGAGATCTCCCAATCCACCTCTCTATTGAGAATTTCCTCTGGTGTGTACTTTGCTTTTAGGACGAAAGAGCCATCGTTTGGGTTCATCACAGCCTCGCTCAAATCAATAGTATACTCTGTGACCTCCTGTCCATCCTTGAGGATTGCGATCTGATCCAAGCTATAATCTACCGTTACGGGCAAGAAGGCGGGGATAGCCTCTGGGTTATCCTTTGCGGTGACCTTTACGAGTTGCGTCCCAGGCTTGAGTGCGGTGATCAATCCCTCGGAAGAGATAGAGATCACTTGTCTATCTGTACCTTCGATACTGCATACTACATTCTGGCTCGCAGCACTTGCAGCTGGCAAGACCTGTGCTACTACTTGGAATTTTTTCTTTTCCTCTTCTCGATTAAGGATTAGTTCCAATGGGTTTTCTTGACTAAGCTTTACCCGCAATACTGGCTCTATTTTCAGTTGGAAGGTCTTTTTCAGCTGCGCCACCCCCTCGACTGACACCGAGACTGTGTAGGTGCCAGGCGTCGCGTCTGTGTCTAAAGTCAACTCATTTCCCAGAGCAGTAAATACGACAACGGGCTGTATATCAAATGCCCAATCTTGTATTTCCTTCGGTTGTACCTCAGCTCTAAAACGGGTAAGAGTTCCCTCTTTGATCGTCACGCGATCGGCGATCTCATTCCCCGTCATGTCATAGACCTTGATGGTCGTGGGTGTCTCAAGCACTGTTATGGGGTATGCTACCTCCACTGTTCCGTGTGCGGCAGTTTGGGGTAGCGTAGCCTTGATAGTAACTTTCCCTGACTGGTTGGCTTTTACCGACAGGAAATACTCCACACCATCTGTTTTTACCTCACAAGTCAAGGCGTCGACAGGCTCTGAGGTAAAGACGAGATTGTTTATTTCAAGAGTGGTAATATTTTTCCCAAACGCGATCCTGTACTCGTGTGTAGCCCCTTGGTAGAGTGGTTTTTGTTCTTTCTTGGACAAGGAGATGAAATCAGGGAGCTCATCGCCTTCTATCACCCATCCTTTCTCTGTCACGAGCTTTTGGCGATACACGTTGGCTGTTGCAGGATAGATCAGTCCCTCTGCTTTGAGTCGTACCCCTGTCTTCGTCTTTGGGTCTTCGCTCCATGCTTTCAGGGCCTTCTCATACATTTCTGGGCTTAGGAGCGAGTTACTCAAATCGAGCTTCTTGCACGCGTAGAGCTTCCAGGTACTGATGTCTACCCCTTTTTCCGAACTATAGCTAAACAAGTCGGAGAAGTCCTCTATGTTCGCAACATTCCACGTGCTTACATCTATCCCCGTATTTTCTCCCATTTCTTCGCACATCCCTGCAGCATCTTTCACTATCGAGAGGTCAGGGCTTCCCGCATCGGCAGCGATGTGCCCAGTAAAGTTTCGCAAGAAGCGTGCTGTCGAAGCCCACTGTACGTCGCCAAAGCGGAGGATCTCGGTAATCTCTATCCCCAAAAGATCAGGGCTTACAGCCTCTAGTCTCATCCCAAACGCGCCAAGCCCCTGCGGAGCAACGGAAATCGTATAGGTTGCCCCTTTCTCTGCCTCAAAAGAGGGCAAGGGTATGCTCGTCACATTGTTCACAGCGACAGGGCTTCCTCCCTCCTTTTGATAGGTAAATGAGAAGTCCTTTCCAAAGAGTGGTAGATATACTCGTGTTGCTTGGGCTTTTATCTTGAAGATAAAGGGGTTCGTTCCTTTAGGAGATCCCAAACGCTCGTAATCGCCAGTAATCTCCCATTTTCTCTCTTCTATGAGTTTCGTCCTTGCCTCCGTACACTTGGCATAGGAACGAAACGGAGCATAGAGTTTCAATCCTTCGACCATTCCCGTCTTATTTGCCCACTGCTGGAGCGTAGTAACGTAGTTCTCCTCGCTCATTATCGGGAGTGCTAATCTGGAGCATACGCGCAGCTCCCATGTACCGAGGGGTTGGTCAAAGGCGTTTGCTTGAACGAAGAGACCGTCCATTTTCTCCACATGGCTCACATCCCAACGATCAAGAGGCTGGTTAAAGTTCGTACATCCAGCGAACATCCCAGAAATATTTCGCACCGTACTCATATTCCAACCCGAGAGGTTCGGACTATTCATCGTACTGCACCCAGAGAACATCCCTTCACAGTCGTGTACAAAGCTCATATTAGGGAGATCTGTCGCGGAGATCTCCATATTGCGACATCCTGCAAACACCTCGCGCATGTTATCCCAGACGACATCGCCCCAAGCAGCGATTTCGAGCAACTGCACCGCCGCCTTAGAGGCACTACTAGGGCTGTAATCTACACGGCGTATGTTCTCTGGTCCGAGTTCAAAGTCATACTCCCCCACGGCGGGCAACTTTTTCTTAAAGGTATTCTCTGCTCTCTCATAGTTCCAGTCATCCCCCTCTTTTGTTTTCCAACGAAGGGTATAGTACCCTCGTGAGATGACGGGTATTTCTACCCTAGCCCCGTCATCTGTTCGGAGTCTCAATTTCATAGGGGCATTCTGAGCAAAGAGTAGCCCCACAGTTCCCCACAATACGAGTATAAGCAGTAGTGCTCGTATCCCCAATCTGGTCATCCTCATCGTGTCATCTATTCATTAAACTTCTACAGACTTCGTTTCCTCATCTATCATTGCGCCGCCCAAAAGTCCAGGACAGTACACTTGGCATACCGTGTATGGTCGCGCTGTGCCACCCCCATGTAGTTGTAATCGCCTAGGAGGATTCGTCGGTGTCCGAGTGCCTCGTTCCCCTCTCCGGAATCGACCAATAGTTCGAGAATGGAGTAAAGCCCCGAATCATATTTTCCATAACCGCAACACTCGGCATGATAGCCTCTCTCACACCCCGTCCCCGTACGATCATGTCCTACCAGTCCTTTCTTTCCATGTGCTGTAGCAAAACACTCGGCGAGATCAAAGAGCTCCTTATTGGGCTTGATGACCTCCAAAGGCTGCATATATTTGAGCTGTTCTAATAGAGAGGCTTTACGCTCATCGAAAGCATAGCCCTTGGCATAACCTGGTGCACCCTCATATCCTTGGACAAATGTCTTAGCAAAAAGCGAGGGGTTGATGCGCACCAAATTGAGGTAAAGAAAGACCTCCTTCTCAAAACTGGATAAATAGGGCTCGCTGGCGGCGGTATTCGCCTGTTTGCGTTGCGCTTTGGAAAAGGCTTCGAGACCTTCCCCGACCCCCTCTGGCGTCTCTATATTGTCCCCTGTCGTACAGGAGAGCAGAGCTGCCAAGCTCGATACCACCAAAAGAAATAACCACTTCATCATCTTATCACTACTTTTATCTGTCCTTTCACCGCAATTTACAACAAAAAGAAAAATGGGGCTACCACAGAATGGCAAGCCCCTTATTTCAAAAAGATAGTAGAAGACTATTGAGTAGGAAAAATACGACCTTCGTAACTACGTTGACCTTCCTTCGTCTAAAATCCAAGCACACTATCAACGCAAGGCAAGTGCTACGACATAGTCGACAAATTTGGCACGTAACGACGGTTCAGGACGTACCGTTTTCTTGAGCGCTTTCATTTCCTTTTCAAAGGCGGCTAGTTCATCCTGTGCGGCGATTGCCTCCCAGTCGTGGTAGACCTCTGGCATCGGGTCGCGAGGCTCGAGCGCTAATGTCCAATTTGTAGAAAGCTGTTGTACTGGTAACGAAGCGAGGGGTACAAGGGCAAGGTGTGCCTCGTCCATTTCTGCTCTCCCTACCTCTGTGGAAGCGTAATGGAGAGGACTTTCCACCATCGTCGCAGTGGTTTCTTCGTCAATAGGGAGTGGGGTCGAAGTATTCATGGTTGCAGCAGCCTCGGTAGTAGCCGCAGGCTTGGTTACTACTCCGTCCTTCTTTGACAAAGAAGCTTTCGCATCCACAGACGAGGGTGAAGAGAAGGCGAGGAGAGGAGGAGTTAGTGTTTGCGTTTGAGGTTGCACTTCTTTCGATCCTTCTGCCACCACAATACGCGTGTCGTCGGTTTGGTGCGATATCCCCACCCACAACACAAAGAATAGACAGGCGGCAACCGCCATCCCTTTCCACAACACTGTTTTCCAATGAAAGAGCGTAGGATAATGTTTGAGACGCTCCTTGTGGGGGTATACTATGTTGGTAGGCACAGTGAGCTTAGTACGCAAAATGGCTATACGCTGCGCAGCATACTGGGGGTAAAGCGTGATAATCTCCCCGAGCTCGTGCTGCTCAGCATCCGAGAGTTCTCCCTCGAGCTCCTTGTAGCACAGCTCCTCGAAGGAGGAGAGGGGTCTCATCTGCTGTACAGGACGCTTCAGACGTGCCTTAAGATTTGTTGCCATCCCCTCAGTCGAAGAAGATACAACGTGCTCGTCAAGTGCTTCTTCACTGGGGTGTTCTGTGAGATGCTCTAGAGTATCGTTCAAGGCAAGCGCCTCGTCTACGTCCAATGCACCAGAGCGCAAGCGTGCCAAGAGTTCGTCTGTGAGGTTCATCCTATCAACTCCTCTAAATCGCCAAGATAGTTACGCAGGAACTGCCGCGCACGGTGGATATATACCTTGACCTGCGACTCGGAAAGGTGTGCTATATCGCCAATCTCGGCATAGTTATACCCCTCATAATCTCGCAAGAGGAGTACCGTACGTTGCACCTCTGGGAGGAGCGCCAAGCCACGGTTCAAGCGTTCCTGAATATCGAACGTCGGTTGTTGGAAAGTCGCCGTACGCACCTCCTCAACTCCTACTTGGGGTCTGGTGATGCGCATCAGGTCTACCGCAGCATTATAAAGCGTAGTAAACAAATAGGGACGTGCTCCCGCGGCAGCGACCCCCTGGCGTTTCTCCCAGAGACGCGTAAAGGCCTCCTGCACCAAATCCTCTGCCACTACGCGATTGTCCATCAAGCGAAGGGCAAAACGGTAGAGACCGTCAGCATATTGGTCTACACAATCGTTGTATTCTTCTGTTGTCATTCGGGATCTTTTTCCGAAGTATGACCGTAAGACGACGATGTGTACAAAAAGTTACACCTCACTAATAGAGCGTTGGAAATCCCTCCCTCTCTTTCAAAAGATCGGATAACCCGATGCGGAACGTCCCCTGTAGCGACCATTGGGCACGCGACTGCGGACCGAGCGGATCTCCAAACGGAGAGTAAGAGACCGTATAGCCAAGCTTGCACGGATATTGCGTACGAAGGAAGTGGAGGTCGTACATCATCTCCATCCCCACGACGCGGGTCTGCTCGGTATACTGTGCTAGAGTCTCGAACCTACGGTAGCTCAGGAAAAGGTATGCTGAGATACGTTTGAGATAGACTGCCGAGAAAAGATTGAGGTCTGGGTAACAGAGCGGCAAGGCATAATCGAGGTCTGCCTTGAAAAGGCTTGTTCCCCGACGGAGGGCTTCTGGCGCATCGAACCACAAGCCGCGACTCAACAGGGAGAACTCCTGTACGTATTTCTTTCGCTGCTGTATTAACCCATAAAGAGAAAGTCGCACCCCGTGTGTAGCACCAATTCCGGGGAAATACCCCTTGGCAGATACTTCGTACACATTGCCAAACAACGACATCGGGAAGAGCACGGTACGCCCCGAAACTCCCACATGAAATCCCCAACGTGGATAGAGACACTGACTCGGAGAAAGCTCTAACAACGAATAGGAAAGCATAGCCCGTAACGTCGATCGTGTAAAATAATCCGTCACATGCCAATACACCCCATCGCGCCAGTGCGAAGCAGCACGCTGGTTGTTCACGCTCCCTATCAACGAAACACTCAAGGAGTGATTATACATCTCCTCACCCCAATGATAGGGAAAAGTCAACCCCAGCTGTCCATGGTAGTACTGTTTCCGTTCGGCATGTTGTCCATCATAGGAAAGATAGCGCATTGTACGCTGGTCGGTATACAGCGCAAGCGAGACTCGCGGCCAAGATCCCAGCCAATCCACCCCGAGCGAAGCGCCATGCCCGTGGTTGATAAAATACCCTCCATACACAGCCAACGTAGAGGTCGCATTCTGCGACATTGCCGACACCCCAGGGCGTATCCCGACAGCGGTTTCAATATCTTGGTTTGGATTGATATAGAAGGGTCCCCAGCTGTGCCAATGCAGTGCATTTCGCAGGTACGAGTACGGTTTTCCCACATTTGAAGCAACAGGGGTATGTTCCAGCGTTGTCGTTTTCGCATACCGTTCTGGTTGTGGGAAAAGAAGGCGTGGCACGAGCGAGGAGAGCGCAACCGTATCTCGGAAGCGGCGCGGCACACACCGTACCTCGTAGCCATTGATCGTATAGGCAGAGTAGAGGAGTGAGGTATCGAGGGGGTGGATATACTCGCTCCCATATGGGGAAAGTGCCCACTGTAGTAGATGCGGTTCAGGGGTATGTACCTCGCTCCAAGGTAAAAAGAAGCCTCTTCGCACAAAATTATGGGAAGCAGAGAAGTATACCCCCACACTATCTGCTGCAAGGTATGCCAGATCCAGCTTTACGGGTGGGAGTATCGTATCGAGACGTCCCGTCGCCCAATCATACTGTACAAGAAAGACACCCTGGTCATTCACCGCCCGTAGGAGGGAGTGTTGCCCGTCCTTTCCGCGCGTCAACTCTCGCAATTCCATACCACGTACTGGTTCTGAGATTTGCGAGAGGAGGTCGCCCGTCCGCAGGTCACGTTCTGTTAGACAATAAGCTCCTTCGCGCGTAAGCTCAATGGCACGCACCACCCCCAACGCCAACTCGGGTTGTGGAGATAAGGCATGCGTTCCTTCGGTGAGCTTGCGCACGCCCCCCGTAGCGAGATTACACAACCAGATGTTCGCCTCCTGTTCTTTGTGAAAAAAAGGGTTCGATTTAAGTTGCACCCACGCCGCCACGGTATCGGAGTAGCGAATAGAGCCTTTTACCGAACGAATTGGCGCAATTCGTACGCGCGCCTTCGATACCAAATCCTCTGTAGCATAGATAGTTTGCCACTCGTCATAGCTTCGTTCGAGATAATAGTACTTTCCCGTGGTAGGGGCATAGTGTGGAAAGAGCTGACTTTGGTACTTTCCACGCTGCTGTACCTCGGGGATAGTGTCGCTCTCGCGCGTCGTAGCCTCTAAATGTGCTAATGCTTTTTGAAAGAGCTGAGGACGCGTCGCACCATCAGCAAACTGCTTGAGGGCGAAATAGAAGGGGAAGAGCTTATAGGCATTCCATGTAGTATAGTTCAGCACCTCGGGCCAGAAGAGCGCACCATACTTAGCATAACCATACTCGACCAAGAGTGCCCCAAACTCGTAGTGCGAGGGGACAAAATACTTATAAGAACCATTGAGGTACTGGTCATAAGAGAGACGTTGGCGTGAGAGGAGCTCGATCCGATAATGTTGATAATTGAGTGCAGAGTGGAGACGCCCTATACGCCCGTTTGAGCTCTCGTAATAGATAGCATCCCCTTCTAAGAACCAACGTGGGGTAACCGCAGCCCCTAGGGCGATGGCTTGTTCCCCTAGGATATATCCTACTATTCGTAGCGCATTCCAGTTCAAGGCATTTAACTGCGAGTAATGGCGTAACTCATGGGAGAGAAGGTGTGTCAACCAAGGGGTCGGCTCTACAGATTCGCCCGCCGACATACTATAGCATTCCATACGCGCGGGAGTCCACGCCACAAATCCGTTGCTATACGTGGTACGGTGTCGTAGGACGATCGGGAAATCCGCCACCTTGCGCGAGGTGAAATTCACGGTCGGTAGATTGTACCGCAGGACGTCTGCCACATGGTGTGCCGCCGAATCGGCGTAATGGGGATAGATAATCCTGAAATTCTCCACGTGCAATTCCTTTCTTCGCAAAAAGGAGGACTCTCCGCCGTCCATATAGTACTGTGCATGGAGCGAGGTTGTGGTAAAGAGCAGGGCGAGGAGAAGGATAGAGAAAGAATAGCGTTGTCGTTGGTGCATAATTTTATGCTTTGTTCCTTACGCAAATATAGAAGAGTACTACCAAACGCCTTCACAATCCTACAAGAAAATGTAACTTTGAGAGTACTAGTATGGAAAGAAAATGGTTTCTTCAGCTACTTGGACTTACGAGGAAACGCTCATAGCATTCTACGTCTACTGTCTTATCCCTTTTCGCAGTGCAAATAAAAACAATCCTCTAATTATCGAATATGCCAAGATACTCGGACGTACACCGAGTGCTTTGAACATGAAAATAGGGAATCTGGGGCGTCTAGATCCTAGCCTTCAAACACAAGGAATAAAAGGGTTAACTCATGGTGCTAAGCTAGAAGCTCAAATTTGGGAGGAGTTTACAACAGCCCCTGATACGATACTTTACCGATGCGTGACACTCATTGAAACTCGCCGCACCCAATTAACACCAAACACTTTTGTAGAAACTTTCCCCGGCGGAGGCGAAGCGCTGCGCCATAAGAGAGAGCGCCTTGGTCAACAATTTTTTCGCAACTGTGTGCTCAATGCATACAATTCCCGCTGTTGCATCTCTGGTATCACGTCTCCAGAGCTACTCGAAGCCTGCCATATCATAAGTTGGTCGGAAGATAGTACACTCCGTACACACCCAAGCAATGGGTTATGCCTCAATCCTTTTTTTCACAAAGGGTATGACTTAGGCTATGTGGGGATTAGTCCCGATTACTCGATTTATATTGCAGCAAGTCTGTTAGAAGACAATAGAAGCCCATTTACTCGTTTTCTAACACAGCTCAATGGTACAAAAATCACCTTACCTAGCAAATTTTACCCGAGGCGTGACCTGCTAGCCCTACGCTTTGAACAATTCCTCG
>CAUUCP010000004.1:0-84171 GCA_963543925.1 uncultured Bacteroidia bacterium | reverse complement strand
CCTCGCTGGAGGAATGAGTGACCGTGGCGCTTACACACTTTTATGGACACTACCGCAACGTCTTTCTCATGATCGTCAATGGTTTACATTAAGAATGAGGCAAGTTTTAAAAAAAACGTTAACACAAAATGGCGCGTAGCAGGGGAGGAGGGCGAGCCTCCCACAAAGGCAGACGGAAACTAGGTTCAAAGGCGATAAAAAATATTTTCGGTAATTGTCGCAGAAAGGCTACAACGGGGGTAAATCGCCCCTTTTTCGCCCCCGTATCGCTAGGAAAAGAGGGGAATTTACGATACTCTTTCTTCGAAAAGACATTGCCCATAAAAGTGGGTAACAGCCTGCCTCTTCTCCCCCCATTCCACACTACCTCTTTAGGAAATCCTAAAGCTCTATTTCTGTACAACTTACTAAATAACGTGACGTTGAAACAATAAAATACGTCAATATTATAGTCTGTTTTCCCACCCAATTTACCGACTCTACACCGACTCTACATAGACGGAACAGTAAGGGAACAAAGGCTCTACCCCCGCTCCACCCCGTAGGTCGCCTAGCATATTTAGGAATATATAAAGCGTCATCAGCCCCCCGCTCCCCTACCAGCTCCCGTGCCGCTTACACACTCTTACGGACACTACCATCGAAAGGAAGTGCAGGTAGCGACTCTGGCAAGTAGTCGAAGAATCGCGGGAAGGATTTCCCCACACACGCAGCGTCGTCTAGCTCTGGTGGCGAGACGCAGCGCAGACCGATGGCTGCCGCAGCCATCGCGATTCGGTGGTCATGGAAGGTAGGGATCACACCATTCGCCTTCGGACGGTTGTCAAATGACGAATCTCCTCCGCAGATGTAAAGGATATCGTCTTCGATATGGCACGGAATACCGTAGCTACCGAGCATCCGAACAAGTGCTGCGCCTCGATCCGATTCCTTGTTGTGAAGGCGATGAATACCACGGATTGCACTCTCCCCCTCGGCTTGTGTTGCTAGGGCTGCTAGAGCAGGGAAAAGATCTGGCGTCTGGGTTGCGTCGAATGTGAACGGACGTGTAGGATAGCGTGGTGTAATGACGAGGTCGCCTGCTATCCACTTATGCTCCCAACCAATATCCTCTAGGACGGAAAGAACTGCACGGTCGGGTTGTAGCGAATCTGCATGCAGACCCTGTAAACAAAGCGTTTCCCCTACCTGTGCTGTGGCGATGATCTGTGCCGCCCCACTCCAATCGGCCTCTATACGTCCTGCCCAAGCGCGGTAACCAGATGAGAGAAAGTCGACCGTCGTATCCCCATCACACTCATATATTTCCATAACCGCCCCAAATTCACGCATTACAGACAGGGTAGTCCAAATATATCCCACGCTTGCGGATGCGGAGAATTTGACGCGTTTCTGCGCGTTTGAAAGAGGAACAGTCATTAGGAGTCCCGACAAAGATTGGGACGAGTCTTGCTTGCCAACCCCGATCTCGTCCTTTAGAGTCAGAGGTGTGTAGAACATGGGAAGTAGCCCCGTGGGGCTATGGCACGTACCCCCTGCTGCGGAAAAGACGGTGGTCAAATCCTCTAGCTTTCGACGAAGTAGAGAGCCTTCCCCATTCACGTTACCAGTACCCCCTTGTACCGCACTGAAAAAAGGGAGCGTGCGCGCCAAGAAGCCTGACTCGCCACAGTAGAGCTCGGGCGTCTGTTGCCAGCGTCGCCCCTCGACCGTGATCCTATCCTTGTCGTGGGTGTACGTCACGCCTAAGTGCGCAAAGTTGGACAGGAGTGCACGCACATCATCGCATAGGGTCACCCCCTCTAGAATGGAAATCCCATTGGCTACCGAGGCAAGTAAAAGAGTGCGAAGGGTGACACTTTTAGAAGAAGGGAGGGGAACAGTCCTCATATTTACCTCTTTACGTAAAAAGGAGATTGTGACAAAAGAATCTCGCGCAAAGGAGGGATTCTATTCAACGAGTAGGTCGAAATTCTCCTCTGCTTGCGCATAAAGCCACCGATAACCGTCGTGATAGGGGATGTCCTGAGAGTGTGCCCATCGCTTAAGTGGAGAATCTATATACGCCACATCATAGCACTGTAGCACTCCACTTGTCGGGAGTGGTGGGAGCGCGGCACTCGGAGGAAGCGCTGAAAAAAGGTAGATTTCCTTACGAAGGGTTATCAATTCTTCGTAGGAGAGATAAGTCGCACCGTATTTCGTCGCCACAGCACGCCCGCTGCTTTCGGTACGGTTCACTACGTAGACCTCCCTTTTCATCTCCTGTAAGGTTTTCAAAACAACCCGTGCAGCTCCGCCCGCACCCAATACGACGAACGGTGCATCTTTCGTAGGAGCAAACTCTGCTAGCATTGCAGCACACCCCACTAGGTCAGTATTGTCGCCGAAAAAGCCCGTCGCACCGTACCGCACCAAGTTCACAGCATCTACACTCTGGGCACGCGGCGATAACCTGTCCATCACGCGAGCCACTTCCTCTTTGTACGGTGAGGTCACGTTCAGGCCGTCAAGGTCGTTTTCCTCAAAAAGGCGTTCTAGTTCGTCTCGTAGGTCGGTGAGTCCTGCTCGTTCATAAAGTTCATAGCAGAGCATAATGCCCGCACCTGTGGCAAACGTGCGAAAAAGCTCAGGGCTCTTGGAATGTGCGACAGGATAACCCAGCAGCCCCATCCGAAGGGTGTTATCTTTCATCCCACGCGTCGAATATCGCTTGCATTACAGGGGAGGGGAGTAGCCCAGGGGCGACCCGTTCCCTACCATAGGCGGCATAGGTATAAGGTGCGCCGAGGTAGGGCGCAGCGAGGCGTGTAAAACCTCCTACGTTCCCCATCGCAAAGAGGAGAAGCCGTTCAAATTCCTGATACAACGAGAGGAGTGCAGCTGCCTCTTCGGCTTTTGAACAAAGTACAGCAACCTTGCACAAGTAAGGTTGATAACATAACATCCTACGAATCTCTGTACGTAGCAGATCGAGGTCGTCTGTATACGCTATGATGTGGCGCGAGAGGATGAGACGCGTCCGACTCCCGTGCCATGTTCCCAAGACTTCTTCCAAAAAAGGTTCTTGTACATCAATGTCTACAAAGGGAACGCCCTCTGCGATCCACTCCGCATAGCATTGCCTCCGTCGAACGTCAGAGGATTTGTCCTCACCACCTCCTCCTCCGCCACGATAGGTGTAGATAAGCTTATCGTAGGTGTTACGAAGTCTCGACTCCCACCCCGAGGTCGCCTCTCCGATCTTGTCCCACCGGACTTCGATCCATGTCGTGGCAGCAGGATAGATCATCGGATCAGGAACCAGAGGCTCTGTGAGGATAAGACAAAGCGATGTGTGTTTCATACTCAAAGGTAAGGCTATTTTGTTGACTATCTTTCTAAGATACTGTCCTAAAAGAGTGTGTCCAGCATCACAGCAGCTGGGGAGAAAAACAGGGAAATGTCGCTTTATGTTTTCATCAATCCCTTATCCCCAAACAAGGCATGCTAGGAGTACACCAATGCTACACGTACGCTACACGTGCTCTACACGTACTCTACACCGACTAAATTAGGTAAAATTACCTACCCCAAAATAGCCCATATTCTATACGTATTTCTTTATTCCGTTACTCTATTCTTTATCTTATCGTGTAAAAATAGAGCTTTAGGATTCCCTAAAGTGGTCGTAGGCACTATGTGTATAAGAGCCGCGCGCTGGGCGGCGAAATAGGTAGTCTGTAGCACCTTGTTTAGGGCAGTCTCTTTTGGTAGCGTTATTCTGGCAGGCTGCGCTTTGTCTCATTCGTTTGTGTAAACCGCCGTATATTTGCGAGGTAAAAAAATGCTAGGATGGCAGAAGAATTGCTTAAGGCCGAGGGGACAAAACCAAAGAACTTCCTCGAAGAGATTATAGAGAATGACCTCGCACAGAATACGCACAATGGACGTATACTGACCCGCTTCCCTCCCGAGCCAAATGGCTATCTGCACATCGGGCATGCCAAGTCGATTTGTATCAACTTTGGCTTGGCAAAGAAGTATGGGGGCAAGACCAATCTCCGTTTTGACGATACAAACCCTACCAAGGAAGAAACCTCCTACGTCGACGCTATCAAGGAGGATATCCGTTGGCTCGGTTTCCAGTGGGAGGTGGAACGTTACGCCTCCGACTATTTCGATCAGCTCTATGCATGGTGTGTACAGCTCATGGAGCGAGGGCTTGCCTACGTAGACGATCAAACGCAGGAGGAGATCCGTGCTACGCGTGGTACGGTCACGACGCCCGGGAAAGACAGTCCCTACAGAAATCGTACCCCGCAGGAAAACCTTGACCTGCTGGAGCGGATGCGGGCTGGGGAGTTCCCCGATGGTGCGAAGGTAGTACGTGCCAAAATAGACATGGCACACCCCAATATGCTCTTCCGCGATCCGATTCTCTACCGTATTCTCCACGTGGAACATCACCGCACGGGAAACAAGTGGTGTATTTACCCGATGTATGATTTTGCCCACGGGCAGAGCGATTCCATCGAACAGATTACCCACTCTATTTGTACGCTCGAGTTTGATGTACACCGTCCACTCTACGATTGGTTCATCCAGACATTGGACATCTTTCCATCCCACCAGTATGAGTTCGCTCGGCTGAACCTCACCTATACGGTGATGAGTAAACGTCGTCTTCTCGAATTGGTAGAAACAGGTGTGGTGAGAGGATGGGATGACCCACGCATGCCCACCATCTGTGGCTTGCGGCGTCGAGGGTATACCCCCGAGGCTGTGCGTAACTTTGCCGAGGCCGTCGGGGTCGCTAAACGCGACAATGTGATTGATATCTCCTTGTTGGAATTCTACCTCCGCGAAGACCTCAATCGTCGTGCAGAGCGACGAATGGCTGTACTTGATCCGCTCAAGGTCGTGATCACCAATTATCCCGAAGGCCAGGTCGAGTGGATGGAGGCTGTCAACAACCCAGAGGATGAGACCGCAGGGGTGCGACAAGTCCCCTTCTCGAGAGAGCTTTATATCGAGCGGGCAGACTTTATGGAGAATCCTCCTAAGAAGTTCTTCCGCCTCTCCCCAGGAACGGAGGTGCGTCTCCGTTACGCCTATTTCATTCGTTGCGAAGAGGTGATACACGACCCTCAAGGGAATATTACGGAACTACGTTGCTCCTACGACCCTCTTTCACGCGGAGGTAACTCGCCAGACGGTCGGAAGGTAAAAAGTACTATCCACTGGGTATCGGCTTCGCATGCAGTCACTGCCGAGGTGCGTCTTTTCGATCGTCTGTTCCGTACTATCGATCCCAATGACTATCCCGAGCAGGGGTCGTGGAAAGACAACCTCAATCCCGATTCCTTGCAAGTGGTGACCGCTTACCTCGAGCCCGAGTTGGCAAAGGCGCAGCTGGGGGATAAGTTCCAGTTTGAACGGTTGGGCTATTTTACCCTCGATCCTGACACGACGCAGGGAAAACTGGTCTTTAATCGCACCGCGACCCTCAAGGATACATGGGCGAGCCAAGCAGCGCAAAAGGAATAATCAAGACCCATCAAGGGGCTCAATCCGATTCATGCGTAAACCCGATTGGCTGAAGATTCGTCTAGGTGGAGGCGATACCTATGCCGGGGTCGCGCGTACCTTGGAGGAACGTGGTTTACACACGATTTGCTCCAGCGGGCGGTGTCCCAATCAGGGCGAGTGTTGGGCTGCAGGCACGGCGACATTCCTTTTGCTGGGAAACATTTGCACGCGGAGCTGTCGTTTCTGTGCCACCCCCACAGGTCACCCGCTCCCGCCAGACCTCGATGAGCCAGAGAAGATCGCTCAGTCGGTAAAGATTTTACAGTTAAAGCACGTTGTATTGACGTCGGTAGATCGGGATGATCTCGACGATGGTGGTGCTTCGCACTGGAACGCCGTTATTGGGGCAATTCGCGCGGCAATGCCCCAGACCTCTATCGAAGTACTCCTTCCAGACTTCATGCACAAGGATGGCGCCTTGCTGCGCGTAATAGAGGCTCGTCCCGACATCGTGGCGCACAATATCGAGACCGTAGAGCGCATTACGCCCCATGTGCGTTCCCGTGCACAGTACCGCTATTCGCTATCGGTATTGCGCCAAATCGCCGAGGCGGGGGCGATCTGCAAGTCGGGGCTCATGTTAGGGCTTGGGGAGACCTTTGCCGAGGTGGAGCAGACCCTGCGTGATCTCCGCGAGGTGGGCTGTGCCGTTGTGACGATAGGGCAGTATTTACAACCTCGTCGTACGCACGTCCCTGTGGAACGCTACGTCTCGCCGCAGGAGTTCGATGAGCTAGCAGCCTGCGCTCGGGAACTCGGCTTCCGGTATGTAGAGTCGGGACCCTTGGTGCGCTCCTCTTTCCATGCCGAGAAAGCGTTGGCTGCCTGTGGAATTTCCCATCCATCGCATCCCTTATCCGAGTAACCACTAGGTTGTATGAAGGTCTTTTTGCGTCGACTCTCCCGCGATTACGCGCAAGCGATGAAAGAGCAACAGCGCGCCTACCAAAGTGTATGGGAGCAGGTGGTCGCAAAGCAGAAGGAACCCGAAGGATATCTGTTCATCGGAGAGCACGACCCCGTCTATACGTTGGGGAAGAATGGAAACGTGGCGAACCTTTTGGTGAGAGAGGGACGCGATGGTATCCCGACCCTCTACCACACCGATCGGGGGGGGGATATCACCTATCATGGACCAGGGCAGATCGTCGTCTATTTTGTCGTTTATCTCCCGGCATGGAACTTGGGCGTACGCCGTTACGTACAACTGCTCGAACAGTCGGTAATGACCACCTTGGCAGAGTTTCAGATTGCATCCCAAGTCCTAGAGGATGCCCCAGGGGTTTGGCTCTCTTCGTTGTCAGTCCCCGCGCTTCGTAAGATTTGTGCGCTAGGAATTCACGTCAATCGTGGGATTACCACCCACGGCATCGCGCTGAATGTGACGACCGATCTGGCGTACTTTACCTATATCAATCCGTGTGGATTTACCGATCGGGGGGTCACCTCGCTAGAGCAGGAGCTGCAGCGCCACATCGAGGTCGGTGTCGTCGAAGAGGCGCTTCTCCGAAACCTTGCGAAAACCTTTCAATTTATTTACGCGGAATAATGGGTTCTTGATGGTAACCCGTAACATCAATAAAATCTGGCGTTATAAGACGCTTAATCCCGAGGATACTGCACGCCGAGACCGTTTGATTGCCGAGTGTGGGGTCTCCCCCTTGCTCGCGCAACTTCTTTTGAACCGTGGGATTGCTACAAGCGCCGAGGTCGCTTCCTTTTTCGCACCCAAACTCCACGATCTGCACGATCCCTTCTTGATGCGCGATATGGAGGCGGCGGTCACACGCCTTGCCCAAGCCATCGACAACGGAGAGCGAGTATTGGTCTACGGAGATTACGATGTCGATGGGACGGCGGCTGTTTCGTTACTCTATTCCTTTCTAGGAGAACTCGGTGTTGAGGTCGGGATTTATATCCCCGATCGTTATCGCGAGGGCTATGGGATCTCCGAACTCGGGGTACGCTTCGCTGCCGAGAATGACTATATGCTCCTCATCTCTCTTGATTGTGGGATAAAGGCTTACGACCAAGTTGAGCTTGCGCACTCACTCGGGGTGGATGTCATTATTTGCGATCACCACTTTGCCGACGAAGAGATCCCCCGTGCCGTGGCAGTCCTCGACCCCAAGCGTCCCGACTGTGACTATCCGTGTAAATATCTCTCGGGGACGGGGGTCGGTTTCAAGCTCCTTCAGGCTCTCGCGCTCCGTCGCGGTTATCCGATGCAGAACCTATTGCGTCATCTCGACTTGGTGGCGCTCAGTATTGCTGCCGACTTGGTCGAGATATTGGGCGAGAATAGAATCCTTGCCTATCACGGGTTGAAATGCCTCAATGAGAACCCCTCCCCAGGGATCAAGGCGCTTAAGCAAGTGGCTGGATTGGGGGAGCGTACTATCGAAGTGCAAGATATCATCTTTCGACTCGGACCACGGATCAATGCTGCTGGGCGGATGATGAATGGGAGTATCGCCGTAGAGCTCTTCACCTCGCCTGACGAGTCGACTGCCGAGCTCTATGCGCAGATTATCAATGCGAGTAATATTAAGCGTCAGGGGATTGATCGGCAGATGACCACCGAGGCGCTTAAGATGTCGGCTACGGACACAGAACAGTGGGATAATAAGAGTTTTGTACTCTACAACCCTCAGTGGCACAAAGGGATTTTGGGGATTGTCGCCAGTCGTCTTGTCGATATGTATTATCGTCCAGTGGTCGTCTTGACAGAAACGAATGGTACGGTATCTGGCTCGGCTCGCTCAATACCTGGTTTTGATATTTATGAGGCGATTGCGGATTGTTCCGTCTTTTTAGATAGCTTCGGGGGGCATACGCAAGCCGTGGGATTGACCCTCCGACAGGAGAATATAGAGCCCTTTAAGCGGCGTTTTGAAGAGGTGGTCGCACAGCGTCTCACCCAACAGCAAACGCATCCCGTGTTGGAGATTGATGCCCTTTTACAGGGAGAGGATCTGACGCCCGCCTTTTTTCAAAAGATTGTGGCTTTTGAGCCTTTCGGTCCCCTGAATCCAGCCCCGATGTTTGCATTGCGAGGTGTACTCCCAGATCCTGCTGCCAAGCTTTTTGGTCGTGGCAATGAGCACATCAAGCTTACGGTCTCCCTCGGGGCGGGATATCCGACTTTTGTGGGACTTGCTTATCAACAGGCGCGCATGCTCAAGGTGGTGCAGCAGCAGCGTTTTATTATCGCATTCAACTTGGAAAACAATCATTATTTCTCCCCCCCTACGGTGCAATTGAATATAAAAGACATCCTACCAGAGGAGTAGGCACGCCCTTCCAAAAATAGTTATCTACAATAGATACTCCCCCTTGAAGCCCCTTGTGTACATTGTCTTGGAGAAGTTATGAACAAATGAACATAAGCTCTCGGTCGTCTCTATTGGATTGGTTCATAGGCGAATCGTTACCTTTGCTGCAAAAGGTGAAGGATGAGAAGGTCAGAACCCAAGGGGTGAGACCAGTGGCTCGGTGTAAATGGAAAGAAAATGGCAAAAGTAATTCCGATAGCAAACCAAAAGGGTGGGGTAGGTAAGACCACCACGGCCATCAACCTTGCTGCCTGTCTGGCGGTGGAGGGAAAGAAGGTGCTCCTGATCGATGCCGATCCGCAGGCGAACTCCACCTCCGGGTTAGGTATCCTCGGTGCCGAGCGTCGTGGGATTTATGACTGTATCGTCAATCAGATCGACCCGCATGAGGTGATAATCCATACCGAGCTCCCCATGCTTGACCTTATCCCCTCCCACGTAGACCTTGCTGGGGCTGAGGTAGAGATTGTCAACGAGCCTAAGCGAGAAACCATCTTGCGGCGGGTCATCACCCCTTTGCGTCCCGAGTATGACTATATATTCATTGACTGTTCGCCCTCTCTGGGGCTTGTCACGTTGAATGCCCTCACGGCCGCCGACTCCGTCATCATTCCTGTGCAGTGTGAGTATTTTGCACTGGAAGGGATTGGCAAGCTCCTGCATACCATCCAATTGACGCAGTCGCGTTTTGCGCCCAATATCAAGATTGAGGGTTTCCTCTTTACGATGTACGACTCGCGTATTAACCTCGCTAACCACGTGGTACGGGAAGTTAAGGAGCACTTTGGTGCTATGGTCTTTGAAACGATGATTGTGCGTAACGTCAAGTTGAGCGAGGCCCCTAGCCATGGCAAGCCTGTGATTCTTTTCGATCCAGTCTCTCCTGGTGCACAGTGCTATACAAATTTGGCGCGCGAGCTTATACGTCGTAACGATCCCTTGCAGGCGTCGCAATCCCAGCCGGAGGAATAGTATATGGCAAAGAAGTTTAGCGGTTTGGGGCGTGGGTTGGATGCCTTGATGGGGGATATCAGTTTTGAGAATGGAAACCTAGCCTCGTCTACTCCAGCAGTTCAGGGTGTGGCGGAGGAGATCGAACCACAGCCGAGGCACTTGGTCGCAGTACGCGAGGTGCCGCTCACACTCATAGACGTGAATCCCTTCCAGCCACGTGAAACCTTCTCTGAGGAGGAGCTCCGAGACCTCTCAGACTCCATTGCGCGGATTGGGATTATACAACCCATTACACTTCGAGCCACTGGCGAACGTTATCAGATCATCTCCGGTGAGCGTCGCTTTCGTGCATCCCGTATGGCGGGATTGGCGACAATCCCAGCTTATGTGCGAGAGGCCGACGACCAAGGGATGATAGAGATGGCGCTCGTGGAAAATATACAACGTTCCGATCTCAATGCGATAGAAATCGCCCTGAGTTTCCAACGTCTATTAGACGAGTGTCATATCTCGCAAGAGGAGCTGTCGCCTCGTGTCGGGAAGAGTCGAGCGACGATATCGAACTATATGCGTCTGTTGAAGCTTCCTGCAGAGATCCAATTCAATATCCGTTCAAAGGCTCTTTCCATGGGGCATGCTAGAACCCTACTCGGTCTAGAGGATCAGGAGCTGCAGCTGATGCTCATGCATCGGATTTTGGAGGAAGGGCTTTCGGTGCGCAAGTGTGAGGAGTTGGTGCGTGAGCTCTCCCAAGGTGCGAACCCAGAGCAGGTGACCGAAACCGATGCTGGGGATAGTGAAGAGTTGGAGACCCCAGAAGAAGCGCCTACATCGCCTTTGCGCTATGTCGAAGAGATGGAGACTGCATTGCAGCATCGATTGGGGTGGGGAGTGAAAGTGAACGGAAATGCTAAGGGGAGTGGCAAGATTGTCATTACCTTCCGTACCGAGGGTGAACGGGAGGAGCTTATGCGAAAACTCCTGCAACAGGAGTAGGCGTCGCGTCTCGGGGAGGGTACGTTTCTTTTTATTGCTGAGCCTCTGTCTATGGGGAGGGCGGATTGCCGCTTCCCAACAAGGGGCGGTCGTGGGGTATGATTCTCTTCGGGGCGAGCGGGGGCACCTAGATTCGTTGCGCTTGGCATTGCCTGAGGAAGAAACCCAAGCCCTGCAATCTTCTGCATTAGAGGCTTCGGTATTACGCACCTCGTCTTTCTCTCGCACTTCGTGGCGTCGTTTTTGTGATTCCCTATCCATGCCGTGGCTGGTGGTCTCCGCCTTGGTACTCCCAGGTGCGGGACAGGTGATCAATGCAGATTATTGGAAACTGCCCCTTGTATGGGGAGGTATCGGTGCGGCTACTTTTGGGAGTGTCTATTTTCATCGCCGTTGGACGGCGCTCCGTGCAGAGCCTCTTGTCGCAGACCCTTCTGAGCGGTTGTGGCAAGAGAGTCGTCTGACAGAGATGTATTACCTGCGCAATAGTTGTATCGTGGCGGCTGCGGTGAGTTATTCTCTCTCGGTAGCCGATGCGCTTATCTCACATGAACGGGGGTATATTTCCCCGACGGCAGCGCTTTTTTCGAGTGCCTTGTTGCCTGGTCTGGGGCAGCTGTATACCCAGATGTATTGGAAGATCCCCATTATCTACGGTGCGGGGGTCTTTCTCGTATCGCAGTTTATGCGTATGGATCAGCTCTATCGTCGTTTTGACAAGGCATTGACCTACCTCGTCGACGAACGCCCAGAAACCATAGACGAGTTTGAGGGGAAACGTTCTCGCCAAGATATTGAGTACTTTCGTGACTACTATCGGCGGAATCGTGACCTCTCTTTGCTGGGGATTTCGTTACTTTACTTCCTGAATGTCGTGGATGCTTATGTCGGGGCGCACCTCTATTATTGGAATGTGGATTCTAATCTCGCCATGCGAGTATACCCCTCGTTTGAACCGCGTGGGAGCGGACAAAGTGGTGTTTTAGCCCTCAACCTAAACCTGTCTTTTTAATCAGAATCGAATATGCGAAAGGCGTTCTTACTATTCCCGCTTCTTACGAGTGCTCTTTTTGCTGTAGCTGCGCCAACAAGTCCCAATCGCGGGACAAGTGCCGAGCCAGAACAGAAGGATTCGATGCATGTCGAGTATCTTGAGAATCTCGACAAGATGCTCAACCTCTGGTATATCCGTCAGAATGTAGACAGCACGGTGCTCGCGGAGACCTTCGACTATGACAGTACGGAGATAAGACCAGAGTGTCCCGACTCGGTTTATATTGAGCGTCTTGCGAAGTTGAATACGCTGATCGAACTGCCGTTCAATAGCGTAGTGCGTAACTACATCGGCGTCTATACACAGCGCAAGCGTACACAAGTGAGTGTGATGCTGGGACTGACCGAGTATTATTTTCCCATCTTCGAGGAGATCCTAGACTCCTACCAGTTGCCCGTGGAGTTGCGGATTCTCCCCGTCATAGAGTCGGCACTCAACCCGCGTGCCGTCTCACGTGTCGGCGCTACAGGTCTGTGGCAGTTTATGTATAACACGGGGCGACGTTACAATTTGCAGATAGATTCCTACGTCGATGCACGTCGTGACCCCATTGCTGCCACCCACGCAGCGGCGCGTTTCTTGAAAGATCTCTACGACATGTATGGAGATTGGACATTGGTCATCGCTGCCTACAACTGTGGTCCAGGGAATGTGAATAAGGCGATTCGTCGGGCTGGAGGCAAGCGGGATTATTGGGATATCTATTATTTCCTCCCTCGCGAGACGCGTGGCTATGTGCCAGCATTTATCGCCGCTACCTATGCCATGAACTATGCTGCCGAGCATCGAATTACCCCGATGCAACTTACCTTACCACAGACTACGGATACGATTGTCGTGGGGGGGCGGATGCATCTCCAGCAGGTGGCAGAAGTGTTAGATCTCCCACTTCAACAGTTACGCGACCTCAATCCGCAATATAAACACGATCTGCTCCCCTCTACCACGGCGAATGTGATCCGTCTTCCATTTGAACACGTAGGGGCATTTATTGATAGAGAGGACGAGATCCGCCACTACAAGGATTCGATCTTCCTCTCACCACAGCGTATCCGAGAGCCGTTGCATCACAGGGATGTGGCTTTTGCCGAGGCAATCCCAGGGGATGGGAGTGCAGTACGTTACAAGGTGCGGCGCGGCGATGTCTTAGGGTCGATTGCCGCACGCTACAAGGTGACTGTCCAGCAGCTGAAGCTCTGGAACGGTATCTCGGGACATATGATACGCGAGGGACAGACCCTGCTCATATATTCTGGCAAGTCGCGTAGCTAGCCTCGTCATTGTCTTTCCTTTTTCTTTTGGATTATTGATGGTCTTCCGTAAGGTTGTCCTTTTTCTTACGGCGCTTTTGGCGGTGCTGTATGGTTTGGCATTGTTGCACCACTCGACCTCATTTGTACCACTGGCGGACTTTTGGATGCCGCGGCGTTCGCAGATGCCAGGGTTTCTTGTTCGCGATACGCTCTTAGATTTGAAACTCGACGATGCCGATCTCGAACGCCTTGCGCAAGTGGATGCATTGGCAGAGAGTCTGGATGAGGAGATCGTACAGGTCGCTCCAGAGCCTCCTACGGTAAAGTCCAAGACGGAGAGTCCCTCTATACGGAAACCCTCGGATCGGGTTGAGGTGGCAGAACAACCAGTAAAGAAAATAGAGCCTCGAGAGGGGGAAGCGTCCTCGAAGGAAAAAACGGTTACAGCAGAGCGTAAAGAGCCTGTGCAAAAGCTAGAGTTTGGGGAGGAGGGATATCAAAAACTGATCGGATTTTGCGAGCATATTCGTGCCATTGAGACCGAGGGCGTCGAGGTGCGAATCTTGCATTATGGAGACTCGCAGATCGAGGGCGATCGTGTCTCTTCCTATTTGCGAAGTCGGTTACAAAAGGAATTTGGGGGCGCGGGTGTGGGGTATATCCCACCAGTACCTCCTTTGTATCCTCCCTATGGGCTGACGGTCAAGGCTACCCGTCCGTGGCATTTCTACTCGATTATGCCAGCACACCGTCGTAAAAAGGAGTTGACCTACGGAGTTCTGGGAAGTGTCTGTCGTTTCGACACCGACGGGAGGGGCGACATGTCTAAAGTTACTGCCGAGGTAAATGTGGTGCGCAATCCCAAGGCGGGGCGTGGTATGCAATTTCAGCACTGCAAGGTTCTTTTCTCTAACCCGCATGCTGCCTGCAAGATTGGCGTCTATGTCAATGATTCGACGGAGACGATGCTGACCTTTGACGCCTCGTCCCAGCTGCAACAGGCCATCTTACCCTTACCACTCACTGCAGAGAAGTTCAAGTTGCAGTTCTCGGCTCTCGAGACGCCGAATATCTATGGGATATCGTTTGATACGGGTGCTGGGATTCAGGTAGACAACGTCCCGTTACGCGGAAGTGGTGGAACGGATTTCGTGGCTATTTCCGACACGATGTTCCGAGAGGTGGAGCGCGTCCTCTCTCCGAAGCTCGTACTGCTTCAGTTTGGTGTGAACGTGGTGCCCTCGCAACTCTCGAGTTATGGACATTATAGTCGGCAGCTGCAGGCACAGATCGAGCGTCTCAAAGAGCTTCTCCCCTCGGCGGCTTTTGTGTTGTTGGGGGTCAGTGATATGGGGTTAAAGGAGGAGGAGACGTTTCATTCTTATCCCAATGTAGGGTTGGTGCGCAATGCACAACGCAATGCCGCCTTGCGGGCAGGGATAGCCTTTTGGGATAGCTATGCCGCCATGGGCGGAGCCAACGCGATTATCCGTTGGGTGAATAGCAACTTAGCCACCAGTGACTATGTACACTTTACCCCTCGTGGGGCTCGTTTCTTGGCAGAAATGTTCTCTTCGGCGTTGTTAGATTTCTATGCGAATCCCGAGATCTATGCAACGCAGGTACTCCCTCAGCAGGTAGAGACGCACTAATGTGAGGCTTTTGGAATGTTACTACGAGAGACGTTTCTGTTCATCTTGTGCCTCTTGCCGATGATGCTCTTTGCCCAGTCGTCGGACGACGCTTCGACGTGGGATGATGCCTACCTCAATAGTTTGGCGCTCTACTGGCCAGACAATACGATAGAGAATGCAGGGCGAGCACCTGTTTGGACTCCGAAGACGGGAAAACGGTTGACCATTGTGCAGCTGGGCGACTCCCATATTCAGGGCGATTTCTCCTCGTGTGCCACACGAAGCTATTTGACCGAACAGTTCGGGATCGAGCTCCCCTCCCGAGGTTTTGCCTTTCCCTATGCGATGGCGCGCACCAACGAGCCGTTGGACTTAAAGAGTTCGTCATCAAATCGTAAGGGATGGACGCCTACCCTTAGTACTAAGAATCGTACGCCGCAACCTCTCGGTCTTTCCTCCTCGGCAATAGAGGCTAAGAATGTAAACTCGACCCTCCATCTCCGTTTTTTGCCCGAGCGAGGTTATACGGCATTGCCGAACATTGTCTCGATTCTTTATGCGCCGTCCGAGAATGTGCCTCTCCCCCTATTGAATGGTACTACGCCCGTCAATATAGACACTACGCGTGGGGTTGCGACATTTCAGTTCGACGAGCCACCTGCGAGCTTGTCTTTAACGCTGAAGAAGAACTCGCCCGCGGACTCTCCGTTTCGGCTTTTCGGCTTTGTGTTTGACAACGAGGCGTCTCCACTCATCTATCACTCCGTCGGTCTGAATGGTGCCGACGTCAACGCCTATTTGCGCAATACGGCCCTACCGCTGGAGTTGGAGATCTTGAACCCAGATATCATTATCATCTCGCTTGGGACAAATGATGCTTACAATCGGGACTTCAATCCGTTGCTCTTTGCCGATAACCTGCGAACCCTCATTGCGCAGCTGCGGGCGTCTTGTCCAGGTGTATTTATTGTCTTGACTACGCCTAACGACCACCTACTGCGTAACCGAGAGGTGAATCCGCGTGTGGAGGCGGCTTCGGAGGTGATCCGAAATCTGGCTATGGAACAGGAGGTCGGGCTTTGGGATTTTAACCGCATCATGGGGGGCACGGGGAGCATCCACTCGTGGTTTAATCATGGACTCACGGCGCGGGATTGTCTTCACCTCTCTCCGCAGGGGTATCGTCTTCAAGGTAAGCTTTTTGGGGTGGCACTTTATCGGATGCTCACGCAACCACGGAGGAAATAACGATGTGGGAACGGATCGTAGAGTTCTTCAGTTATAACAACCTCCAGCCATTGCTTTTTACGCACGTAGAGTTTTGGCTCTTTTTCCTTTTCATCGGTGCGGGACTCTTGCTAATTGATAGACGGAATCAGCTACGTGTCCTTTTCTTGTTTGCAGCAAGCTTGTTGTTCTATTACAAGAGTTGTGGTTTATTCTTTCTTCTAATCCTCCTCTCTATTGCAGTGAATTTCGCCGCAGGAGGGCTAATAAATCGCTTTCGAGGGCAGAGGTGGTGTAAGACAACGTTAGTGGTAACTGTCGGGCTGAATTTGGGGCTTCTGGCGTATTTCAAGTATGCACTCTTTTTCGTGAATAGTCTCAATGCGATTGCCGATCTGCATCTCGAACATACGAATCTCTTTGCGCAATTCCTCTCTTGGCTTTTAGACAAGCCTTCGGAGGTCGGGATGGTGCTCTTGCCAGTGGGGATTAGCTTCTATACTTTTCAGGCGATTAGCTACGTCGTGGACGTCTATAGGGGGGAGATTAAGCCCCTGCGAAGTATTGTAGATTTTGGCTTTTACCTCTCATTCTTCCCCCAATTGATAGCCGGTCCCATTGTCCGTGCCTCGGAGTTTATCCCGCAGATACACAATCCCTATTCCCTGAGTGAACGCGAGGCGGGGCACGCCCTCTTTCTTATACTGATTGGTCTTTTTAAGAAGATTATCCTCTCCGACTATTTGGCGCTGAACCTTGTCGACCGAGTGTTTGATAATCCAGTGGCGTACTCGGGGGTGGAGAACCTGATGGCCTCGTATGGTTACACCTTGCAGATCTATTGTGACTTTTCGGGGTATACCGACATTGCGATTGGGATCGCGCTGCTCTTAGGGTATCGTCTTGCCTTGAACTTCAATTTCCCTTACAAGGCGCTAAGCTTGACGGACTTCTGGCGACGTTGGCATATTTCCCTCTCTACGTGGTTGCGCGACTATCTTTATATCCCTCTCGGGGGGAGTCGTCACGGTCGTTGGGTGATGTGGATGAGTCTTATCCTCACCATGCTCTTGGGTGGGCTGTGGCATGGTGCTGATTGGACATTTGTCTTCTGGGGGCTGGCGCATGGTTTGGGCTTGATCGTGAGCAAGTTGATTGATCGTCTTCCGAAGCCCTTTCTTAGTCAACGTAGTGTACGAATCGCGCGTGGTGTGTTGTGTTTTCACTATGTGGTCTTTCTGTGGATCTTTTTCCGTGCCACGAATTTTGAACATGCGATGCAGGTGCTCGGGCAGATCGTCGCCGCTTTTGACATTAGGCATTTTGCCCAGTTTATCACTTCCTATTGGGCGGTTTCGCTCTTGATGCTATTGGGGTATGCCTTGCATTGGATTCCCTCGCAATGGATTGAACGGATGCGAGGTGCTTTTATCTCGTTGCATTGGGGATGGAAGTTCGTGGTGACTCTCGTGTTGGTGCTCGTGGTGTTACGTGTACAGACTGCGGATTTACAGCCGTTCATCTATTTTGACTTCTAGTTAGGGCAACAATATTGCTCGTATAATGGTTATTTTGGTAGAGATAATATAGGGTATCATGAAACATCGTTTATTGTTTGCATTGGGGATTTGTTTCTCCCTCTTTTTCGGAGCTATGAATATGGCGTATGCAAAGACGCCCCTAAAGTGGTATACCCTAGAGGAGGCTATGGAAGCCGCCAAGGAGAAACCCAGACCCCTCTTGGTAGACCTCTACACCGACTGGTGTGGGTGGTGTAAGAAGCTCGATGCGGATACTTTCCGACACGCTGGGATTGTCAAGTATATCTCCGAGAACTTCTATCCAGTAAAGTTCAATGCCGAGCAGCGCAATACGGTCAAGTTCCTCGGGAAGGACTATACCCCCTCTGCCAACGATCGTACACATCCGTTGGCGATGGCGCTCACGGCCGGACGCCTTTCCTATCCGATGCTGCTCTATATCCGAGCCGATGGGCAGGTGATTACGGCCGTGCCCGGCTATGCCTCGCCGCAGCAGTTAGAGCCAATCCTCCATTACATTGCGACCAGTGCCTACGAGACGCAGCAGTGGGACGACTTCCTCAAAAACTTCGTCTCCGAATTCGTTACGCCCGTTCCCGATAAAAAGTAGAGAAGGATAGGACAAAGGAAGGTAAGGAGTTTAATATAGGGAGTCTCTAGGTCGTGTTATTCGAAAATTATCAATTCATTGCACCCCTTGCCGCTAATCTTAAGCGCGAGGGGTTTCGTCGTCCCACAGATATCCAGTTCCGAGCGATTAGTCCTACACTACGGGGTGTGGATCTGTTGGCCATTGCGCAGACTGGCACGGGCAAGACGATGGCCTTTGCCATCCCGATTATCGAACGTCTGGGGCGAAAGCGTTACCCTCAAGAGGAGCATGCCCCACAAGCCCTTGTCTTAGTACCGACTCATGAACTGGCTCGGCAGATAGCCGAGGTCTTCCGTAAGCTCACGCTGAATACGGGGGTAAAGAGCTTTTGTGTGACTGGGGGAGGGGATATTGACGATCTTGTACGGAGTCTCCCGCGTTTCCCCGACATCGTAGTTGCTACGCCAGGGCGCGTCTTAGACTTGGTGCGTAACCGTAACCTCCTTCTTCACAATTTACAGATCCTTGTGCTGGACGAAGCTGATAGGATGTTGAGTCTCGGTTTTCGTCCCGATATTGATAGTCTGCTGGGACATATGCCCCGTAGGCGACAGACGCTCTTCTACTCGGCAACTATCTCGCCAGAGATAAAGCGTCTTGCGCATCGCTTGGTTCGTAATCCCATTCGTATAGAGATAGCGCCAGAGGATCCGATTACACACAATGTGCGGCACGCCTTGCTGGAGGTCGCGATGGAGGAAAAGCGTTTCTATCTCGAACGTGTCATTCGGGAACATCCAGACGCCAAGATTCTTGTCTTCGTGCGTACAAAGGTGCGTGCTGAGCGCGTGCAGACCGCAATGAAGCGGGTAGAGATAGAGGCTGGGGTAATCCATGGGGGGCTCAGTCGTATGGAGAGACAATGGGCGCTAAACGCCTTCTCGGACGGGAGTAATCCTATCCTTATCGCCACCGATCTCTCCGCTCGTGGACTTGATATACCCAATATCAACTACGTGGTGAACTACGATATGCCTACAGAGCCCGAGGTCTATGTACACCGAATCGGGCGTACAGGACGTGGCAATCAGCACGGTGTCGCGGTCTCCTTTTGTGCTCCAGAGGAAACAAAACAACGAGAGGCGATAGAGAAGTTTATCGGGCGTCACCTCTCGATTATTACGCTCGACGACGAGGAGCGTGATGCGACCCTAGACTTCTCGCGAGCCTCCGAGTCTGACTGGATGACCCTCATCCAACGAGAACACGAGCGTGAGGCTAAAGTCGAAGCGCTGGAGAAAAGGAGTAAGGGAAAGCAAAGGAAAGAAAAGAGGTAAGGGGGATGCGTACTGTAATTCAGCGCGTGAGCTCCGCTTCCGTGACCGTCGACGGGGAGTGCATCGCCTCTATCGGGCAGGGGCTTCTGGTACTCGTCGCCTTTACCCATACCGATCGACCAGAGGATCTTGACTATCACGTGCGCAAGATCCAGAGCCTTCGGATCTTTAATGACGAAGCGGGGGTGATGAATAAGAGTCTCGTAGACGTCGCAGGAGAGCTGCTGCTCGTGTCACAATTCACCCTGTACGCACAGTGTGCCAAGGGTAACCGCCCCTCTTATATCGAGAGTGCCCCACGTGCTATCGCCGAGCCGCTCTACGAAGAAATGATTTGCCATTTTGAGACTACGCTAGGACGCCCCATTCAGCACGGTCGTTTCGGTGCAGATATGAAAGTCGCGTTGGTGAATGACGGTCCAGTGACGATCTTGTTGTAAGATCGTCGCACTGTTCCGTCCGTCACACCCTATTCCCTATTTCTGTTCCGTAAGGAGCTCTAGGTTAAGCTTCCTTGATAAAGCTCTTTAATTCTTCGAGTGGGAGGTCTACAATTTCCGTTTTTCCAATTTCACGGGGGAGTACGAAGTGGATATTATCCGCAGAACGCTTTTTATCGCGCTTCATAGCCTCGAAAACTACCCAAGGCAGTACGTTGGTCGTAGTGGGGAGTCCAAAGCGTTCTAATAGCGTTTCTAGCGCGTTTAATACGCTGGAATCACAGAGTCCTTTGTGTACCGCCAAGCGCGTCGCAAAACACATCCCCACGGATACCGCGTAGCCGTGATGAAGTCCAGTGACCGCCTCTACGGCATGTCCCCAAGTGTGACCAAAATTGAGAAGACGACGTACACTTCGGTCGAAGACATCCGTTTCGATGAACTCCGTCTTGATGCGGATAGACCACGGGATGATGGTCTGGAGCGCCTCGCGTTGTAGGGCGAGGATGTCGTCGACGTGGGTAGCGAAGTACTCAAATTGTTCTCGATCGGCGATCATGCAGTGTTTGATCATCTCCGCCACCCCGCCGCGTATCTCTTCGTCAGGGAGGGAGGAGAGGAGGTTATAGTCACACACGATAGCCTCGGGTTGGTAGATTGTCCCGATGATGTTTTTGAATCCGTGGAGGTTCACGGCGTTCTTCCCACCGATAGCGGCGTCTACTTGTGCGAGGACGGTCGTAGGAACAAGGATGAGCGAGACGCCCCGTAGATAGGTTGCAGCCACAAAGCCCGAGAGGTCGGTCACCACGCCTCCCCCAATACCCACCAGCACAGTGTCGCGATCCACGCCGTTGTTTTGTAAAAAGCGGTAGATCTCCGCGGCTTGGCGCATACTTTTGCTGTGTTCACCAGAGGCGACCGTATAGACCAGCGTTTGGGGGAGGCGGGCTTTGAGGAGAGGGTAAATCCCTGCGTCGATAATTATGACCGCGCGCCGCGCGCCGAGTAGTGTCGTAAGGAGTTCGAGGGGCGCATCCGTATAGATGGTCGTTTTACCCTCGTTGCCATAGTGCATCGTTTCCATAACCGAATCCTGTTTGTACACAAAGGTACTATTTGCCCAGCCAATTGCTACCTTTGCTGCCGCCATGGTTGCCGAAGATTCGCTTTTGCTATCTGCACCTCCACGCTTGCATCCATTCCCGAGTGTGGCGCTTGACTCCGTGCACGCTTGGCTCGTGTATCGGTCAGATTCGTCGGGGGGGGGTGTCGCGTCATTTCCACGTGAACCTTTTTCACCACCACCCCCTGCCCGTACATGGGCAGAAAAACAGTATCTCCCCTTGCCGCCCCCGCCGTCGCCATTTCCTACCCAGTGGGTACATGGGGTGCTTTTTCTCTTTCTTGTGGTAGCTACGCTGTTGGCGATAGTGCTTCGGTTGTATTTTACGAGGTATTACAAGGATTATATCAAGGTGCTTTTTCACCCCCGTTCGGTGTTCCGTCTTCGGGAGGTGGAAGGTCCTCATCTATTACAGTTTCACGTCCTGACGGATGCCGTGGTCCTTCTCTCCCTTGGTGCGATTCTTTTCGCGGGTATTAGGAGCTTTTTCCCTGAGGTGGCTTCTTCTCCGTGGGCTTTTCCCGCTTTCTTTGCGCTCTTTGTTGCCTACTATGCCTATCGTTTTGGTCTCCTCTACGCGGCCTCACATCTCATTGTACAACCCTTGGCAGGGGTTAATCTTTGGCGGCAATATGCCTATGTGCATCGTCTCTTGTGGCCGCTCTATTTGTTTGTCGCCTACTGGGCATTGTTTGCCTCTTCGCCACTCGCTCAGTTCTTTTCGTATGTAGGTCTGGGGCTTTATGCCGTGACGACCCTGTATGCATGGGTACGGGTACTCTTAACGTTTGTTTACTGTCACTATAACCTGTTCTACTACTTTTTGTACCTTTGCGTGCTGGAAATAGCGCCTATTCTGGCGATTTTCCGGTGGTGGACCTCATAAGTGCGAATCCTTCTTTTTTAGGCGTGTCATGGTGAAAACGACTACAAGCCCCGAACTCCGTATCAACCGAATCCTAGTCTCTCAACCCAAACCTCCGATCGCGAACTCTGCATTTGAACTCCTAGCCAAGAAGGTCGGTGTAGAACTGGTTTTCCAGCCATTTATCCACGTAGAGGACGTCTCGGCAAATGATTTCCGAAAACAGCGAATTGATCTTACGAAGTTCCCCGCTGTGATCTTTACAGGACGGAAGGCTGTCGAGCACTATTTTAGGATAGCCAAGGAGGTTCGCTTCAACGTCCCAGACGAGCTCCGCTATTTCTGTATCTCCAAGGCGGTGGCTGACTATCTCCAGAATTTCATCACTTACCGCAAGCGTAAGATCTTCTTCTCAGAGGACGGCACCCTCGAGTCTCTCATCAAACAGATGGAGCGTTACAAGGAGGAGAAGTTCCTCCTCCCCCTCTCCGACGTTGCTACCCCAGAGGTCGCACGTGAGCTGAAAAAGGCGGGGCTTAAGTTTTCCAAGACCATACTCTATCGCACGGTGTCGACAGACTTGTCCCATCTCGACATTAATTCGTTCGATATGCTAGTCTTTTACTCGCCACAGGGGGTGAAGTCGCTCAAGGAGAACTTCCCAGATTTCCAACAGGGGAGTATCTGTATTGCAGCATTTGGTAAGAATACGCACCGAGCTGTAAAGACGAGCGGACTCGTGCTCAACGTGCCTGCCCCTACGGCTACTTGTAAGAGCATGACCGAGGCGCTGGATCTCTTCCTGACCGAGCGTAATCACCCTGAATAACCCCCCTCTTATCATACAACCCATGCTCCCTACTGAGCAGCAAAAGAACCCTTCGAGCGACGGTGGTGTATCCTCCGTCGCTTCTTTTTCATTTCCTCGTCACGAGAGGCTACACCTCAAACGAGAGATAGAAACGCTCTTTAGAGAAGGGGAGCGTCTCTTTGTCTTTCCCTATCGTCTTACCTATCGGGTCTTTACGGTTTCTGAGGGTGGTGGCGTGGCAATGATGCCCATCGTCCCCAAACGCTTGTTCAAACATGCCGTGGATCGGAATCTCAATAAACGCCGACTCCGCGCTGCTTTTCGTTTACAGGTGGGGGCGCTCCGTGCGATAGCACAGCAAAACCAGGTGATGGTGCATATGTCCTTCCTCTTAATCTCGAACGAGAAGGTCGATTATGCACGCTTGCACGCTTCCGTGGGACGCCTGCTCCAACAGGTCGCTCTCTTGGTAGAAAAGCGTGCCCAAAAGGGACTATATCGCAAAGACGTGGATAGCCCCTCGTTGTAGTATGCAACATTGAAGAGAATGCCCAGAACCGACACGCCGTTTCGCCGCTTCTTCTCCTATGTGCGTCGTGGTGCGGTCTTCTTGCTTATTTTCCCCATTCGCCTCTATCAGTGGTTTATCTCTCCACTGCTCCCCCCGTCATGTCGGTTTACCCCCTCGTGTTCTGTTTACTGCGTCGAGGCAATTCGGAAGCACGGTCCCCTCTATGGTCTGGCGCTCTGTGTTTGGCGCTTGTTGAGGTGTAATCCGTGGGGCGGACACGGCGAAGATCCTGTCCCGTAAGGGGCGTCTCTGTAAAGCGAATGGTAGTGCGTACTGTCCGTAAAGGGGGGTAAGCATTTGCCTATTTCTTCGCCTACCGCCTGCTCTTTATACCTCCATTACACACTACCACTTTATGAAGTCCTAAAGCTCTATTTTTATACGATAAGATAAATAATGGAGTAACGGAATAAAGAAATACGTATAGAGTATAGGCTATTTTGGAGTAAGTAATTTTACCTAATTCTCCGCTTGTAGAGTACGTGTAGCGTACGTATAGCGTACGTGTAGCGTTGGTGTACTCCGAACATGCCTTGTTTGGGGATAAGGAATTAAGGAAAGTATAAAGCTGCATTTCCCCGTTTTTCTTCCCCGTTGCAGTGATGCTTACACACTTTTTTAGGACAGTATCCTTTCAGAGACACTTTATCCACCCAGAGGGGTGGCTGGATACCGTCTCCAATGGCAATTCACTAAGAAACGCGGATGTGTCGCTTTTTTACTACCTCTATCATCGTCGTCGTTTCAAATGTGCTGTGGGGGTGAAGTATACCTACTTTCTTTTACCGTTCGGCGATCCTACGGGGTGGTTTCCGTTAGATTTTCCTAGCGTACCTCAAAAAACGAGTGTGTGGAGTCCTGATTCCGTCTGGAGTTCTTTTTCACCCATCACATAGGGATTTACTTGGAAGGGTGCATTCCCCTTACGAAAGCACCCTATTTCATCAATGCCTCGTTAGGGATCAAACGTGTTATATTCTAAGTCCGTCGCTATGAAAAGTCTTGTATTGTTTGCGTTCGTTCTATTCTTTGGGCTTTCTACCGCTTCGGCACAGCTCTTTTGGAAACAGATTCGTGCACATGAAGAGAAGATTCTGCGCGACAACGAGGCTCATCTCGATTACCGAGTGCATGGATTGATCTATGACCAAGAGATAGAACGCTTGGAAGAGATTATGAGAGAAAAATATCCCGATCTTGTTTGGCATCGTCCAGGATATCGGATGATGCTCTTATGGGGAGAGGGAATCATTTATTGTCCGAACTTCGAGGTGGTGAATAAGGTGTATAGGCGAGAGGCGCTACAACGCTTTCGTGACTCTCTGCAACGAGGAGGATACCAGATAGTTGCAAAAAAGGAGGGGGTAAATTATCATTTCCGAGTGGAGCGGGAGAAGGCCTTTGAAACAATAGACGATATCGTTACGCTGGAGGAGACTCCGCACCCCAATAAATTGGTAGCTAGGTATTACCTCGAGGATCTCTGCGAGGAGAATATCCATGCGGTCAAGCCCTTTATGCATGTCGTCAAAGAACATAGTATGGAGGAAGGGCTGCTGATGAACTCAAAGAACGCGCTCCGATTCCCAAGTATCGACTCCGTGGCACGTGAGATAAAAGCAGCAGAGAGACAAAAAGCCCTCTCGGGCACATTGGAAGATTTGATAACCTATTACCAGTATTGGGGAGGGAATGCGCATTCTTGGAACTATTCTCGTTGCTATACGTGCAAAGAGTATGTCCATGTGTGGAACCGAGAGTTGGAAGAGCTTTGGCATAGGGAGGAAAAGGAGTTGGAGGATAAAGAGGTCTTTGCGCGTATCAAAGAGCTCCTGACATCATCCCAAAAGCTAGACGACAGGAGCGAGCGCATCCGAGAACAACTCTACGACGCCATCTACAGGAAAGACACTACGCTACTAATCTATTCTAGCGTGGTCACCATTTCTCGCAATTGGTTGCAAGGGGAAAAATCGCCGTACTATATCCGTAATTTGAAAATCCTTGACTTCGAAGGAAAATACGACCCAAAGCATCATGTCCGTTCGGTGGATAGCATTATCCTAGACAAGCGCTCTAAAGCGGTTTTCTTCGTAGGTTTCCATAATCTTATGAAGAATTTCTACGACAAGTTCTTAGAACGTTATCCTGGAGCATACCCCCAATGGACAAAGCAAGTATGTGACAGGATACGGCATCGCGCCTTCGTCTCTCTGAAAGAACTATATAAGGGACATGAGCACTACGCAGTAGTAGAAGGTGCAAAGCTATATTATTGGATATTGGAGCAGAAAAAATATGATGAGCAATTCCTTTCAGATTTTGAAAATTCTGCCACACCCGAAGAACGAGAGGAGATTGAGAAGAGGAGGGGCGCCCTTCCCCAGGAAGCTTACAACACCTTGTTGAAAGTCTATAACCACATAGATTTTTCTATTACATATGGGTATAAGGAATTTCGCCCAGAAGGCTCGTTATTGGAACTTGCCACGTACTTTCGTAGTATGGATACAGATTTTCCTAACTTCCTCACAAGCGATCAAAAAGCAGACTTCGAAGTGAAAGCCAATAGATTGTCAGAACAAGGGCAACGGGATGAGGCTAGGTATAAAAAGGAGTATGAAGCAGAAATGCGACGTCGTAGAGAAGCAGAAGAACAACGTCGTAGAGAAGAGAGAGAGTGGCAACAACGGCAGCAACAAGACGAACAAGAAAGAGAACAGAGAGAAAAAGGACGAAAGGAAGAGAGAGAAAGAGAACAAGAAAGAGAGAGAGAAAGAGAACAAGAACGGGAATTGAAGAAGCGTAAAGATTGTGACGGCTGCAATTTTCTCTCTGTGAAATATATAGAGAGTGGTGCTATAGTATATCTGAAAAATGGGGATAGCGAGGAAATATACACAGATGGTAGTGGAAAATATAGGAGCTCTATCCTAGAGTTTGGGTATAACTACTCTATTGATGAAATGATAAAGATCATTGTTAAGGATTGCCGTGCTCAAAATGGTTGCGAGTAATCCCAACCCTTGCTTTTCTTATTACCTTTACCTTTGAATCAACTACGTGCACTATGCGAAAAACTATTTTTATGGGAGTGGTAGGAATGGCAGCACTCGCCTTGGGATGTCAGGAGTTCAAACAGAACACGGTCGTAAAGACCGAGAACCTTCCCTGGAAGGTCGACCAGTTTGCCGATATCTACATCATGCGCTACGAAGTCCCAGACTGGGACTCCCTTTCGCTTCAACAGAAAGAGCTCTGTTACTTCCTGAGTCAGGCCACCCTCGCAGGACGAGATATCCTCTGGGATCAGAACTACGAGTACAACCTTGCGGTAAGGCACATTCTCGAAGCGATCTACGAGGGTTACAAGGGCGAGCGTGACGGAGAGCACTGGGACGCTTTTATGGTCTACCTCAAGCGCGTCTGGTTCTCCAATGGAATCCACCACCACTACGGTGAGACGAAGATTATCCCCGAGTTCCCGATCTCCTACCTTAGCGACCTGATCAAGGGGACGCCTGCCGAGCTCTTCCCCGAAGAGTATCGAGACTCCTACGCGCTCATGAACTTCATCCGCCCCATCCTCTTTGACCCCACCATCGCTGCTAAACGAGTGAATAAGGATAAGGAGGATCCCACAGCAGACCTGATCCGTACCTCGTCGACAAATTTCTACTCGGGGGTGACCCAAGACGAGGCGCAGGAGTTCTACGAAAAAATGGCTGCTAGCGTCGGCAACGAACGACTCGCATATGGTATGAACTCCCAACTGTGCAAAATAGACGGTAAGATACAAGAGCGCACTTGGAAGCTCGACGGGATGTACTCCGCGGCTATAGAGAAGATTATCTACTGGCTCGAAAAAGCAGAAACCGTTGCCGAGAATGACGCGCAGATAGCCACCATACGCAATCTGATCCGCTATTACAAGTCTGGGGACTTGCACGACTTCAATGACTATTGCCTCCAGTGGGTAAAGGATACCGCCGCCAGAGTCGACTTCGTCAATGGATTTATCGAAGACTATGGCGACCCCCTCGGACGCAAGTGTAGTTGGGAGGGGTTGGTCAACTTCAAGGATATTGCTGCCACACGTCGTACCGAGATTCTCTCGGCTAATGCTTCTTGGTTCGAAGAAAATTCTCCGATAGACGAGTCTTTCAAACGGAAAGAGGTGCGCGGAATTACTGCCAAGGTGATCAACGCCGTCATGCTCGGCGGCGACTGCTACCCCTCCACCCCGATCGGGATTAACCTTCCCAATGCCAACTGGATACGTGCCGAGCACGGCTCAAAGAGTGTGACCATAGAGAATATTACCAACGCCTATGACAAAGTCTCTCAAGGCAACGGTTTCCTCGACGAGTTCGCTAATAGCCCAGAGGAGATAGCTCGTGCCCGCAAGTTCGGCGGCTTGAGTTCCAATCTCCATACCGACCTCCACGAGTGTCTGGGACACGGGAGTGGAAAGCTCGCGGCTGGCGTGACGGGCGACGAGCTCAAGAACTACTCCGCGACTCTCGAAGAAGCGCGTGCCGATCTCTTCGGGCTCTACTACATCCGCGATCCCAAGATGGTGGAACTCGGTATCCTCCCCGAGGGTGAGTACTCCGAGGCAGAGTACGATGCTTACATCCGCAACGGACTGATTACCCAACTTACTCGCATCAAGCCTGGTGAACAGATCGAAGAAGCCCACATGCGCAACCGTGCCCTCATTGCGAACTGGTGTTTTGAACACGGACAACAAAACAACGTGATTGAGTGGAAGAGCCGCGAGGGGAAGCGTTACGTCCAAATCAATGACTACGACGCACTGCGTAACCTCTTTGGACAACTCCTGCGCGAGGTACAACGCATCAAGAGTACTGGGGATTTCGAAGCGGGACGAGCCCTCGTAGAGCGCTATGCTGTCAAGGTCGATAAAGACCTCCACTCCGAAGTCCTCAAACGTTACGTAAAGCTCAATCTTGCACCCTACGGCGGTTTTGTCAACCCCATCTTGGAACCCGTCATGGAAGGCGATCAGATTGTGGACGTGAAATTGCGTTATACGACCGATTACGCCGGGCAAATGATGGAGTATGGCAAAAAGTACGCCTTCCTTCCATTACATAACTAGAAAGAGCCTTAAAAGCACAATAGGAGCTATCTCAATGAAAAAAACACCACTTTGCGCCATACACGAAGCTCTGGGCGCTAAAATGCAAGAGTTTGCAGGATACCTGATGCCGATCGAGTACGTCGGGATTAACGAAGAACACAGAACCGTAAGAGAGCAAGCTGGGATTTTCGACGTATCGCATATGGGCGATATCTGGGTGAAAGGTCCCAAGGCGATAGAGCTCCTACAGCGCGTGGGGTCTAACGACGTAGAGGCGCTCGTAGACGGGCAGGTGCAGTACTGTTGCTTCCCAAATAACGAGGGGGGGATCGTCGATGACTTCCTGACCTATCGCTTCGGGGCAGAGGAGTACCTGTTGGTAGTCAATGCTGCCAACCTCGACAAGGACTGGGCTTGGCTGTGCCAACACGCAGAAGCGCTGGGGATGAAACCGGGTGTAGACCTCATCAACGACTCAGAGAAGATGTCGCAGGTCGCAGTGCAAGGTCCTCTGGCTATGAAGATCGTTCAGAAGCTTGTCCCAGAACCCGTCGAGGAAATGAAGTACTACACTTTCAAGTGTGTCGAGATGGCTGGGGTGAAGAATGTCATCCTCTCCATCACAGGCTATACTGGGGCAGGGGGATGCGAGATCTATTGTGCTAACGAGGATATCGTAAAGATCTGGAATGCGCTTATCGAGGCTGGAAAAGAAGAGGGGATTCGCCCTGCTGGACTAGGGGCTCGTGATACGCTCCGTCTCGAAATGGGGTTCTGTCTCTATGGTCATGACATCAATGACACCACCTCCCCCATTGCAGCGGGATTGGGGTGGATTACTAAGCTCACGGATAATAAGAAAAACTTAGTCGCACGCCCATTAATCGAAAAGGTAAAGGCCGAGGGCCCTACCTCCAAGCTGGTCGGATTTGAAATGATAGACAAGGGGATACCACGCCAACACTATCCGATCGTCGACGCTCAGGGAACGGTGATAGGTGAGGTTACCTCGGGGACAATGTCCCCCTCGCTCAAAAAAGCGATTGGCATGGGGTATGTAGCGAAAGATTTTTCCAAGACAGGGACGGAGATCTACATCCAAGTCCGTGGCAAGAATCTCAAGGCGCAAGTGGTGAAGCTCCCGTTCTATAAACAGTAATATTCTTAACAAAACGAATAAGGAAATAATCCTTTGTTAAGACTGTTTGCATAAAAAGTTGTATCTCTGTAGTGCGAAAGCACTTCTCAATCTTAGGGCACGTCCAGTAGGCGTGCCTTTATTTTTGCTGTTTATGGGGGATAAAAGAGTGAAGAGGCTACCCGTTTGGGACGGTTGGTTATCTAAAGAGCCTAAACCTTCCCCTTAAAACAGCCCGTAAAGGGGCTATTTAGCGCAAATTCTTATGATTGACTATTTTGGTACTACTCTTGCCTCTCTTTGCGCTTCTTTGCGCCTTAAAAGGCGTTTTTGTTAATAGGGAGGGGAGCACACTACCTTGTTAAATCCTTTTGTCTAGACCTACAGTCACTTAACGTAACAAGGGGATGATTACGCAAGCAGCTCCTCCATTCGTTCCCTTATACTCTTTTTCGTCGTAACGTCGTCTGTAAAAAGACCTTCTTTTTTCACAGACTGCACCTCTACCTCATAGCTTGCTTCTTGGGTCAAAAGCTGCAGGTGCTCCCCCTTTTGTGCAAGGGTTACTGGGCGAAGCAGGGCATAGCCATTTCGCAGCGCCTGTCTTGGGTCGCGTCCCATGCACTCGGCTAGGGTAAATAGATACTCCATGCGCATCTTCCCGAGAGCGCCATCCACGCATGGCAGTAGCCCTTGCAGGGTCTGTTGCAACTGTTGTGGGAAGCCCTCTAGACGGTGCTTTACAAGTAGCGTATTCCGCTCCACAAGATGTTGTAAACTAGGCGTATACTCCCGAAGACGTCCCTGAATACTGAGTGCCGCTCCTTCCGCCTGTAACCGAAGCGTTTGGATATTTTGTGAGAGAAGGTGCGTTGCATGGAGCGAGGCTTCCTCACAGAGTCGTTCTAGGGTTTGGGTGTAACTTGCAGTATACTCTTCTAGTAACGGAAGGAGGTTTTGTACAGCTTCGCGTAACACTCCCTCGCCGTCGACAAAGATATTTTCTAGGGCGGCTGCTACGGCTGTTGGGGTCTTGAGCGAGGTGTGTGCAACGTGATCCACGACCGAGACATCCCGTTCGTGCCCTATCCCTGTTACGATGGGCAAGGGAAATTGCGCTACGATCGCCGACAGCTCATAGTCGTCAAAACAACTGAGATCCATCTTCCCACCCCCACCACGGATGATTACCACAATGTCCCACTGCGCCGCTTGGTCGGCAATCTGGTACAGCGCTTCTCGAATCGACGAGGAAGCCTTGTCTCCCTGCATTAGCGCGGGAAAGAGCTTCACGTGAATATGGTAGCGCGCAATAGTCTCTCCCAGCTGGTGACAGAAATCCTCGTACCCTGCCGCTTGCGAGGCAGAGATGATCGCTATACGGCGTGGAAATTCGGGGAAGGGCAGCTCATGGTTCATATCGATAACCCCGTCCTCTTCAAGTTGTGCCAATGTCTTTTGCCGCTGGATTGCGAGCTCGCCCACCGTATATTGCGGGTCTATGTCTATGACCTGTAGTGCCATCCCATAGCGCACAGAATATTCCACACGTACCCGCATCAGTAGTTGCAGTCCTTTGCGGAGGGTGGTCTGGGTCATTTCTTCAAAGAAGGGACGGAGGGTGCTATACGTGCTTGCCCAGATCATCGCTCGCATCGAGGAGATTTCGGTGTGCTTCTCGGGGTCTACCTCGGTGAGCTCAAGGTAGCAGTGTCCCGAGGGAGCTTCGCGGATCGAGGCTATCTCAGCTACCACCCACAGGGGGGCGTTGAACTGTGCGGCGATTGCGTTGTGGAGTCGTTCGGCAAGTTCGTGAAGGCGTAGATAATGGACTGGCGGCATCGGGGGGGGATTTTGTACAAGGATTTACTCCTGCAAAGTTACCGTTTCTCGCGTTCTATACTGTTGCTGGGGGTGGTTCTCTACCATCGGATACCGTTGTAGTTTTTCTGTGATATCAACGCGGTGTAGTGGGAGGAGCTCCTTCAGTCGTTGGTGGTTGATAACCTCCTCGACGACTGCCAAATAGGGAGAGCGTCTGTGAAGCGAGTGCCAACCGCGCAAGATTTTATCTACTCCACTCCCCCCTATAAAAAAAACCGCAGCACAGAGCGCAAAGGAGCGTCCCATGCTGCGGGTACGTTTCGTTAGTACATACTGGTTTCTTTACTCTGGCCTCTTTACTGTTCTTCTTCTTTGGGGTCTTTCCCGAAGCGGTTCTCACCCGTTTCACCAGCGGTACACAACAGTACAAAGAACCAGATCCAACCGATGAGTGGAATAAGGTTGATCAGTATCCAGCCGCCACCCTTACCGAGGTCGTGCATTCGACGTACCGACACAGCAAGGCTCGGCAGGGCTACCCCAAGAAGGTAAACGTAACCCAGACTCCCTATAAGCATTGCGCCCTTAGGACTCTTGAACGCGAGGGCGAGTCCACTCAATACCCCGATGGATATTTGGATTGCTAAATTGAAGAACACAAAGCTCCAATACTCGGAGCGGCGTGCACGCCCCGAAAATCCTACATATTGCTTAAAACAACTGCGTACGTAACCTGGCATTATTACTCTTCCTTATATCTGATAAATTATGCACCTGCAAATTTATACTCGGCTTGGATATCACTCGTTAGCCGCGTAAAGAGCTCCTCTTGGAGACGATCTGCGACCCGCAATGCATCCAATAACACTTTGTCCGAGAAGGCTTGTAGCATATCTTGCGCCTGTAGCGGGAGGGTCTTGTAAATCGCCAGATACTGCTGCTCCATCTCCGCTTGCCGCTGCGTGGTCTCCGCTTCAAAACGCCCATAGGTCTCTTGGATGAGCGGAGCGTAACGGTTGAAGTTGACCATCCCCAACGTCATCACCTTGCGCATCTTCCAGTAGGCAGATTCTACGCTCGCGTGATCTGTCCCCAATAGGTAGGCTTGTGGATAGGAGCTTATCCCCTGATAGAGCGGCACAAAGACCCCAAGGGCTGCCATCCCCATAGCATAGTAGTTCACACATCCGATGGCTTGCGGAAGCTCTGGGCGCACCTGCAGGATGTGGGTCTGGGTCGTACGGAAGATCGACACGGGACGGTACTTCTCCTTAGGATTGGCGTTGAGGTACGGGTCATGCTCCGTTCCGTTGTAATGGAAACGGAACACGCGACGCACATCATCGAGCGTTACGGGGCGTTTCGCTCTAGCAAAGACGGGAAAGGTATTCTTACTCACGTCGTTCTTGATATCGGGGCTTAAGAGCCCTTGTATCCCCCAAACACGGGGGTAGTTGTAGGTGGTGTCCAACGTTACGTCCCGGATATACGCCTCGTGAAAGTCAAAAGCCCCCTTACTCGGATCGTAGAGGTGGTGCATAGTGGCAAATTCTACAAGATCCGAACTCGCCATATAGTGCTCTTTGTCCTGAGGGTTGTAGTCGCGGAAACGACTCTGGTTACCTGTCACAAAATACTGATCCTCGGGCATACGACACGCTAACCAACGGTGTCCCGAGGCCGTCTCCAAGTACCAGATCTCATGACTGTCCACAAAGCCGACGCCAAACCCCTCCGCGACGCCGAACTGTTCGATCAGTTTACCTAGACGTTCCACCCCCTCGCGTGCCGTGCGTACGTACGGTAGGACGATGTTGAATACCGAGTTCTCGGCTACCCCACTCTCTACCAGTGGATCGGCGGCGAGAGCACGTTCGCTACTAAAGATACTCTCCGTAGCACTCATCCCCACGCCCGCTGTATTAAAGCCTGCACTCCCCCAGTGACCTGGCAGGTCAAAGGTCGGCATCGCGGTATAGCCAAGAGCTTCCTTCGGAAGGTCGCAACGGAACGGGCTATCGCGCGCCACAAAGCTCGCTGGTCCCTCACTGGTATCCTCGTAAAGCTCTAGATTTTTCGCATACATCGCATTCCAGTCTTCCGAGCGGGCTACTATGCGCGACCCGTCGGCGGTCATCTCTCTGCCCACGATCAACGTGGTACACTCCGAAGGGTATTCGTTCACGAGTTTTGTTCGATCCATCTTACGTTGAGTTAGTTAGAAGTTAAAAGAATAGAAAATAGCGGGGCGTGCGCGCTTTGTATGCACGGTACGTGTCTCCATACCGTTCGCCGCAATAACGTTCTTCCCCCAAGATTACGTGGTGCGTCTCATAGGCAAGCAACAATGTCGCTAAGAGTAGCCATAGCGATGTACTAGCGATACAAACGCCGAGCATCCCCAGTGTGTAGAAAAAGTACATCGGGTTCCGAGAAATCCGATACACGCCACGACGGACAGTCTCATCCAGTGGCGTCTGCCAATAGGCGAGAAAGGCGGACAAGAAACCCACCAGCGAGACAAGAAAGAGTATCCCGCCTACAAGGAAAAAGGAGGTTCCTAGACGAAGGGGAACAAACAATGAGACTCCCAGCAGGGCGAACATCCATATAAAGCTCCATCTCGCATGACGACGTTCACGCGCCGTATACCAAGAGGTGTCCGTGGCACGCTTGCCCGTCTCCCGAAAAATACCCATGAATACATACTGGATAAGTACTAACCCCACCGTGGGGATCCATGCATTCCAAACCCCTAGCTGGAGTGCGGTGTAATAACAAAAACAATCCATCTCGCCGCCTCAATTTTGGGCAAGGTAGTAATTTATACTCAAGCGCCCCAACATCTCCTAAAAATAAAGTCCCCCATCTCGTAAGACGGAGGACTCCCAACAAACTATATTAGAGAGACAATGTGCTATATGACAAAGAACGAACTTGCAGAGTTCAGCGCCTGCGCCTGACCATTGAGCTCCTCCGCTGCTGTGGCCATCTCCCCACTTGCCGACGCATTGTGCTGAATGACCTCCGATAGCTCTTGGATCGCCGCATTGATCTGATCCACGCCCTGTCGTTGCTCGTTGCTCGCGGTGGCGATTTCCAACACCAGCTGTGCCGTATGCTTTACTTCTGGTAAGACGTCGTCAAGTCCCTTTGCGGCTTCGTGAGTGTCGCCGAGCGATTGCGAAGAGTAGGTAGAGATCTCCGACGCCGCCTCACGACTCCGCTCCGCGAGTTTCCGAATCTCCGACGCTACCACCGAGAACCCGCGTCCGTGTTCCCCAGCACGTGCCGCTTCCACTGCCGCATTCAGAGCCAGAATATTCGTCTGATTCGCTATCTCACTGATGATGGCGATCTTCTGAGTAATCGACTCCACAGAATGGAGCGATTTCTGGGAGAGCTCATTGACCTTGAGGATCTTTTCCTCCATCGCCAAGGCTATGGCTTGCGTCTGCGTCGCGTTCTCTGCATTCTGATCGATGTTGGCCGCCATTTGTTCCATGGCACTGCTCACCTGTTCTGCGCTCGAGGCTTGGGTGTTGGTACCCTCTGAAAGCTTTTTGGAGATTACATGCAGCTGCGCACTCGCCTCGGAAACCTTGTCGGCCTCCTCCTTCACCTCCCCTATCGAGTGGCGCACCTGTTGGGTCATCGCTTCGATCGAACGAGACAGATTCCCAAACTCGTCGCCACGCTCAAGAGAACGCTTCGATAACCGACTGTTGAAGTTACCAGAAGCACAAAGCTCCATCTGTTCCACCCCTTGGCGCAACGCCGTGGTCACCATCCGAGAGGTGTAGGCAGAAATGATACCTGAGAAGAGAATCAATATTACCAATATCAGCGAGGTGTAAAACAATACCGCCTGATAATCCTCTCGGTACTCTACACCGAAGAGCACTGTAGCATCATCTAGCTGTTTCGAAAGAATGTCGGAGTGCTTCTTGAACGAAAGCTTGGCTTCCACCATCTTGGTCGCATGCTCGTAAAGCTTTTTTTCTGACTCGGAGAGTACCTCCAGAGCTTGGGCGATCTCCTTGTAGACTGCCTTGAGCGAGATCTCGTGGTAGTTTTCATAAGCACGTTTCAGAGCAGAGGCATCGTCGTAAGCCCCGTATTGTTGGTAAAGGTCACTGCCATGAGATATACCTACCACCACATCGGATTTTACCCGATCCACACGCCCAATCTCCTCTAATAGACTTGCAAAGGCTCGGTTGACCCCATCGGTCAACTGACCATCCTCTACCTCCAGTTCCTTCAAAGAAGCCTCGTCTTTACGCAGAAGCGCGAGAGTCTCCTTGGCATCGCGTATTAGCTGTTCCCCCTCCGCAGTATTTACCTCGATACATCGCTGGAGGCAAACCTCTATACATCGCTGGGTGCTGTCCAACATCTGCGTCGCGGTCTGCAAATCCACCGATTGGTTATAATTCAAGTAATTCGTCATCGCAATGACAGCATTACTCTCGGCATAGTTGCCAGCGTTCGATTCGTAGATCAAGTTGACTATCTTCCGAGAGTTCATCGATTTCAGAATGATGAACACTCCAAAGGAGAGGACTAGAACAATGATTACCCCAAATATAAGATTGAGGCGAGCGCGAATAGAAAGCGTCATGATTGAGAATATTTTAGGTTGTTAATCAAATACTATCCACTAGGGCTACTTCTCAAAAATGAAGAGTCTGTCATAGGATGACAATACTAAAATATCTATAGTTCCGAAATAAAAAAAAAAAACAGTGTTAACGTAGTGCCAATTCTTAATATTTGTCATACTGATGTAATGTGTATGTATTAGAAAAAGAAGGGTTTAGCAGAAAAGAGCGAACGAAAGAATATTTTTAGACTAGAGGAGATTTTAAGTCTTTTTGTGCCCTTTGTGGCTTATTGTTTATCGTTGGAATAGTGAGAGGTGTACGTAAAAGCGTAGCATCTCGTAGGATCTTGGAGATCCCATGGGGGACGGTCAGGGTAATGGTCTTACACACCCCAGCTTAGGGGAGTCGCATAGCAAATCCTACCCATACCCTTTTCAGGAGAGTATGCTGATCAACGAGGAGGTTCTCAGAGAGAGAAGACCCTAAAGGAGGTGTCGGGAAAGCTGGGGAAATTCCCCCTCACGTTGTAGAGGGGGCTACAATACCGTCTCCGACGACGTTAGGAAACGTTCGAAGATATCTTGGGTGAAATTGATGGCCTGGTACATCGGCAGGCGAAGCGTCCCCCCCGACGCTTGGGGGTGTCCTCCTCCATTGAAATAGCGCGTCATCAACCCATTGATCGTATGGGCGCGCGTCGAACGTACCGAGATCCGCACCGTGCCATTGGCGCGCTCGCTAAGCAGGATCGAGATCTCCACCCCCGCGATGCTCAGGGGGAGATTTACCAGCCCCTCCGAGTCGCCGGGCTGGTAGTTGTACTCGCTTTGTACCGATTGCGAGAGCTTGATCAGCGCCACGCGACCGTTCACAAAAAAGTTCGTCTTTCGTAACAAGAGGAACGACTGTAGCATCAGACTCTCCAGGGAGCGCGAATTATAAACCCGCTCCTGTACCTCCGCAACATCCACGCCGTGGTCTACTAACAGACCCGCTATCTCAAAAGTACGACCCCGAGAACAAGAATAGCTAAACGACCCCGTGTCGGTCATCAGTCCCATGTACAGAGGCGTAGCCACCCGGGGGGTAATCACCTCCTCACCCCAAAAACGAAGCACAAGCTCGGTAAGCAATTCGCACGTCGAGCTCGCCTCGGGCATCGAAAAAAGTAGGTCAAAGTCACTGCTCGGATAGGGATGGTGATCTATCATCACCCGCGGCTGCGGAAGCGACTCCACCAACGACATCAATGACTCGTCAAGACGCTGCAGATTATTCAAATCTAGAAAGAAAAACAGATCGCAGGTCGGCAGAAAGGCGCGGACATCGAACCCCTCTATCTCGTAGGTGTACAGTCGGTCATGCCCGGCCGGCCATATTACGTGTTCTGGGGCTAGGTTGGGCGCCACACACATGACGATGTAGCCCTGCGCTGTCAAGATATTACTCAGAGCTAGCGAAGAACCGATGGCGTCACCATCGGGACGTGCGTGACAGAAAATCCCTATGTGCCGTACACCATCAAGGAGCAAACGCAAGCGATCCAGCGCCTGCGGCGCGAGGACAGTATCTACAGAGGTCATGACTTTAGACAAACTTCACCTCAGAGAGGTATACGAAACCAAGCTCCTCGGTCAGGCGCTCTTGAATATTCGAACGTATGGGGGTCAAATTCGCGCGAAGAGCAGGGTCTGTTATCTGTATATACAAAATGTGGTTTTTCAGAGAAATTGACCCCGTAGCGCGCGTTATTTCGGACGGATTGCACTCGCGCCAGATCTCCGTCAAGCGCTCCAGAGTGTACTGGTGCAGCATCAAGGGGTTCGATTGCAAAAAACGTAACAGAGCCGAGCCCAGCGAGACGGGCTCGCGCCGAGGCAAGTAGATGCGTTTTATTTCTAACATAATCAATGGAGGGTTAAGGTGTTACGAGATACTTCAAAGAGGGAATAGGCGTCTGGGGCGAGCGTCTCAAAAAGTGCAGAAGTGAGCGACGTGTCCGTGATAAAGACTTGGGCGAACTCCTCCGACTCCAAGAGGGTGACCAAACGCTCTACGCGACGTGTATCGAAGCGATCAAAGATATCGTCAAGAAGCAGGATCGGAGACTCTCCGATTTGTTGGGCAAGATAACGGTATTGTGCCAACCGAAGCGCTACTACAAAGCTCTTTTGCTGTCCCTGAGACCCCTCCCGCCGCAGAGGGTAACCATCAAGGAAAAAGTCGATCGAGTCCCGTTGGATACCTACCGTCGTATACCCCATCCGACAGTCTTGCTCACGGCAGGAGCGCAAACGAGACAAGAAATCCCCTTCTGTAAGCTGCGAACGGTATTGGAGGGTTGGGGTCTCTTCGTTTTGTGCGATAAGTGCGTAGTAGTGTTGAAAGAGGGGCAAAAGCGCTTCGCAAAAAGCCTTGCGCGCTTCGTAGAGCGACTGCCCCAGAGGGACAAGTTGCTCATCAAGTGCACAGAGCAGCGTCTCGTCAAGTATCCCCTTGAGCAAGGCATTGCGCTGTGAGAGAAGAAAAGCATACCGCTGGTAGGTCGATAGATAGTCTGGAGCATACTGCGAGATGGTCGCATTCATAAAACGCCGCTTCAGGTCGCCGCCATCCGCCGCAAGATCCACATCCTGTGGGTAGATGGCTACAAGAGGAATACGACCTATATGGTCGGCGATCTGAGGCACGGGCGCATCGTTGAAAAGAACCTCCTTTGGGGCGTTCGACTTTATCGCCATAGCCACACTAAAGGTCTGACTAGAGGAAACATAGTTCCCGCGGAGGGTCGCCAGTGAAGCGCCATGCTGGATCAAGGAACTGTCGGGAAAACGCTGCGCAGATTTGCACAGACTCAGGTAATAGAGCATATCCAACACATTCGTCTTCCCCGCTCCATTCTCCCCTACCAGAAAGTTGAGGTGGGGATGGAAGGTGACCTCAAGAAGGTCGTAGCTCTTAAAATGAAATGCCTGTAAGTCCTGTATGTACATCCGTATCCGAGCAGGACTGTATTATATTGCCAATGCTCCGAGTTCTATAGAACGTTTCGGAAAAGATAAATGTTTTATAACCCCTAACGAAAATAAGCGCTGAAAGACTCTATTACGGCCTTGGAGATGTGCTCCCACTTCATGGCTATCAAGAGGATGCCCACCGCGATCATCGCGATGAGCATCCATTCGTTCTTCGTAAGCCCTTTGCTAGGCTTTTCTTCCATACCGATTAACGTGCTATGCGGATGCGCGCGTCAACCGCTACCACACCCTTTTCCGTACCAAGCAGAGGGTTCAAGTCCATCTCGAAGATCTCGGGCGCCACGCTCATCAACACACTCACGCGGGCTACCACCTCGGCGAACTTCTCGCGCGGAATAGGCGCTTGACCACGTACACCGTCTAAGATCTTCACACTCCGCAACTTGGCAATCATCTCCAGCGCCTCGGGCACGGCTATCGGCGCAAGACCCGCTACTACGTCCTTCAGTACCTCGATGAAGATTCCCCCCATCCCACACAGTACCATTGCGCCGAAACGTTCGTCGCGCTTACCGCCCACAAAGAGTTCCGAACCACTGAGCATGGGCTGTAAAAGGATTGCGGTAGTATCTTTGATCTGAATCATCCGCTCAAACTCCGAACGCACCGTGGCTGCATCCTTGACATTGAGCTTCACACCCCCCACGTCCGATTTGTGTACGGGTCCTACCACCTTCATCACCACGGGGTAACCTAGACGCTCGGCAGCCTTTACCGCCTCCTCGGCACTGGTCACTACCGCCTCGCCTGCCCGTACGATGCCCGCTGCATCGAGAAGTGCCTGCACCTTGTCGGGGGCAAGATAACCATCGGGCGCTGCGTCTACGATAGCGCGGATTGTCTTTTCATCCACTTGCGGTAGCGCCGCATTGACGGGTTGAGGTGCTGGTGTCGACATGATGCGGCAAAGGGCATCGCCAAAGACCACCTCCTCGGGGAAGTAGATATTCCCCTTCGCTACAAACTGTGCTATCTCGTCTGCCACATTCACTACCGAGGGGAGAATGGGGAAGATCGGCTTCTTGCAAGTACGCATCCGCTCCGACAACAGGTCATAGACGTCATAGACAGGGAACAACCCCGGGCTACCAAAGATGACCGCCATCCCGTCTACGTCGAAATCCTTCTCACAGGCGTCGATGATATACCCCAGCTGCTCGGCCGTCCCCGTCGCCAGAAAGTCGATCGGGTTCGCAACCGACGACCCTGGGAAAAGCTTCGTCAGGAGCGCCTCAGCCTTCTCTCCACTAATCTTAGGCACCTCCATCTTCCCATTCGATAGCGAGTCGGTGAGCATCACCGCAGGTCCCCCCGCGTGCGTGATAATCGCGATACGCTTGCCTTGCAACGGCGGCAGCGTGAAGATACTCGCCACGGTCAGTAGTTCCTGACGACCACGGCAACGGACGATCCCCGCCTTGCGGAAGAGGGCATCTACCGCCACATCGCTACTCGCCATAGCCCCCGTGTGCGAACTCGCGGCACGACTACCCGCCTCTGACGAACCCGCCTTTACCGCAGCGATACGACAACCCTTGCTGATGAGCGAACGTGCGTGCTGCAACAGTTTCTCTGGCTTGGAAATACTTTCCACATAAAGGAGCTTGACACGAGAAGAGGTCGCTGGGTCAAACGACTCGTCGAGGTACTCCAAGATCTCTTCCACTCCCAACTGTGCACTGTTCCCTACGGAGAAGACCGAGGAGAACTGCAGCCCCTGCTGCATCCCCAATTCGAGGATAAACACCGCCGTAGCTCCAGAGCCCGTGATGAAATCTACCCCCCGTGGGTTGAACTTCGGGATAGGGCGACTGAAGACGCCCGTATAGTTCGAATTCATCATCCCGATGCAGTTCGGACCGATGAGCGAACCGCCCACGCTATCGATGATCTCGACCACCTGACGCTCGAGTTTCGCTCCCTCTTCGTTCTCTTCGTGGAATCCTGCGGATAGGATGATAAAGGCGCGCGTCCCTTTTTCCTTTGCCAAGACCTCCACGATGTGGGGACAGAATTTCGCCGCCACTGCGATGATGGCACACTCCACCGCGGGGAGTTCCTCCACGCTCTTGTGCGCTTTGATCCCTTGCACACTCTCCGCCTTCGGATTCACCGCATAGAGCGCCCCACTGTACTTGTATAAAATGAGGTTCTCTAGGACACGCCCTCCAGGCTTGTAAACGTCGTCGGAAGCCCCGACCACGACGATGCTCTTAGGCGCAATGAGTTCTTTAGTTACCATATTCACTCCTTTCGTTGTGTTTTTGCAAAGCTACGGAAAAACGGGCTTTTAAGCAGGAGAACGGAAGGATTTATACGAAATCTCTCATCCTAGCTACGCCACTCTTAGCCTGAACCACACTATACGATACGCTCGATACCCTCCACAAGAGTGTGTAACAGGCTACCAATTCCTCTTCCTACCGCCCGCTCTTTATACCTCCATTACACACCACCACTTTAGGAAATCCCAAACCTCTATTTTTATACGATAAGCTAAATGATAGAGTAATGGAATGAAGAAATACGTATAGAATATGGGCTATTTTGGGGTAGGTAATTTTTACTTAGTTTAGTCGGTGTGGAGTACGTGTAGCGTCGGTGTAGCATTGGTGTACTCCTAGCATGCCTTGTTTGGGGATAAGGAATTTAGGAATATATAAAGCTGCATTTCCCCGTTTTTCTCCCCCGTTGTAGTGATGCTTACACACTTTTTTAGGACAGTATCGCTAGTGCATTCTTTGTGATCTCCTAGAGGGGATTCAAGCGATTACAAATAGAAACCGCCCCTCTGTCAAAGCGACAGAAAGGCGGGTTTTTATTCGATAGAAGAAGTAGACGCTACTTTGATACCACTAAGCTCTTTTGCGCACCATTTTGTGCCTCTAAACGCACAAAATAGATACCTGCGGACAGCGTCTCTGTATCTACCACAACCTCTTTTTCAGAAAGAGCCCCCGAACGTACGACCATCCCAGAGGCATTGACCACCTCGTAGCGTGCGACGATGCCCTCGGGATTGAGGAGGCGCAGTTGCGAGCTGAACGGGTTCGGCGCTACGGCAATGCCTGCCAACAGGGCGTCCTCTACCGCGCCACCTTGCTTGGACTCGAAGACCGCCGTGACGGTGGTAGCTGCCTTTACGACGAACTTTTTGGTTTCGGTGATATCCTTGTCACCAGCCGTCAGTGTCTTCAGTTTGTACCCCTCTTTTTCGGTGACCGTTACGGTGAGCTCTGTACCGTACGCTACTGCCTTGAGGTCAGATGCCCCCGAGATGGCGATCTCGCCCCACGCCTCGTTATTGACGCTGGGGGTTACGGCAAAGGTCTCTTTCTCAAATACCGCCGTGACGGTAGTGGCTGCCTTTACGACAAAGGTGATACCGTCAAGCTTTTGCCCATTCACCTGTATCTCCTTCAGTTTGTACCCGTCGTTGGGCGTAGCCTTTACGGTGAGCTTGGTATCCTTGGCTACGGTTATCGAGCTCTTTGTGGCGTGCCCCTCGATCTCTATCTTACCGTTTGCGGGCTGCGTCAGGGTTACAGTGAAGGTGGTTGGGTTGCCCCCGTTGTTATCGCCACCTTCACCATTGCCTCCGCCGTTGTTATCGCCACCGTTATTCCCTCCATTTCCACCTCCATTGTTGCCGCTGTTGCCACCACTATTTCCTCCCCCGTTATTACCTCCTCCGTTATTTCCATTGTTTCCGCTACTACTTGGGTCTTCTATGATGAGGTCACATGTTCTGTAGAATGAGCGTCCGTATGCTTTTACCCGTGCTATGATAGTACATTCCGCTGCTTTTTTGGTTGTGACTTTCCCATTGTTGTCTACCGTAGCAATCTCGGGGGGCTGAGATTCCCAGCCCACACCTTTATGTGTAGCATTCTCTGGAAAGAAATGGGCAGTAAGTGTGAACTCCTCCCCGACCTTTAGGGTCTTGCTTGCGGGGGTAATAGTGAAGCGCTCTATGGGGATGTAGACCTCTATCTCGCAGGTACTGGTATAGGCCTGCTCGTGTACCCCAGGTTGGGCTGCGATGGTGGCGGTGAGTTGACACTTCCCCTCCTTGAGCCCCTTGATGCGTACCCCTTTCTTGTCTGCGGTCATTTCGTAGGAGATGATCCCTTCCGTGTCGGTCGATAGACTGATCTCCTCTGTTTCCTCTACGCCCCACTTCTCCAAGGGTAATACCCACTCTTTGTCGAATACAAGGGGGAAGGATCGTGGGGTAATGGATACGCCACTGGATTGGTAGATATCATCTTTAAAATTCCATCCTTTGTCTACGAGTGTTTGGCGTGCCGCCTTACCTTGGTCGTTATAAACGAGTCCCTTAACGTTGTCGAAGAAGTATGGTTTTGCGGTGATATCGGTTTGCTCCGCCCACCCGACGAGTGTCTGGGAATAGTTCGATGGACTCATCGCGGTTGTAGAAAGTCCGCCTACTGCTCTTTTTATCTTCCTTATCTTCCATGAGCCCAGCGGCTGGTTGAATGCGGAGCAGCCATTGAACATGTTGTCCATGTCGGTCACGTTGTCCACTTTCCACTTATCTAGCGGCTGGTTAAAAGAGGAGCAGCCATTGAACATGTTGTCCATGTCGGTCACGTTGTCTACTTTCCACTCATTGAGTGGCTGGTTAAAGGAGTCGCAGCCTAGGAACATACGGCTCATGTCAGTCACCTTGCTCACGTTCCACTTGTCTAGTGGTTGGTTGAAGGCGTAGCAGTTTCTGAACATGTAGTTCATCGTGGTCACGTTGCTCACATCCCACTCATTGAGTGGTTGGTTAAATGCATGGCAGTAATTGAACATATCCTCCATCGTAGTCACGTTGCCTACGTTCCAGTTGTTGAGTGGCTGGTTAAAGGAGTCGCATCCATTGAACATACCCATCATGTTAGTTACATTGCTCACATCCCACTCATTGAGTGGCTGGTTGAAGGCGTGGCAGCTAGAGAACATATAGTGCATGCTGGTCACCTTGCCTACTTTCCACTTGTCTAGTGGCTGGTTGAAGGCGCGGCAGTCTCGGAACATATAGGTCATGTCGGTCACGTTGCTCACATCCCACTCATTGAGTGGCTGGTTAAAGGCGTGGCATTCTCGGAACATCATGCTCATGTCAGTCACCTTGCCTACTTTCCACTTGTCTAGCGGTTGGTTGAAGGTGGTGCAGCCATTAAACATATATCCCATGTTGGTCACATTGTCTACCTTCCAGTTGTTGAGCGGTTGGTTGAAGGAGGTTCCCGAAAACATCCCCATCATGTTAGTCACGTTGTCTACCTTCCAGTTGTTGAGTGGCTGGTTGAAGGCGTAGCATTTAGCGAACACCCCCATCATGTTGGTCACGTTGTCTACCTTCCAGTTGTTTAGCGGCTGGTTGAAGGATTGGCACTCCAAGAACATGAGCCTCATGCTCGTTACCTTGCTAAGGTCTGGGGTATCGATGTCTGGGGCAAAGCTCATCTGATGTGCTCCTGCAAACATGAATTCCATCGACTCCCATGCGACACTCCCGAACTGGACGACCGAGAGTAGCTTATCAGAATCACCAATCACTTCCTCGTCGTCACTCATGGTGCGCATATACTTTACCCCCTTGGAACCCGCTTCTACGGTATAGACGCCATTCGCTGTGGGGATGAAAACATAGGGGGACTTCAAATCCTCGCGGGTGATCTTCTCCTCGCTTTTCACCACCTCGCCCTTTGCGTTCTTGATTACAAGCTTGTACTCCGTCCCAAAGATTGGGAGCACAAGCTCCTTCCCAGCCTCTCCTTGCCACTTTGTGATGAACGGGCGTTCCGTTCCCGACTGGGCGAATACCCCCGACACGCCCCACGCACAGAGTAGCAGTAGGCTCGTTACTACGATTTTCAACCTCTTTCTCATTATAGTCAATGGTTTATATTAAGCACGAGGCAAGTTCTCAAAAAAAATGTTAACGCAAAATGGCGCGTAGCAGGAGAGTAGGGGGAGCGTACCCTAAAGCCAGACGGAAACTGGGATGGAGGGGGATAAAAAAACTCTTCCCTAGTTATAGACTGTCGCCGTGGTGCTAGTTTTCTTCCAACCCTTTTTGTAGGGCAAACATCCGATCGCGGTGGGCGGCGGCGGCTTTGAAATCCTTCTTCTTCGCAGCCTCTTTCATCGCTCGCTCTTCTTGTTGGATAGCCTTCCGCAGTTCGGCGGGTGAGAGACGAGTCGCTACGGGCGTTACCTCCTTTTTACTTTCCTCCTTCTTGTCGCTATTGTCAAAGAGGAAATCTACCGCACTCCCCTCGAGGAGCGACTTGCGTGTCTTCTTCTTCAACTGTTGTGGTGTCAGATGGTGCGTCACGTTATACTCGTGTTGTATCTTGCGCCGACGCTCAGTCTCGCTGATGGTGCTCTGCATCGAATCTGTGATGTGATCGGCATACATGATCACCAATCCATTCACGTTGCGTGCCGCCCGCCCCGCTGTCTGGGTCAGGGCGCGTGTCGAACGAAGAAAGCCCTCTTTGTCCGCATCGAGGATGGCTACCAACGAGACCTCGGGTAGGTCTAACCCCTCGCGTAGGAGGTTCACCCCGATTAGCACATCAAAGTCGCCTGCGCGCAACTCGTCCAGGATTCGTACGCGGTCGAGCGTATCAACGTCCGAGTGGATATACTCGCACTGCACGCCTACCCCTCGCAGGAAGTCCGTCAGGTTCTCTGCCATCTTCTTCGTGAGGGTCGTGACCAATACGCGTTCGCTTCGTTCCTTGCGTAGCTGTATCTCGTGCAACAGGTCGTCGATCTGCCCTCGGATGGGGCGCACCTCAATGCGTGGGTCGAGTACCCCCGTGGGGCGAATGAGCTGCTCTACGAAAACCCCGCCACTCTTTTCTAGCTCATAATCTGCGGGCGTAGCACTCACGTAGAGTACCTGCCCCACCTGAGCTTCGAACTCCTCCAGACGTAGGGGGCGGTTATCAAGCGCGGCGGGAAGCCGAAAACCATACTCCACCAGATTGCTCTTTCGTGCAAAGTCCCCACCATACATCCCCTTCACCTGTGGGATCGTCACGTGGCTCTCGTCAATGACCGTCAGGAAGTTCTCTGGGAAGTAGTCCAATAGACAGAAAGGACGAGACCCCGGAGGACGCCCGTCGAAGTAGCGCGAGTAGTTTTCTACTCCTTTGCAATACCCGAGCTCGCGCATCATCTCCATGTCGTTCTCCACACGCATCTGCAGACGTTTGGCTTCCGCATACTTCCCTTCGCTCTCAAAGAAGTCGATCTGTCGTACAAGGTCATCCTGTATTGCCCGTATTGCCCGTTTTAAGTGCTCTTTTGTCGTCACAAAGATGCTGGCTGGGTAAATAGTAACCTCTGGCAGATTGTCGTCGATGATACCCCCCGTAAGCGGGTCAAAGCTCTGTAGCCGCTCGATCTCGTTCCCCCAGAAGAATATCCGGTAGGCATAGTCCCCATAAGCGACGGCGATATCTACGGTGTCCCCCTTCACCCGAAAGTTACCACGTTCCAGAACAAGCTCTGTACGCATATAGGTGGCATTCACCAGGTGGCGTAGGAACTGGTCTTGGTTTACACGCCCCCCGACCTTTAGGGTTACGGTGTTTTCGTGGAAATCCGCCGGGTTACCAATCCCATAGAGACAGGAAACCGAGCAGACTACGATAACATCATTCCGCCCCGACAGCAGTGCAGAGGTCGTACTCAGTCGCAGCTTTTCAATCTCGTCGTTGATCGAGAGGTCTTTTTCTATGTAGGTATCTGTCGAGGGGATATAAGCCTCTGGCTGGTAATAGTCGTAGTAGGAAACGAAATACTCTACGCGGTTGTGGGGGAAGAAGCCTTTGAATTCGCTGTAGAGTTGTGCGGCGAGCGTCTTGTTGTGGCTCAGGACAAGCGTAGGACGATTGAGCTCGGCGATCATATTCGCCGCCGTAAAGGTCTTTCCCGATCCCGTCACCCCCAGCAGAACCTGACTTCGTTCGCCGTTGCGAAACCCATCGACCAGATCGCGAATCGCTGCGGGTTGGTCGCCCATCGGTTTGAAAGAAGCCTCTAGCTTGAACTTGTCCATCTCTTGTTCGCCTCCGCTGGGAGGTTATTTCGTCTCCACGGTCTCGATCATCGACTGTAGCGTGTAGCGTTCCGACGCCACGTGCTTCATGTAGTTCTCATATAACTCTTCGATGATCGGCAGCAGCTTCCCACGTGCCGCGATCGTCGTACCACATTCGTCATGCTTTTGTACAAGATAGTCGATGCTATATTTCTCGGTTGTCTGTCCTGGTTCATAGGCGGGCACTGTCTCATCTTCTGTATAGACCATACTCAGGAGCTTGGTTTCTACCATCCAGTGAAGGAGACGATTCACAAGGCGAAGCGGTATCCCGTGCTCCTGAGCCAGTTCGTCGGAGGTTAGCGGGCGCTCCCCGAGTTTGAATCGCTGTACGATGGTCGCCAAGAGCAGCATGCTCAGCACTTTTGTCCGTTTCGGACTAAGGTTGTTCGCATCGCGTTCAAACTCATAGAGCTTCACGTTCTGGATTGCATAGGAGAGCTCGGCACCCACCAGCACGATCAACCAGCTCACTTGCAACCAGACCAGAAATAACGGAAGGGCTGCAAAGCTCCCATAGATCCCATTGTACCGAGACACGCCGAACTGGAACGCTAGGTAGAACCACTGTGTGACAGCAAAACCAATCCCCGCCACCGAGCCAGCTATCAGTGCCGAGGAGAACTTGACCTTCGTGTTCGGCATCACCACGTACAGGAAAGTAAACGCAAGCGAGAGCAGGACGTAGGGTGTCAGCCGAAGCAGAACCAGCATATAGTTCTTCAGTAGACCCAGCACCTCGATGTCCTGTGCCGCTTTCATCAAAAAGGATTTCAGAAAAACGTTGGCACTACTCGCTACAAGGATGAGTAGGGGCGCCAGAAGCATCATGGACAGATAGTCGCTAAACTTGCGAAACCAGCTCCGGGGGGTCGTGATACGCCAGATGACGTTAAACGACTTCTCGATGTTGTTAAAGACCTTGATGACCGACCAGAAGAGCATCACTACCCCGATCCCCGCGATAAGACCTGCGCCCGTGCGCTCGAGAAGTGCCGAGGAGAATTCGATCAACTTGGTACTCAGTTCGGGGTAGGTCGATAGACGTTCGTGAATGAGCTCTGTCAACCGCCGTTCCAGACCAAAACCCTTCGCGATACCAAAGCCCATGGCCACGATCGGCACCATCGACATCATAGAGTAGTAGGTCAGTGCCGTTGCTCGCAGTTGCACACTGTTGTGGGTAAACTCCCGTAGAACCAAAAGGATGATCCGTAGCACCCGAAGCAAACGTTGCCGAGCACGAGGTGACTCCTCGTACTCGATGATCCAAACATCGCGGTGGATAAAATGCAAGAAACGTTGGTAGTAGGCTCGCGCCTTACTGATTTTCTTCTTTCGTTCGCCCATCAATCTTTCACTATTCTACGCCGTACAACTCCTGTCCCACGCCCGTATACCTCCAGTAGATAGATCCCCCGTGGCAGGTGTCCCAGCTCTACCGAGTAATGATATCCTTCTAACTTTTGTTGCACGACGGCGACCCCATGCAGGTCATAAATCCGAAGCTCTGTCAGTAACGAATGAGAGGAAAGTTCTAGAAAAGAATGTACGGGGTTCGGGCGCGTCTCCAACGTTAGGGACGATGAGAGCTCCCGTGGCGAGAGCCATATCTCAACCCGCGTGGTACTCCCCGTGATTGGTAGACGACGCGCCCCACCGTAATAGCCTTCCGCGAAGGCGTTCACATAACGAGTCCCGCCAGGAAGGTGCAATATATACTCCCCCGCCTCATTGCTCGTAACCCGTTCCCCTGCATAGCTTATCTCGCCATCAGCGATGAGCTGCTCTGTAACCTTATCCTTCAATAGGCAAATTACTGTTTGTAGCTCGGGCGCGTGCAACACCAAGCGGATCGCTGGGTGCTCCTTGCGCAAGCGCAACCAGAAGTACTGGGAACCATGCTCGGCAGAGTAGACTTCGCATTTATAATCCCCCTCAGTAAAAGAGAAGGTTACCTCCCCCTGGGCATCAGTATGGAAGATCTGGTCGAAAAGATCCAATTTCGCAAACGAGACAGGTGCACCCCCCTCGTCTACCACCGTAAAGTGAAAGTCTGTCTTCTGAGCATAGACAAAGCGTAATTTCGGTAATGAGGACACCCCGTAGGTCGAGTCTACACCCTCTTCTCCTAAAGGGCGGGAGAGACGCACGGTCCGTACCCCCGTGGTGCACTGACCAGGAATGTGGTAAGCGGCCGTCTCAGAGATTCCGATGCTCTGAAGCCGAAGCACGAGGTCGCTCATCGTAATCTCATTGTAGTTAAAGGCTGGGAGAGGAAGGGTGACATAATTGTTTTCGATCCGAAGTACGGTATCCCGCCCTCCGTTCTGCTTAGCCTCGATATGCGTACTACTGAGTTCTTGCTTCTGCGCCTCTAGCGTCAGGATATCAGCATACAAGCCTCGCACGCGGAGTTCTGACGCTGAAGAGAAAATGGGAATTTGCACACCCACGATGCGGTTCGTCCGACCCTCCAGTACGGGCTCGCCGAAGTAGTAACGTGTCTCTAACAACTCGCCCCTTTTTCGTGAGAATGGAAAACCATGCTGCCATTCGATGTCAGGTGCCATCGGTAACCCCTCGATGAGAGAAAGAGCTTCTTGTGTATGAAGGGCATCCTCTATCCATAGCTCGGCAACCAACCGTACGGACTCCATCGAAGTCAGGGTTGGCGGGAGGGTCACCGATACCTGTTCCGTGTGTTTCGTATATGCGGCGAGCGTTCCGAGTTCGTGCTGAACGATGGACTCCCCGATCTGTGCCCCGTTCTCCCTTTCCCAACGTAGACGTAGGCGTCCCCCCCTCATGGCTATTGCGCTCTTGTTCTCTAAAAGGACGGATAGTGCAATGGATTCACCCGCTTGGACTATGAGCGAGCGCGCACTCCGAAGACTCAGAATCCGCACTTCGACCGCGTCTACACGGTTCGAATAGGTGCGCGTCGCAACCGTCGTTCCTTCCTTTTGCAAAGACACAGAGAGCGTCGCGATGGTCTGATTCGTTACGTCCTTGCTGATAGAGAAACGTCCTACCACCCACTCTATCTCCTGATTGACTCCCGTAAAGGGGGCGATTGGCTGACCACCCCCCAGAGAGACCAGCCCTCCGTCAGGGGCTAGCGACAGCGTGCCTTCTAAACCACCATAAGGCAGTTGCGTCCCCGTGTAGTAGAGCGAGCAACGAACCTCCCATTCATCCCCTGCAGAAAATCTATTGGGCTGGGCTACGGAGATCGGTACTAAGGATAGCGTGCGTATCCTAATATCACCAGCCGTACCCTCTGTACAGGGGATATCTGCGGTATAGGTCTCTTTATTTACCCCCCATACGGTCAGGTGGAGACTCGCCCCTTGGGTTAATTGTAACCCCTTGAAACACCCCTTTCCTTCTTGGATTTCGCATGGAAAATACACCGTATCGCCAGACGGATACCCCACGCGCAGCGTCGCTTCGATATTTTCCGAACTACAGGAAATACAGAACTCCGTGTCCGATACGTAGCACTCGGTCTCATGTGTGACCGACAAACGTTCGGGCACTTTACTCCGCAGCACGACACTTGGGTCGCCAAACAGTGTCCACGTCTCGGCGGTCGTACGTCCCTGACTCAAGGGGGTATCGCGGTAATGTACCAACATCTCGGCTATCCCTGCATTCACTATCCCCCCGAGGGTCACCACGTCCGGGTGTACAGTGCGCTTGGTCAACAAGTCGTTCATCCGATCCTGAGCGCGCATCGGAGCTGCCCAGTGTTGTTCCTCACTACTCGCGCAGATCCCTATCGCACCACTGGGGCGCTGCTGGTGTTGTGCCCACATCCACGCCTCGGCAAAGCACGGAGAAACCTCCATGTTCCCATTACTACAAGCCACGTCAAAGATCACGGGGTGCGTCTCTGTTTGCTCTTGCGCAAAAATGTTGTTGACTGAATACCCCGAGGTCGTCCAACGGTTGCTGTAGCCATGCCCGATGTAGTTGATCACCCCTAGCCCCGTGGCGATCACACTCGCCACCGTATCCGCACTCAGCGCCTTGCGTGGCGTGTCGTAGAGCAGAGAAACTTTCGTATACCCTCCATTGAGCAGGGTCGAGCGCAAGATCTCCGAGTGTTCAAGGTCGGTCTCTCCATTGTCGCCAAGTCCCCCACCCTCGTCAGAAGCGATACACAGCGCCTGCGTATACGTGCTCTTGTCTCCCCTTAGGTCGCGTTCGTAATACAAGACCCGTTGAATCTGGGTCAAGAGCTGCTCCTGTGTATAGGCAGGAAAGCGTCCTACGTAAATCTCGTTACGAGAATCCTCACCCACCATCTGTCCATACGCTTGGTCACTATCTGCTATGCGCGTAGCTCCTTGACGTCGCAAAGGGGGAACCTCTTTCCGATTCCCCACCAATAGCACGTACTTCAGTGGGCGTTCATGCTGCCCATAGCGCTCCCGAAGATAATGCAGAAGCGCGGTCGTATCCTGCACATTAGGGTACTTCGCATCCCCCCCGCCGAAGAGTAAGACCTCGACACCCAAGCCGCGGTCTTGTTTCCAACGCAAAAAGGGCTCGAGGATCTTCAAATAGTGCGAAGGGGTCACCACCAGCAAAACCCCCTGCTCCGTCGTGGAGAGTACACCGCGGGTCGAAACCTGAGGGCGACGCACAATCCGTTTTACCCCAGACAAACGAACGACAACCTCGCTACACGAATAGAAAATACCCCGTCTGGGGTTGTAAGCATACGGACGTACATACAGTGTCTGATACCATCCATCCCCAGCATAATACGGAGCACTCAGCTCTACCACGTCTTGTGGAAAAAGGACGTCTTGTGAATAGATCTCCCCTTGCTGCCGCGGCGGCTGGGGACGACCTACCAAACTGGGGGCGCTCGCCGGGGCGATTTCCACTCCCGTGTGTTGCGCCTCGTTACGCCTGTCGTAGCCCAGCAGTACTGCGCCTGTCTCCCCCTCTACGGGGAACTCGTAAGCTACCTCGGGTACATCAGGAGCGCCTGCGGATGCCCAAGATATCCCACCCTCAAGCAGGGGGATTTGTCCCGAAGCATAACCCGCTACACTCGCCAGTCGTAGTGGGGGTAACAATAACCGGAGTGTCATCTCATCACCCCTACGTTCTTCGTGCCACGATAGTCGTTCTCGTGTCTGAGCATGTCCGCACAGCGATACTACAAAAAGAAGGAGAACTCCCCCGAAGAGCAGGAGATAGCGAACCAGAACGCTAGGCGTGTGTTGAGTGCACTTCATCGCTCACAAAGATAGGAAAATGCAATGTAGCAGATCGAAACCATCCTATCCCTCTGGGCTATTTGGCACGATAAATCACTCGGAAACGAATACTACGACGCCCCCCCCCCTCGTCAACGACGGTCAGCGTATGCTCCCCCTCGGAGGGCAAAAGCTGTAACTGGTGCAGGTGAAGCGTTTCGCCGATGTAAAGATCGTCCAAGTGCCAGAAAACCCGACTCTCTGGACGGGCATGCGCCAGCTCAAAGCGGATCGGACTCGGTTTACCATCTAGGTCGCGGGGGACAGAAAGCTCGGCATCCTCCTGACGGGGATAGATAAACTGCATGTTCTGTACCCCATTCCCATCGTCACAGCCCTCCAACCAAGGCGGTAAGGCGCGGTACGTGGAATTCCATTTACTGTAAAACCACCCCATCGCTGGAGGAAGCACAAACCAAGGCTCGTGTCGCATCTGACCAAGAGGATAACACGAAGCGTGCACGCGATAACGTCCACTGGCATCAAGGTGTATCAAGCGGTGATAGGGACACGGGGCATACTCGTACTCACGGTTGGGTACCCAGATCGTATCGCGTACGGGACAGTATGCGTTTGGCGGCAATCCACTCGCAACACAAACCTCCAAAGGACGCAAATCGTCGTACGGAGCGGTAAACCAGCTACAACTGGGTAAAATACCCCAGACGCGAAACATCAGTGGGGCAGCGCTCTGTATCCCACTCAACGAGGACAACCCTTCCCCCGTAGCATTCCCATTCCATACCCCTACGACATAGCGACCATTCACTCCTATAGCCCAAGCATCGCGCCCCCCATAGCTCGTGCCCGTCTTCCAAGCCACCGAACGCGTCGAGGAGAAAAGACCCCAGCCCGTTTCCTCCTCGGGACGGTTTACCTCGCGAAGTGCCTGAAAGGTCAGATAGATCGAACTCGCACTCAGCGGTGCATACGACTGTATCGCTGAAGGAGCGGGGGATTGCGACAACAAGTAATGTAGCGGACGAAGGTTGTCCGAAAAATAGTTCCCCTCTTTCACGTAACGAGTCAGAGTCCGAGAAAGAGAGGCATAAATCCCACACATCTCCCACAACGTACATTCCCCTCCGCCCAAGATGAGCGGTAAACCATAGTGCTCCGCTGACTTGTTGAACGTCGTTGCCCCAAGCTTCTTCAATAAATCCAAAAACACATCGATCCCATAGCTACGCAAAAGATGAACAGAGGGGATATTCAGCGAACGTGATAGCGCCGCCGAGGCATGTACCGCCCCAGAAAACTGATGCGACGAATTTTCCGGCGCAAAAGTCCCGATCTTTACGGGCAAGTCCGGGACTAGCTCCTGAGGTAATAGAAGACCGTCCTCCAACATCCCTGCATACAGAAAGGGCTTCAGAATACTCCCCGAGCTACGTCGTGCAGTGATCATGTTCACATACCCCTGACCTGCGCGGTTCAGACCAGGGACATTCCCCACATACGCCAGCACCGCCCCCGTCTCTACATCGGCGACCAAGACCCCCGTATTCCGCCCGATAGCCCCGGCATACTGCTCGGCATAGTCCGAAACTAGGCGTTCCACCTCGCACTGTAGCGCATAGTCCAGTGTCGTTTCGATATTCTGTCCACGCAATCCATCACGGTAAACATGATTCACCAGCTGCCATGCTCGCTGCGGCAAAGGCGCTGGAGGCTCTGGCAACGGCTCTAGGAGTGCCAGAGAGAGTGTCTCTTCGTCAATCGCCCCGCGTGCGTGCAAGCGCTGCAAAAGTTGATCCCGCTTCCGCCGAAACGACTCGCTTGCTCGCCCCGGATAAATCGCCGCTGGAGCATTCGGGAGCACTGCCAACGCGGCCATCTGTCCCCAGCTCAGGTTAGAGGCGCGCGTCTGGTAGTACCGCCAAGCTGCCGCCTCCAACCCTACGACATTCCCGCCGAACGGTGCGTGGCTCGCATACAGAGCCAGTAACCCCGACTTACTATAACGGAACTCTAGACGTACGGCCCAGAGCATCTCTACGAGCTTGTTCCAATAGCTCCGGTTTGCCCCAGGGTGCAGCATCCGTGCCACCTGCATCGTCAGCGTAGAACCTCCGCGCACAACATGACCCGCGCGAAGGTTCGCGAGACAAGCCTTCCCCAGAGAAACAGGATTCAACCCAAGATGGTAATAGAAGTACTGATCCTCATACGCGACCACACACGCCGCAAATTTCTCGGGTACCTCTCCCACAGCAGGAAAACGATACTGACCATCATCCGCAATACTCGCGGAAAGCAACGTCCCATCGCGAGAAAAAAGAACCGTACACGTGGGGGATTGAAAAAGAGGAGAGGGCAAACAGTAGTAGAAGCACACACCCACCAACGTCGCGATACACGCCACGATACTACGAACGGGGTAGTGAAGAACGTAACGGGTGAGGACGAAAAGTGGATAAAATGCGCTATAGCGTTTCATCGACCGCGTGGGATAAGGGAAACGCGGTACAAATACGGCCAATACTTCCCCGTGAGGTAGAGCTTCTTCCCTACACGGTCATACGCAATCCCATTCAAAACCTCCGCACGTCGTCCTCTCTCCCCAGGACGTAAAAGACCCTCGCAGTGAATGAGCCCCTCCACGGCGCCACTCACAGGATGGATGATCGCTATCTTGTCCGTCATGTAGATATTCGCATAGATCCGCCCTTCTACCCACTCCAGTTCGTTCAGGCGATACAGGGCGCCACTCTCCGTATATACTTGCAACGTCCGTCGTACCTGCAACGTAGCAGTGTCAAGGACATAGATCGCCTCCGTCCCATCGCTCAGGTAGAACACCGAACCATCCGTGGTGAGCCCCCACCCCTGTGTGTTGTAATGGAATGATCCCACCGAGTCCAAACTTTGGGCATCATAGATGAACCCCAGATGGCTGGTCCACGTCAGCTGGTAGAACCGTCCGTTCAGATACTCTAACCCTTCGCCAAAATATTGATCAGATAGACGGCGTTCCGACAACACGCCCCCCGTGCTCAAGTCAACACGACGAAGACGAGACGCGCCTCGTTGACCCGTGCTCTCGTACAGCACCCCATCGCGGTAGAGTAAACCTTGGGTATATGCCCCCTCGTCGTGTGGGTACTCCTTTTCCACGACGTAGGTATAGTCTACAGGTGCTTGTCCTGCCAAAATCTGTAACCGAAGTCTCTCTACGTGGGGCGTACTATCTTGCCAGAAAGTGGCTTGCAACCAATGAACCCCCGTCGGGAAGGCGTCGGTTGCTATTACCATGCCCTCGCTAGGGAGATCCCCACACAAGCGAGTCTCCGAGAGACGAAGCGTGACAGAGTCCACCGCAGACTCTCTTGATACGCGCACGCACAACGAGTCCCCTAGGTGCAGCACCGTATCACCGCTCGGAGAGAGGATCGCACCATAGCGCGCAGGGGGGGCTGTCACAAGAGAGGGGGATGGTCCAGAAGGATGGTTACCCTCCCGACACCCCTCAAGGGCGCTTAGAGATATCCCTACTAGGGCGATGAAAAATAGACCTTTGTTACGCATACCCCTTCTTACTTTCCAAAACTATATGAGACGGAAACAAGGTGATTCACTCGCATCGAAAGGGTGACCAACGGAGCTGTAAAAGCATAGTCTATCGAGAGTCCCCAACCCTGTACTCCCAGCCCCGCCGTCGGGGTAAATGAGATCAGATCCGTGTGCTGCCGTGAGTAGGGTATCCATTGCCACTGGTGTGCGCCTAGGCGTAGAAATACGATATCCTTGTAACTCGCCCAACCACCAATCGCAGGAGAAAAAGTCACACCCCCCAAGGCGATCAGTTCACTCGTAGGATTCCCCCCACTTGCCGTGACCCTACCCGAAGCTCCATAACGCCAAGCCCGCTCCTGTCGCCAGAGATAACTCACTCCCACCTCCAAGCTCGGGGCGCTACCCTCGGCTGCGCGACGTCCTGTAGGATTAAGCTCTTCCCCTTTCGCGCTCCCCCCCAGCTTTTGCTGATCAATAAACCAGAGCGTCCAAGTCGTGGTGATGTCACGCACCCCAGCGAAGAACTGCCACGTCTGACGACGATACAAGATACTCACATCAAAACCTAGCCCTACCCCCGTGGCAAAACCACCTTCGTCGCGATAAAGGATTTTTCCCACACCTCCCACTGAAAAACCCGACCACGGGAGGCGGCGTCCATAGCTCAGAAAAAGAGCGTAGTCTGCAATACCGAACCTGCGGATGCGACCATAGTCCTCACCCCCAGACGGATCTCGCCAGTCAAGAGTGTTCTGTATCCCATCTACGCCAAAACGGAGTAGACCCACACCCACGACGCTCGAACTATCAAGTCGCATCCCTCCCCCAAGGTAGAGTAACGAACCCATGCCCGTAAAAACAGAGGAGAAAGAACTACCCACCCGAAACGGTGTCTCCTGCCAAACAAGACCTGCCGGATTGTCGCGCTCTGTGCCTAATCCACTCTCGCTGACCAAGGTAGTCCGTCCACCCCCCTCCCGAGCTGCACTGTAACCTAATTGTAAATAACCATTGCTATAGCGAGCAAATTGTGCTTGCGTATACTGGGGAAATACGATGAATAAGAGGTGTAAAAGCACACCACACGATACATAGTATCGCGAGTATTTGAGGAATAAACTTAGTTTTTTATAAGGGGATAGGATGGAGTGGCTCTCTCGTGAATGTATGTCTATCATCCAGTATCTGCATGTGCGTTCTATCAAACACCAAAAGTACACACATTTTCTAGTCCTAGAGGAATGGAATCGCATCCCCCCCCCCCAATCTCCTCGCATACAAATGTAGGGAGACTGCCCTAAAAAAGTGTGTAAGAATCACTGCAACGGGGGAGAAAAACGGGGAAAATCCGCTTTATGTTTTCTTTAATCCCTTATCCCCAAACAAGGCATGTTCGGAGTACACCAACGCTACACCGACTCTACACGTACTCTACACGTACTCTACATGCACTAAATTAGGTAAAATTACCTACTCCAAAATAGCCCATACTCTATACGTATTTCTTTATTCCGTTACGCTATTATTTAGCTTATTGTATAAAAATAGAGCTTTAGGATTTTATAAAGTGGCAGTGTACACTATGCGTATAAAAAACAGTGGTAGACCTGAAGATAGGTAGCTTCTTTACACACTTTTACGGACACTACCGTAAAGAAATATAGGGTAAAGAATACAAGGGGAGAGGAATGTTATAGTAAAGAATAGGGAGGAGTTTATTCCCTCCTCCCTAGAATGGTATCTCCCCTCAGGAAGAGTATTTTGTCTTGCTGATTACTGCGAAACTAACCCCGACTCGTAGTAGAGTCGATAGCACAACCACGCATCCGTCGCAGCATAGAGCAACTGCTTGGGGGTCAAGGTCTCCGCCTCCCAGTTGGATAAGCGAGCGGCTTTGGACAAACCCAGACCCAGAAAGCGTGCCGTCAGGGACTTTAGCCCAAGCTCGGTATAGCCAGCCGCCTTCGCCAAGCGTTGCAGATCTACCATGTTCTCTGCCTCCAGTGAATGGGTATTACGAAGGCGACGCAAGTCCTCGTGTATCGCCAAACCGACCTTTCTGATCCCTGCGTCGGAAAAAATCGAAAGCAGCTGCTCTGGAAGCTGTAGTATCGACGTCCGGATGATCCACGCCTCTGTGTCCGTCGCGAATTGTACGATGGCCACGGACTTGTCCGCCTGACCCTTTATAAAACGAGGACGCGTCTCCGTATCAAAACCTAACACAGGATGTTGGATGAGTGCCTTATAAGCTTCGTCCAACTCCGCGAGCGTACCGATCACATGGATTGTCCCCGGGAAGCTGGCGCGCTCCAGCTGAGAGGGCTCTGGGAGTGGTGCGTTAGGCATCCTGCTCCCCCTCTTGCGTCTCGTCGCGCAGCAGGCTCTCGGCACGTAACGTCTGCAACCATCGCAAACCAAGAAGCAGCTTGGTGCCCCATTCAAGCAAAAAATAGTACTGACAACGGGCAAGTGCCATCGCCATCCGATGCTCTTCCCCGTCATTGTAGTGAACCAGAAGCTCGTAAAGCTCCTGATAGAGATCCGCCACTATCTCCGAGAGGCGAGGTTCGCCCTGATAGATCTGACCCTCCTCCTCAGAAAGTTCAAAGGCGATCGTATCTATAGACGCAAGGGCGTTCGCAGCCACACGGCGGATGTGTTCATACTCCAGCTCCGAAAGTGAATCGCCTAATTCGTCAAACGAGACGGTGTGTTGTAAATTGGGCACACGAGACATCTTGTAAAAGAGTAAACCCAGAAAAGCGTACAACCAATCCTGGGGCATTACCTCTTCTGCAGTATCCTGTTCAGTGTCCGAGCGCGCCGCTTCGCCGCTCCATTTGGCACAATATTCCCGTGCCAAGACTACCAACTCCACAGCCCATGAACTATAAGCTATGGCGTGCCACTTCTGTTTATGATTCATCTTACACAAAGGTAGTGTGCCAAAATGAAATAGAAAGTATAACGAACACAGCACAGAATCTTGTTAACCTTTGTTACCTTTGAACGTATAAAGGAACGAAGCAAGTGTCCAAGGTGGACATCCGTTTCCTGAATATGTCGATAAGAGGGATTGACAAAGAATACTTGCACACATAAAGGGAAAAGAATGAATGAGAAAGGTTTCTTGGCTATCTTGTCGGTTGCCACGCTTCTAGGCACAGCTTGTACTCCAACCATGCAGTATCCAGAAACGGCAAGAGAAGACGTAAAAGATCTCTACTTCGGAAAGGAGGTCAAAGACCCCTATCGTTGGCTTGAAAATGATACCACACGCCGCGTGGCTGACTGGGTACAGAAACAGAATGACCTCACCTATGACTATCTCGGGAAGATCCCATTCCGAAACCAGTTCAGAAAGCGAATCGCAACCCTCTTTAATTTTGACTCACAGACCGTACCCCGTCATACGGGCAAGTATTATCTCTATTACAAGAAGGCGGGACTCTCCAACCAAAGCATCCTCTACGTCAAGGAATCGCTAGACGGGGAGGAACGCGTGCTCCTCGACCCCAATCAACTCTCTACTGACGGTACGGTAGCCCTCTCTGGTACAGAGGTCTCCAACGACTCCAAGTATTTGGCGTATAAGATCGCCGATGCGGGCTCCGACTGGACCACCATCCACGTCCTAGAGATCGCCACGGGAAAGCAACTCCCTGACAAAATCGCATGGACAAAGTTCTCGGGGATCGCGTGGCAGGGCGACGGTTTCTATTACAGTGCATACAGCACACCAGAGGCGGGGAAAGAACTCTCAAATATCAACGAGTACCACAAGCTCTATTATCACAAACTCGGAGACCCGCAGGAAAAGGATCAGCTCGTCTACGAGATGCCAGATGCCCCCCTGCGCAATGTTTATGCCAATACGACCGAGGATGAACGCTACCTCTTCATCAGCGAGACCGAGGCGACCGAAGGAAATTCCCTTTACGTGAAGGATCTTTCGACCAACGGAAAGATTACAAAGATCGCCGACGGTTTCGAATACAGCTATTCCCTCGTTGGGAATATTGGAGAGGAGGTCTACTTCCTCACAAACGATGGGGCGCCCTGTTATCGTCTCATTAAGATTGACATGAAGAATCCCGCGCGGGAGAACTGGCAAGAGATCATTCCCGAACAGCAGTCCGTGCTCCAAGGGGTCACCATGGCTGGAGGAAATTTCGTGGTGCAGTACATGGTCGATGCCGCCTCGCGGATGAGTATCTATAGTCTCGACGGAAAACGACTCCGTGCGATCGATCTGGGAGCTTTCGGAACGGTCGGCGCAGTGGCAGGACGGAACGCGGATTCCACATTCTTTTATAGCTTCTCTTCCTTCACCGTACCCTCTGTGGTCTATGCGTGCGATGTCAATACGGGGACACATACCGAACTCTTCCGCCCTGTGTTCGATTTCGATTTCTCGAAATACGTTGTCGAACAAAAGTTCTATACCTCCAAGGATGGTACGAAGGTGCCGATGTTCATCGTGCATCGCGCCGACCTCAATAAGAATGGTACCAACCCAACCTTGCTCTACGGTTACGGAGGATTTAATATCAGCCTCACCCCATGGTTCAGCTCCTCCCGTCTGGCGTGGCTTGAACAGGGAGGGGTCTATGCTGTAGCAAACCTCCGTGGCGGTGGCGAGTATGGCGACGCATGGCACTTGGCGGGTACTAAGCTCGCAAAACAGAATGTATTTGACGATTTTATCGCCGCTGCCGAATACCTTATTGCTGAAAAGTATACCTCCACTCCTTATCTGGCCATACAAGGTGGGTCGAACGGAGGACTACTCGTTGGAACGGTGACAAATCAGAGACCCGATCTCTTCCGTGTTGCAATCCCGCAGGTCGGGGTGATGGACATGCTCCGCTATCAAAAGTTTACCATCGGGTGGGCATGGGCTGGGGATTATGGCACCAGCGACGACTCCGAACAAATGTTCAACTACCTCTATGCCTATTCCCCAATCCACAATGTGGCCGCAGGAGAAAACTATCCTGCCGTCTTGGTGATGACAGGTGATCATGACGATCGTGTCGTACCAGCCCATTCGTTCAAGTATATCGCAGAGCTCCAATACAAACAGCCCGCAGGACGTCCAAAATTGATTAGGATTGAGACTCGTGCTGGACACGGGGCAGGGAAGCCTACAGCCCTCACAATAGCGGAACTCGCAGATATATACAGCTTTATGTTTTACAACATGGGGCTCACGCCGAATTTCAAAGAAAAATAGCCACCGCGAGTGCGCACGGAAAGGCAAATTTGTATTAGTTTTGCACAGTTGCTTAGAAAGGTTGAATGATAAACCCAAAGATGATGAATAGAATCGGATTACTTGCTGCAGCGTTGGCATTGAGTATGTCGGCAATGCTTGTTGGGTGCGATAGCCCGGAAAAAATGAAGGACATCCCTCAAGAAGCTATCCCTAAAATGGAGCCGAATCCCCTCCGCTTGGTCGGTAAGACCGTGGAAGGGAAATTCAAGGGAGTTTTCCCTGCGCAATATTTTAACAAGAAAGCGAAACTCGAGCTTACTCCTGTGCTCGTGTACGAGGGGGGGGAATTGGTTCTACCTTCCAAGGTCTTCCAAGGAGAAGCGGTGACGGAAAATAATACCGTGATCAACTCCGCTCTGGGGGGCGCCTTCTCCCATGAATTCAAGTTCGAGTACAAGCCCGAGATGATGAAGTCGCACATGGAGATCCGATACACGCTCTATTACGACGGAAAGAAGCTTCCTATCGAACGGAAAGATAAGATTGGTATCGGGATCAACGAAACCCAGAACTTGGTAGAGGTCTTGGCGCGTCCTACCCTCATGCCCCATAACTTCCAGAAAGATCAGGAATTTACCAAGACCGCTGGTTTCAATTACGATATTCAGAAATCCGACATCCGTAGCGGACAGCTCACCCGTGAAGATATCAAGGAACTACAACAGGCTATCGCTGAGTTGAAGACCAACCAGAAGTTAACCCTACAAGGATTAACGATCAACGCTTACGCATCGCCTGATGGTCCGGTAGCACTGAACGATAACCTATCCAAGGGTCGTGCTAATAGCTCCCAGAACTGGTTGCAAGGGCAGGTGAAGAAGAATAAGATCGCCGCTGCTGATGTGAAGTTGGTCGAAGTTGCTACTGACTGGGACGGTTTCAAGAAAGAAATGGAAGCCTCCGATATCGAAGACAAGGATCTTATCCTTCGAGTCCTCAGCATGTACTCAGACCCCGACGTCCGTAACCGAGAAATGCACAACCTAGGGAAGGTATTTAGCGTAGTGGCTGAAAAGATCCTCCCGAAACTCCGTCGTGCTCAAATGGTGCTCGCTTACAAACAAGCTAGCCGCACAGAAGACGAAATCCAGTCGATGCTTAATGACGGTAAGATTCTCGAACTCGGCGAGAACGAGGCTTACTATGCCGTAGAAGTCATCGAGAAAGACAACGCGAAGAAGGAAACCTACTACAAGCAGTTGCTAGAAAAGTATCCCAATGTACGTGCTTACAACAACTTGGCATGCATCTACATCATCAACGGAAAGTATAGCGATGCGAAAGCGCAACTAGAAAAGGCGTTGGCGATGGATGATAAGAATGGCTATGTCCTCAACAACCTCGGTGTCTGCGCTATGGAAAATGGTAATGCTGAAGAAGCAGAAAAGTATTTCGTACGCGCTACGGATGCTGGAGCTGCGGTACGCATTAACCTCGGCGTGTGTGCAATTAAGAATGGACAGTATGCTGCTGCATTGGATTACCTCACGGGAACCAACCATTTCAACCAAGGTCTAGCGCTTATCTTGAACGAGCGTAGCGAGGCTGCGAAAAACCTCTTCAACGATATCAAGGAAAACAACGCACGCGCTTATTACTGCTTGGCTATCATTGGCGCACGTACCGAAGACGAAAAAATGTTGCTCGACAACCTCCGTACTGCTATCCAGATGGACGCAAGTCTAAAGACGCGTGCTTCTAAGGATGTAGAGTTCGTAAAATTCGCTCAGAACGAAATCTTTGCTGGTTTGATTAAGTAAGGGCATTTCTAAGAACTATTTTAGGCGTATCGCTGCGAATGCAGTGGTACGCCTAATTTATTTTGAGAGGGAAGTAAAAGGGCGCGGGCAAATAACAACTCCTGCTGTGGCACACTCTCGCCTCGCAATATACCGTATTACCCCCCACCTACCGATTATCTACACAGTACCACCAACTTAGAGTGGCGATACGCTTGGTCTACGCTCCTATTCTACGCTCTGTATTCTACGATACCGTTAGGTTGTGGAATACCTCTTCAAGGTGTGAGGTGCGCTGATAGAGCGTGTGTAAGGTGTAACCGCCACGACTCGCCGCTTCAAAGATACGAGGACGAAGATCCTCTGCACAGGTCGTTCGGAGCTCCCAGTCTCCCGAGGGCTCTTGTGACAGCTCAGCATCGGGAAACCAACCTTGTAATACTTCTAGAGAAGGGGGGGCGACAAAACCGAAGACATAGATGCGTTGGCTACGACTCCGGAGAAGCTCGGACGTTTTACTCACTGCGACCAATTCCCCATCGCGGATGATGGCTACACTGTCGCACAGCGCTTCTACTTCTTGCATGATGTGCGTGGAAAAAAGTACTGCACGCTCGCGTCCCACCTCACGGATGAGGTTGCGTATCTCGACGATCTGGTTCGGGTCGAGACCATTGGTCGCCTCGTCAAGGATTAGGGTATCGGGGTCACAGAGCAGCGCGGCAGCCAGTCCCACACGCTGTTTATACCCCTTGGAGAGTACGCGGATACGACGCCCCCGCATTGCGGCCAGTCCCGTGAGAGTCCCGATCGCCTCCACTCGCTTGCGCAGATTGCGTAACCCGTACAGCTGCCCTACATAACGTAGATATTCGTAAGGGTATAGCTCGCCATAGAGTGGGTTCTGCTCAGGAAGATAACCCAGCTTGGTACGCCAAGAACCGTCGCTACCTGTCACCGAAAGTCCGTTTACAAATACCTGTCCTGTGGTAGGCCGTAAACCGCCTGTTAAAATGCGCATGGTGGTAGACTTCCCAGCTCCATTAGGTCCTAAGAGACCGAGGATCTGACCAGGACGTACCTCGAGGGTGATCCCGCGCAATACCTCCCGATCGCCGAAGCTCTTGCGCAGTGCCTCTATTCTTATCATGATTTATAGATTGTAGTAACGTGTCAGGCGTTGACGAAACAGGTTCTCGTTGGCAAGATTGATGTTATGTACTAGCGATCGGATCTTTGTCTCGCGCTCTCGGAGCTCCTCTTTGGGCACTGTGGTCTCGTTTTGGAAGACGATATAGTCGACCCGATAGCCTGCCGAGTCAAGTGCCATGGCTACCGCAGCCTTGTAGTCGTCGAAGACAATGACGGTGGGTAGGGTTTTCTCCGTATAGGTTGCTACTGCGGCACGGACACATTCGCTAATGTGAAGGATCTGTTTCTCGCCAAGGTATTTTGCGCCAAGCATCATACGTACTAGGTCTATTTGCGCGATCTCGTTCGTCTTGTGGGCGTGTACGAGCTTGCGATATCCTTTGTCCGAAGTATTCAGAAAGAGCTCTATAAAACGTTCCGGGATACCTTGTAGGTCTTGGAGTGTTCCCTCCTTTTTACGCAGCTTATATTCGCGTTGAGCGTCCTTTTGGCTCGTTGGGATGTAGTATTGCCACTCCTTGGTTCGCAGGTAGCTCTCGGTAGGCGGGTCTGGTTTCCACGACGTCGTGGGGCGTTCAAGTTCTTTGTGTTGAAGATGCAGTTGCCCACCCTCGAGCGCGTAGATGATGCAGTTGATCAGATGGACGTACCCCCCCCCGATTCGCTTGTGGAGAGCCCCCCACAGGGTGAGATAAGGAGCTTTTTGCGTGCTATCGCTAGTGTGTGAAACACTATCCACGGGGTGTTGTTGGAGGTAGGAGACGAACTCCTTGTCCATTGATACGGGAAAGTAAGTCGTCGATTTCTCTTGGAAGGGGTTCGTGCCACCCTCCTTTTCGTGGTAGAGTGCGCGTACGTCCATCACATACGAACTGTCATTCCCCATCTGGATGTGTAGATTGAAGTCGCTCCCCCAGCTCATGCGGCGGATACTTTCGCGTTGTCCATATACAGGGGAAACTCCAATCCAGATCCCGAGCCATATTAGCCCGAGTAGTGAACTAACTGCTTTGAAAAGTAAGCTACTGCGGATCATTTTTCTTCTACGTCGTATCTTTGTAGCGACAATCTCACTCGCCATGAACAAAGATAGCCCCTTTTGCCCAGAAAGTGCCCCCATCGTGATGGGGATTACTGGGGCTACGGGTGCCTTGGTGGCACGCTCTCTCCTTGACTTCTTGTTGCGTTATACCCCGTTACCGATCCATGTCGTTTTTACCGCTACGGGGGCTGCAGTATGGCGCTATGAGCTCGGCGAGGACGTCCCTACTCCTTCTGAACGGCTTATCCTCCATTCGCAGGATAACCTTTTTTCCCCTCTAGCCTCGGGCTCTTTCCCTACGCGTGGGATGGTGATTGCCCCTTGTTCGATGGGGACGTTGGCGAAAATCGCCTCGGGAGTCACGGATAATCTTTTGGCGAGAGCTGCCGATGTGACTATCAAGGAACAGCGCACGTTGTTACTCGTGCCGCGCGAGTCTCCGTTATCTCCGATACATTTGCGAAACCTCCTTACGCTCGCGGAAATGGGGGCGGTAATTGCTCCACCTATGCTTACGTTCTATCATCACCCCACTTCGATAGAGGAGATGGTTAAGGACTTCGCAGCACATCTTTGCCACCTCTTGGGGATTGACGTACCTCGCCTAGCATGGGGGGAGTAGTAGGAGGTATTGCGCTTCGCACATCGGGTTGTATAGGGTAATACCGCTGGAGGGCACGCCCTGTGTCGAAGACAGCTGTTGCCTTGGGGGAAACGAGTGGGACGGTACCCTTTTTCCTATCTTTGTACAAATCAACAACAAGGAGATGACAGAACAGCGTCTGCTACCCGTGGGGGTTCAAACCTTTGAAGATATCCGAAGGAATCGGATGATCTATGTAGACAAGACCCACTACATAGTGAAATTTATGAGTGTTGGCTCTAAGTCGTTTTTCCTTAGCCGTCCCCACCGTTTCGGTAAGAGTCTCTTCCTCTCGACGCTACAAGCTTACTTTGAAGGAAAAAAGGAGCTCTTCGAGGGGCTCTATATCGCAGACCACGAGGAGGAGATCGCCCACCGTCAACAACGCGAGCCGTGGGAGGCGAGTCCCGTGCTCTACTTCGACTTGAATGCTGAGCATTTTTCGCATGGCTTCGAAGTCTTGGAGAACTGCCTAGAGACGTCTCTTGTTGCACTGGAAAATCGTTACGGTAGCGAGGGAGTGGCAAAGACGCTCCCAGGACGTTTCAAGGCTGTTATTGAACGTGCCTACGAACAGACAGGAAAGCAGGTCGTTATCTTGATAGACGAGTATGACAAGCCCCTCCTACTCACCCTAGAAAACCCCGAGCTCAACGAAGTCAACCGCTTGCTCCTTCGCGCATTCTACGAGGTACTCAAGCACTGCGATCGCTACATCCGCTTTGCCTTCCTGACGGGCATCACCAAGTTCAATAGGATGAACCTCTTTAGCGGGGCTAACAACCTGATGGATGTCTCGCTCTTGGATAATTACGATGCTATCTGCGGCTTTACCGAGCAAGAACTTACCGACTACTTTATGCCCGAGATAGAGAAACTAGCCCTAGCAGAAAATACCACTGTAAAAGCGACACGTCAACGACTCAAGAAAGAGTATGACGGTTATTGTTTTTCTCGTAAGGGAGAGAATGTCTATAACCCCTTTAGTCTTCTTAAGGTCTTGGTAACAAGTACTTACGATTATTACTGGTTCGAAAGCGCTACGCCAGAGTACCTCGTTAAAGCACTGCTGCATAATACTTACCCTATCCCAGACCTCGATGATGACGTGGAAATGGACAGCTCGTCCTTACAGAACTTCCGTTACGGCACGCAGGATACGATTCCGTTGTTGTTTCATTCTGGCTACCTGACGATTAAGAAGTACCTGCCTCAACTTGACCACTTCATCCTCGGCTTCCCTAATGAGGAGGTACAACAAGGTTTCTTAAAGTGCCTTTTGCCGTTTTACACCTCAGGGGATGAATCGTTGATTTCCAAGTCTATAGGGTCAATCAATCGCGCCCTTCTCTCAGGGGATTTATCTGAAGTGATCTTATGGGTAAAAAAGGTACTCGCTGGGATTTATTACGGGAATATCCCCAGTGGTGAGGAGGGACGCCCGCTACGAGAATATTACTATCAGTCCGTTCTCTATGCTCTATTCTATGTCCTTGATATGCAGGTACAGACGGAGGTGATTTGTGCGACGGGGCGTGTAGATATGGTGATTACGACGCGCAAACGGGTCTACCTTTTCGAGTTCAAGGTAATGACCGCAGGTACGCCACAGGAGGCTATCACCCAGCTCAAGGAGAGTGGTTACTTGGCAAAGTTCAGCAAGACGAAACGTCCCATCCATCTGGTGGGCGTCAGCTTCGACGAGAAGACGAGGAACGTAGGCGAGTGGGCGGAAGAGATCCTGCATTCTTAGTCTCTTTTCCCTTCCACCCTTTTCCATCTTGTGGGGATTCATGCGGGGCGATACTGTCCCTCTTTGTGCAAGGAAGGCGCTGAGACTCTCTTGAGTAAAAAAGCGCGTTACTTTTCCTATTTTTGCACACCAGTACAAGCTTACTAGAAACATGTGGGTATGGCGCGATCCGCAGCAAGTGAATTTCTCTAACCCTGTGCTCACTCTCGGGTTCTTTGATGGCGTGCACCGCGGTCACGCCCAGCTTTTGGGGCAGTTGCAGTCTATCGCGGCCAAGATGGGACGTCCCGCCTTGGCTATCTCCCTCTGGCCACATCCGAGGATCGTGCTCGGGCACGACACCTCTACCTTCAAGCTCCTGAATACCCTAGAGTATAAAACGCAACTGATTGAGAGTCTAGGGGTCGAGGCTTTTTTGGTGCTGGACTTTTCTCTTGAACTCGCTGCCCTCTCCCCATGGGACTTCCTCCAGTCTCTTTACGCTGCGCTGCACCCCTCGGCAATCCTCATCGGCTACGACCATCGTTTTGGGCATAAGGGCGAGGGGGACTATACCCTCTTGAAACAGTTTGCCGACGAAAAGGGGATCGATGCCTACCGCGGAGAACCCTTGGCGATCGACGGCATTACGGTGAGCTCTACTCTTATTCGTAAAATGCTCTTAGAGGGAGATACCGAGCAGGCTGCGCGTTCCCTAGGGCGTGATTATGGTTTCTGGGGTACGGTAGTCTATGGGAAACAGATCGGGCGTACGATTGGATTTCCGACCGCGAACGTGCAGCCCAGGAGTGGGTGGCAGCTTATCCCGAGTCACGGCGTTTATGCGGGGCTGTGCCTCATCCCCTCACTCTCCAGTGTCCGCCCCTATGCTGCCCTTGTCAACGTCGGGACAAGACCGACGGTCGATGCCGACGGAGCTGTCTCCATAGAAGCTTACATACCATCCCTTCACACCTCCATCTACAACCAATCCATCTTCGTCTCCTTCCGTCACAAGCTTCGCAACGAACTTAAGTTCGCGACGCTCGACGTCCTGCGTCAGCAGATTACCAAGGATTTGGAGACTCTGCGCGAGATCTTTCCTTCGGAAGAAGAGCTCTTTACGCTCTAGTCTCCTTTGTTTGTGAAAAAAGTAACGTTGAACTATCGATGAATCGACCCGTCCGAGTGCGCTTTGCGCCCAGTCCCACAGGTCCTCTCCATATCGGAGGGGTTCGCACCGCTCTTTTCAATTACCTCTTTGCACGCCAGCACGGCGGAAAGTTTATCCTGCGGATCGAAGATACCGACTCTACACGCTATGTCCCTGGGGCAGAGGAGTATATATTTCAGTCGCTGGAATGGTGTGGCTTGCAGGTAGACGAAGGCGTGCGCGAAGGAGGAGAGTTTGCCCCCTATCGACAGAGCGACCGGCGCGACATCTATTGGAAGTATGCACAACGTCTCGTTGACTCTGGATGGGCATATTATGCCTTCGATACCCCAGAGTCGCTAGATGCCCTACGAGCCGAAGCCGAAAACAAAGGCGAGAGCTTCGCCTACGGTCCCCATACGCGTGACACCCTGCGTAACTCCCTCACTCTCTGTCCTGCTGAGGTCGAAGAACTCCTCCGCACAACGACCGACTGGGTTATCCGATTCAAGATCCCACGTGGGGAAACTATCCAGATGCACGACCTTATTCGCGGAGATATACACGTTCTTTCTGAAACCCTCGACGACAAGGTACTCTACAAGCGGGCAGATCAACTACCAACTTACCACCTAGCCAATATCGTCGATGATTACGAGATGCAGATCTCGCACGTCATTCGCGGTGAAGAGTGGTTGCCTTCTTTGCCGCTCCACTATTTGCTTTATCGAGCTTTTGGGTGGACTGAGGTGCAGCCCGAATTTGCACATCTCCCGCTCATATTGAAACCCTCAGGAAACGGTAAGCTCTCGAAACGAGATGGTGACAAGCTGGGCTTCCCCGTCTTCCCCCTCGAGTGGAAAGCACCGCAAACGGGAGAACTCTCTCATGGCTATCGAGAAGATGGTTACCTCCCAGAGGCCTTCCTCAACATGCTCGCCTTCTTAGGATGGAATCCTGGCGACGACCAAGAATTCTTACACCTAGATGAGCTCGTGGCGAAGTTCTCCCTAGAGCGTGTCAGCAAGAGTGGGGCTCGTTTCGACCCTGAAAAAGCAAAGTGGTTCAATCATATGCACCTCGCAGAGGCTGCACCTGAAACGCTGCTCCCCTATTTCCAAACACTCGCTACACAGCATGGAATAGACGTCCCCGCAGAGCGAGCTCTAATGGCCATAGCATTGGTCAAGAACCGCCTGAATTTCACATCAGACCTCTGGAGCGAGACCGATTACTTCTGGAATGCACCCACCTCTTACGAAGAAAAGGCGGTAAAGAAACATACGACTCCCGACTCGTCACAACAGCTTGTACAGTTAACGGAACTCCTGTGCGAAAGCCCCCTCTCTACCGCAGAGGCGATAGATGCGCGCCTAAAGGAGTATATCGAGACGCAGAAGCTCGGAATGGGAAAAGTGATGAATACCCTCCGCTTGGCTTTAGTAGGCGCCTCCCGAGGCATCCACGTGGGCGAGATTATTGCTTTCCTTGGCGTACAGGAGACGGGACTACGCTTGCAACGTTTTGCCGATTTCCTGCAGTCTATCTACTCATAGCCTATACTTTTCGCTGCACTATTACAGGGCGTGGCTCCAGCGGGGCGCGCCCTGTTTCGTATACGTGGAGTACAACCCCTCTTGACGCATAAAAAAAACTGCGGCGCGCTAAGATGCACACCGCAGCAAAATCAGTGCAAGTACTGCACTAATTCTCAGACTTGAAGGTGAGAACAAATTGTCCTCCTTCGAACTTCTTTAGAAGTTCCATTGCCTTGTTCACTTTTTCCTGATCATCAGTACCCTTGCTACCAAGTTCGATTAACTTAGATATAATTTTATGAGCGTCAAATTTGCAAATCATCCTATCTTTAGCAACTATGCAATGAATCGATACCGCATTATTGAAGAAGTCTACGCCATCCTTGAGCCAAGGATAAGGCTTCTCCGTTACCTTGAATGTCAATACGTCGCCTTTCAAAGTCCCGCCTACTTTTACGCCTAGGTCGGTAAAGCGAGTGGTGAGCTCCACGGTTTGGTCTGCCTTAACCGTTAGAACAGCGTTTGCTATATCTTTCCAAGCGCGAGTAGCCCTTCTTGGAGAATAGTATATCGTCCCATCAAATATCTTTTTCGAGAATTCCTCATAAGAAGCCACAGACTTTTCTGGGTCTCCGATCTCCATAAGAAAAGTATTTTCTTTAAGCCCTTCGATGCCAAAGGAAGCCACCTTATAAGTCCCTACGGAGTTATTATTCTTCTTCTCATCGGACCCACAGCTCCATAAGCCTAGCGTCATAGCGACACACAAGATACCTACCAGTATCCCAACTGTTTTCTTTTGAAACATTGCCTTTTTATGTATTGTTTTTAACGGCGCAAATTAAAAAAAAGAGTGACTCGGCAAAATAATAGAGCTTATTTATAATAAGAACATTACACCTTCTTGGTCTATTCACTGCTGGAATGAGGTGATCTCACATCACTGCAAGACGGAAGCTCTTGAGTACAATACGCTCCTAAAAAAGTGCCTAAGCATCACAGCAACTGGGGAGAAAAGCGGGGAAATACCGCTTTATATTTTCCTCAATTCCTTATCCCCAAACAAGGCATGCTAGGAGTACACCAATGCTACACCGACTCTACACGTGCTCTACACGTACTCTACACGGAGGGAATTAGGTAAAATTACCTACTCCAAAATAGCCTATATTCTGTATATATTCCCCCTTTTCTTATACTGTATTATTGAGCTTATCGTGTAAAAATAGTGCTTTAGGATTTCCTGAAGTGGTCGTAGGCACACTGGGTATAAAAAAGACGGTAGGCGGAGAAATAAGCAAATGGTCATACACTTTTGCGGATAGTATTTACACACATTTTTCTAGGACGGTATTGTGCTTTATCGTCTATGTACAGTGCTTCGGCGTGAATTTTGTAGTGTATTTTTCGCAAAAAGAAACAGGTGCAGGAGTGAAGAACAGGAGGTTCAAGGGACGTTCTGAAAAAAAAGGGGTAACTTGCGCCGTACAAATTCAAAGTTTAAGGTATAAGGTCGCATGAAAAAAATCTTAATCCTCCTAGTAGTTGCGCTGCTGGGTGTCTCTGTTTACGCACAGCAGCGTACGGTGACAGGGGTCGTGACCGCTGCTGAAGATGGGGAGCCTCTCATCCAAGTGGCTATTCAAGTAAAGGGGACTACCACTGGCGCGGTTACCGATGCCGATGGGCGTTACTCTATCAAAGTCGCAGATCCGACTACTGTGCTTGTATTCTCCTATACGGGGTACGCTACCCAAGAAATTGTAGTTGGCGATAAAACGACCCTCGACGTGGTAATGAGTATGGCCAACGAAGAGATTGACGAAGTCATGGTTGTGGCCTTCGGTAAGGCAAAGAAAAGTTCCTTTACAGGATCTGCCGTTTCCGTGGGAGAGAAGGAGTTGGAGCGTAAGCAGGTTTCCAACGTCATGAACGCTCTCACGGGAAAAGTACCAGGGGTTACGATTACATCGTCCAACAATCAGCCAGGTTCGGCTTCTTCGGTGCGCATTCGTGGCGAAGGCTCTTTCTCCGCAAGTAGCGAACCGCTTTACGTGGTCGACGGAGTCCCCTATGACGGTGACGTGTCTTCCATAAACCCTGCCGATGTAGAAAGTACGGTCCTATTGAAGGATGCGGCTTCTGCTGCATTGTACGGAGCCCGTGCTGCCAACGGTGTCGTAATGATTACCACCAAGAGTGGGGCAAATGCTAAGCAGACGGGGTTTGCCAATATCAATGTTGCGGCTAAGGTGGGCTATAACTTCCGCGGAATCCCTTCTTACGAGCGGATTACAGACCCAAAGCAGTACATAGAAAAGTACTACGAAGGTCTCTATTACTACTATCTCTACGAATCGCCTCGTCACCAAAATGCTACGCCAGAGCAGTGCATTACTGCTGCTGAAGAGGATATCCGCAATACGGAGGCGGGGCTTGTTTACTTCCCCTTCACCCTAAAGGATGCTTATGCCGAGTCGTGGTTTACTAAGCGAAGCGATGGTACATTTGCCATGAGCGATGCAACCATTGGGAAGTGGCACGTAGACCCCTCTACGGGGAAAAAGTATTGGATGCAGCCCGACGATTGGGATAAAGAGGCTTACCAACCCAATATGCGTCAAGAGTATACGATGTCCGTCACCGGGCGTGCCGACAAAGTGAACTACTTCTTCTCCGCAGGCTACCTCAATGACAAGGGATATCTCCGTGGCTCGAGCTTCGAACGTTATTCGTCCCGTTTGCGTGCGGACTTTACCCCGAAGACTTGGCTTAAGCTGGGGGGGAATGTCTCCTTCTCTCAGAGCAATACTGATGCCTATTCGGGAACGAACTCGAGTTCTAGTTCCGATAACATCTTTGCGCAGATCAACTTCGCTGGCCCTCACTACCCCATCTGGGTACGTGATCGGAATAAGCAGATTGCAAAGAACAGTCTTGGTTTGCCGATCTATGACTTCGGGTCGGGACAGTTCCCCTATTTAGGAAACCGCCCCTTCATGCATTGGTCCAATCCGTTGGCTACCAAGCTTTACAATGTGAATAGTAGTGAAGTCTATACGCTCGGGATGCGAGACTATATGGATCTTATCCTCCCCTACGGGTTCAAGGCTACGATGAGTGTCGGCTTCGACTTTGAACAGGGAGGGGCGATTTCAACGGAGAACCCACTCTATGGACAGAATGCCTCGACTGGGGGATCGATCTCTAAGAGTGAAACGCGTTCGATATCGCTCAACGTGCAACAGTTGATTAACTGGTCTCGTTCCTTCGACGAACATCATGTTGATGCTGTCGTGGGGCACGAGTACTATGCAAGCACGAATAACTACCTCTCTGGATCGCGTTCCAAGCTCTTCCTTTTGAAGACACGTGAACTCTCTGGGGCAATTGACAACGAACGTGCAACGTCTTCTCAGTCGCAGTATCGTGTGGAAGGATACTTGGCGCGCGTATCTTACGATTGGCAGGAAAAGTATTTCCTGAGCGCCTCTTTCCGTCGCGATGGTTCTTCCCGTTTTGCGAAGGACGCGCGTTGGGGGAACTTTGGTAGCGTTGGGGCTTCGTGGCTCATGCACCAAGAGTCATTTATGGAACCCATCCGTCCGTGGCTCGATATGTTGAAGTTGAAAGTAAGCTATGGTATTCAGGGGAATGACCAGATCGGGCAATCGTTCGGTTATCGCGACCTCTACTCTCTTCGCAATTTGAACGGAGACTTCGGGGTATCCTTCTCTGCAAAGGGAAGTGAGAACCTCACGTGGGAAACAAGCCACAACCTGAACGTAGGATTCGAATTCGGAATATTCGGAAATCGTCTCTCTGGGAGCGTAGACTTCTTCCGTCGCAATGTCTCCGACATGTTGTTCGAAGTGACCGTACCAGCTAGTACAGGATACTCTTCCTTCTGGGCTAACGTCGGAGAGATGAGCAACACCGGGATCGACTTCGAATTGCGAGGAACACTCTACCGTAACAGAAACCTCGACTGGAACGCATACCTCAATGGAAGCCACGTGGTGAACAAGTTACAGAAACTCCCTGCAGAGTGGAATGCAAGCTCAAAATGGGGATATATCCACGGGAGCTATGTATATCAAGAAGGAGGTTCGCTCGGTGACCTCTTCATTCCGAAGTATGTCGGAGTCGATAAAAACGGAAATGCCCTATGGGCAACGGGAGATGGAAAGAATACCACCAACTATACGGAAGCTACTAAAAATGAAAACCGTGTGATCTTCAAAGCGCAGCCCGATATCTTGAGTGGTGGTTTTGGTACTGGGGTAGATTTCTATGACTTTGACTTCAATCTTTCCTGCTCCTATGCTTTTGGGGGACGTGGCGTTGACTATACCTATATGGAGTTGATGCACGGAGGTGCTGAGAACGGTAAGGCGATGCACAAAGACCTACTAAAGTCGTGGACTCCAGAGAAAAAGAATACGGATATCCCCCGAATGAATAAGTCGGAAGTTGCTAAACAGAACGGACTCTCCGATCGTTTCTTTATAAGCAAAAGCTACCTCTCCATCGATAACCTTACACTCGGTTATACCCTGCCAAAGGCTTGGGCTGATCGGATCTACCTCTCCTCTCTACGTGTCTATGCAGTGGCAGACAATGTCTGGCTCTTCTCTGCACGTCAGGGATATGACCCACGTTTTGGTGGCGGTATCGGTTACAAGGCGATGCGTACCGTCTCTCTCGGGCTTACCGCCAACTTCTAGTCTGCATCGCGCGTTTTTAGAGAAAAAGGATTTTTGGACATGAAATACAAACTCTTGTTCCTTACTATAGGGCTTTTACCGATGCTCGCTTTCTTTGCGAGCTGCTCAAAGGAGTTGGATCTAGAGCCCTCGGGAAGTACCCTGACCATCGACCAGATTAAAGAGGCGGGGAAAATGGACGTCGAGCGTGCCGACGTCGTTTTCAAAGGAATGTACGGCGAGCTAAAGAGACTCAATCGTCTCGGATTCGGAGACCACTATGACTTCGGGGTCGCATCCATTGCCATCATGCTAGATCACCGTTCCGATAAAATGTGGTCTGACGAGATTACCTACAACTGGTATCGAAGCATTATGAAGTATCAGGGGGCTACAGAAAGCTCTCGTATTACAGAGTTGGTCTTCTCTACCTTCTATGGGATTATCTCTGAGGCAAATAAAGTTCTCCGAACGGTTTCCAATGACAATGACTTTGGTAAGAGCTATCATGCACAAGCCAGAGCCTTGCGAGCTTATAGCTATATGAACCTTATCCAGATCTTCCAGTTCACCTACAAGGGACACGAAAATTTGCCAGGGGTGCCCATTGTCACGGAAGATATGACGCGTAAAGAGCAAATCGATAACCCGCGTAAATCCGTAAAAGAGGTCTACGAATATATCTTGCAAGATTTGGATTATGCCGTTCGTATACTGAAAGACTCAGTGCCTCAGCAACGTTTCCGCATCGGAGGTGTCGTTTCTTACGGTCTCCGTGCGCGTGCCCATCTCTTGATGCAGAACTATGAGAAGGCGAAAGACGATGCTGTCGAAGCCTTGGCGATCGCAAAAAGAGCAGGGCTTGATGTGCTAAGTGCAAACGAAGCAAAAGATCCAGGCTTCAACGATATCAATGAGACAAATATCGTCTGGGGGGTCGACTTCACACAAGATGACCCTGCCGTGAAGTCGGTTTTGGCCAACTTCGAATCGATGATGTGCTCCCTCAAGTACGGTCAGAGTGCGCCGCTTACCTACTCGGTACGAGGACGCGTATTGCGAAAAATCAATCCCGAATTCTTTGAAAAGATTGACCCCGCGGACTGCCGTAAAACATGGTGGTGCACCAACGAGTATACACAGGGACTGAAGTATTTCTTAAAATCGAGTAACCTCTCCGACTCTGAAATCGCGGGGAATATCTCCATCATCATGCGTACCCATTGGAAAGGACAACAGTACGTTAACGTCAAGTTCGCTCCTTACAACAATAACCCAGGTTCGCGCTTCAATTCTGCAGACTTCCCCCTCATGCGTATGGAAGAGCTCCGACTGATAGAAGCCGAGGCGCTCGGTCATATTAGTGAAAATGAGGGGATTACCTCTTTGGAACAGTTCGTGAAGAATCGGCAGCCTGGATACAGTTATAAAGAAGCCACCGAGAAGTTCGGTATCAAATCCTTTGACGAGGAAATCTACCGTCAACGCTCTATCGAGTTCTGGGGAGAGGGGATGAACTTCTTCGATATGATGCGTTTCGGATTCCCCATGGTGCGTTCGAGTCAAGAGAATATCAAGGCGCATCTCGGAGCTGCTAAGAGTACAGAGCAAGGAGGCTACCCAAAAGAAGCGCGTTTCAACTTGGAACCAGAAGACCCAAATCTCCTCTTCCAATTCCCTCGTGTGGAAATCCTTAATAACCCAAGAGTCGTGCAAAACCCAGTGGGTGCAAAGGTCGCTGATCAGTGGTAGGGAGAGGCTCATGTTTTTTGTTAACCTTTAGTTATTTGCTTGCGATGAGAAAAACTTTGTTTTGCGGTCTTTTGCTTTCGCTCTTCGGCGCGGGGGTGCTCTCTGCAGCTCCCGTGGATGTGAAGAGAGCTGAGCAAATGGCGCAGCAACAGCTACAAAGCGTCCAGCCCCTAAGGGGAGGGGAGTATGCACTCTCGCTCGCCTACACCAGCTCAGGAATCCCTGTGAGAGGTGACCAAGGGATTAAAGATTATTACATCTTTAACCTTAAAAAACAAGATGGATTTGTGATTGTGGCAGGCGATGACCGATTGCCGCAACCTATCCTCGGCTATTCGCTCGAAAGTCCATTCGGCGTAGAGGGAATGCCAGAGCATATAAAACATTGGCTTGATGCCAATGCATATCAAGTGCAGCAACTTCGCACCCGTGCTGAGGAAGACGAGAGTGTGGAAAAGGATTACTTCGGAGCTGAGTTGAGAAAAATCTATGCCAAGTATCCAACCCCTATCCCCGTTTTGATGCCCGATATCCGATGGAGTCAGGACGATCCCTACAATATGTTGACGCCACAAAAAAGCCCATCAGGCTGTATGGCTACTGCCATGGCGCAGGTCATGCGTTATCATTGCTGGCCATTGGCCTCGCATGGGAAAACCGCGTATGTCGATTCCAGAGGGAATTTCCGAAAATATGAGTTCGGACACGTACTCGACTGGAATAACATGACCAATATCTACAACAAGCGTTCTACCGAAGAGGAGAGAGCTGCCGTTGCGCTCTTGATGTTGGAGTGTGGTTATGCTGCTAAAATGCGTTGGACTCCTAATGGTAGCGGCGCCTACTCCCAGAATGCCTTCGAGGGACTCAGAAGGTACTTCAACTATAGCGCTAAGTTGCAGTATGTACAGCAGATATACTACAACTTGGAGGATTGGTTGGATATCATCATGAAGGAACTCCAAGAAAAAAGACCCGTTCTCTATGCAGGCTCTGCCCTAGGGGTCGGACACGCATTCGTATGCGACGGTTATGACGGAAAGGGTTTTTTCCATTTCAACTGGGGATGGGAAGGAATTAGTAATGGCTACTACTCTCTCTCGGACATGCTACCCAAAGTGCAAAGTACTGGAGGGGGAGGTGAAGGGGGATATAACATGCTCGTAGACGCAATCATCGGTTGGGAACCCAATCTAGAGAATGCGCAAAAGAAGGAGATCCCCAATATCAAAGCCTATGAATTGGAAACTCCAAAGGGGCGCACGATTTCTCAGAATGTGAAACTCGACAAAAAAGACTGGATTCGTCTATTTGCATTGTCTAACAACGGATTCGATTCGATCGAATTCCGCCCAATACTCCGTATCATAAATGCCAACGGAGAGGTAAAAAGAGAAATACCTGCTTTTGAAGAAGATGAGATACAGCATATGGACGGTGGTACCATGTCAAACAATCCTGTCCCATTCGAAGTCACTTTCGAAGGGCTAGAGGATGGTATCTATGAACTCGTACCATACTTCATTACGGTTCCCGATAATACGGAGTACCTGCTGCGTTGTATGCCACGTTTCGGAAAAAAGATGATAAACATCAGTAAAGGAAAGGTGCGCTTTTATAACGACAACGATAAACCTAAGTTGAAGGTCAACAAAAAGAAGATCTCCGTGACCGACGGTATGTATTCCTACCTCGATTTTGAAATTAAAAATGAAGGAAATACCGCCTATACCGCACTCTTCGCTGCTGGCTGGTCAAGCAAACCGAAAGAAAATCCCGAGAACGCGGGCTTCTATGTTTTGCAACAGTCGTTACGACTAGAGCCAGGAGAGTCCAGAGCCTATCACGAGTTAGTCAGCTATGTACCCAATGACGAACTCAAGTATCTGCAATTCTACTGGGATCCGTCCAATGGGGTCACCAGGGACTCTCTGCTCGATATAGGTTATGGTTATGTCCCAGGACGTGTCTTCGATTATGCGGAACTCGATTTTAAGTCTCGCTACGAAACCACAGAAACGAACTTTACGGTAACCTTGCAGAATGTACCAGAAGAGGTTCTCCAAGGTGACTTCTTGAAGTTCAATCTCGAGGTGAAAGCGCGCCGCAATACTCACGGCGTAGATGCAGGACTCAAGGTCTTCTTCTTTAACAGGAGGACGATTGATACCATCTGGGAATATGCCCTCGGGGCTTGTTATACCCGTCCAGATAGCACCGCCATAATCCCTGTGAAGATCCCCGTGAATTTTAGCCCGAATGACGATTACTACTTCCGTATTGCTTACCAAGTAGAACGTATCTCTGAACAACTCTCACCAGAGGGGAAGGAACGTAAAATCTATCGCTATGTAGATCTCCGTCCTAAAGTAGAGGCTTCTTTCAAGGTGAAACGTCCCGCGGATTCGGACGGTAGGATGGATATCCCCGATTATGGAGTTCCACTACCAGGCGGAACCCCCGTCGAAGATCCTATCTTGCAGGAGGTGAAGGTCGCACCCAACCCGTGTAAAGACCTGTTGTGGGTAAGAAATACCCCCACGCTCATGGAATACCAGTTGCTCTCCTTGGAGGGGCTACTACTGCGAAAAGGTGTTTGCGAAGGGGAAGAAACTAAGATCAGTATTGAGGATCTTGCCCCTGGAGTCTATCTCTTGCGTATGACGGCTACATCTGGTCTGTCACGCACTATCAAGGTCGTGAAACTGTAAAGTGAACAAAAAACATAGAGACGTCGTCCCACAAGGAAAGGTACGTCTCTATGTTTATAACACAACTCGTTGGGGTCGTGTGAAAAATAAAATTTCTCAGAAGCTGTTCTCGAACAGTCAGAAGAGAGGGTTATGGATCTTGGAATAGTATTTAACCAAAAAAGATGAAATTGACGCGTTTTTATGGGCTATTGGCGCTCTGTGCGCTGATGTGTTTTACTGCTCCGTTGGGCTTTGCAGAGGATACGCCGTTCGTCACGGTGTGGAAGGTCGATGCAAATAACCTGACGGTAAAACTCCCAATGTTGGGTACGTATAAACTGAAGTATAAGGCTGAAGGAGCGACAGAATACTCTACAGAGAACGAGGTTACGGCATCTTGGGCTACTGGTGATGATAAGCGTCATGAGCTCACCTTCCCTGCTGCTGGAGTCTACGAGGTGGTGGCGACGGGTGTGACGGGCTTGTATGCGTATGATATTAAGCAAGAGCAACGGGATTGCCTGACCCAATTGAAATCTTGGGGTAATGCGAAGTGGAAAACACTGAGTAAAGGGCTCGCAGGGTGCACGAATATGACAATCGCAGCAGATGCAGGAAAACCAGATCTCTCTGATTTGAAAGACATTGACTATCTGTTTGCGGCATGTAAGATGATGAATTCGGAGACTCTGAAAGAATGGGATGTGAGCAAGATTGAAAACTTCAAATCTGCTCTGGCGAACTGTTCTCTTTTTAACCAAGATATTTCTGCTTGGGATGTCTCCAGTGCCAAGAATCTAGAGACGGTTTTTGCGGGGTGCGAAGCTTTCAATCAAAACCTTGCACCGTGGGGCGACAAGGTGACCAATGTCACGTCTATGCTAGGGTTGTTCAGTCAGGCAAAGAGCTTCAATGGTGATCTCTCTACTTGGAAGGTGGGGAACGTTACCGACATGAAACAGATGTTTCAAGGCGCAGAAGCTTTTACAGGAGACATTTCCAAATGGGATGTCTCTAAGGTTACGAACATGGTCGAGATGTTCTCTGGCGCAAAGTTGTTCGATTGCGATTTGAAAGATTGGAATGTCGCTAGCGTCGAAGACATGGCAGGAATGTTTAAGAACTGTGAAAAGTTCAACGGTAACATATCGGGGTGGAATGTCTCCAATGTCCTTGATATGGAAAATATCTTGATGAATTGTACAGCCTTTAACCATACCATTAAGGATTGGGATCTCACCAAGCTTGTGACTTATAAGAATAAAGCGGGGAAGCAAGGTCAGAAAAAGATCGGGATTCAAAACGTTGCCTATACCGAGGCTATGTTGGAAGAGATCATCACGACTTGGATGAATAGAAAAAACGGAGATGATCCTGTTCTCTCAAACAAGAAGAATGCTGCTTTTCAAGGTAATGACAAAAAAGGGTTAACTATCGATGCAACTGGTCTTTATTGTACGGAAGCGTTTGAGAGTACGATAGAAACGTTGGGATATCCATTTACTCGTCCGCCTTGGGAGGCGAGTCTACCTGTTGGGGATTATTGGTGGACGGTTACGGTCGGTATCGCTCGTAAGGGGATGTTTGAGTTCACACCTGCTACACCACTCATTGCAGAAGTAAAAACCCCGATCGAGATGCCTTCATTCGAGGGACGATTCCTCTCGCACCGCGATATCCTCTTGACGAGTGAAGATATCTCTACGGTTAATGTATGGAAGGTTTATGACAGTCAAAAGATTGATAAAGACGGTGGGCAAAATATCATCAATGAAAATACGGACTACGAGATCGTGGCAATTTTCAAAAAAGAAGGTAACCCAGAAGATAAAAAGCACTTCGTCTATGTCAATGTATTTGGTAGTGGGCAAGGTACGGTAACAGGAAACCTCGGTGGTACTGAGGTTACGGGAACTGGTGTCTTCGAAGTTGCCGATGTCGAAAAAGCTGACGTTGGTAAAGAGGAAACAGAGCTTACTATCAAGGCTGACGAAAATAGTACGTTCCGTTACTACATGGTGCGTTTTGAAAATAATCAGGAAGAGGAAGACATCACAAAGCCTGTCGGGGATAAAACAACGCATAAGTACAACCCGATGGGCTACTATCGTTTCGGTGGTACTGGCGATATCAAGATTAAAGTCCCCAAGTCGGCAGGTAAGAATATCTCGATAGACGTTGTCTTTGATTCGAAAGATATGCAAGAAGCGGGTTCTTACAACCTCTACTTCTCTAAGGTAGGACCTGGAACGATTAAGGCCGATATGGATGGAACGAATTTGGTGATGGGAAAAAATAATATCCCATTAGATGGAAAAAATCGTCTCATAAGCTATACAATAGAGAAGGAAGACAATGCTACTGTCGATCGCGTGCTTGTCTTTCAGAAGGATACCCGTCTCCGTCCAGGATCTATTGGAGAAACGTCCCTTTCTGTTACTTACAGAGAGCGTCTGATTTCCTCTGGGAATGGAGAAGAGAAAGATCCTGCAGTTCTAGACTCCCGTAAACTTAAGGTAAAAGTGAATGGAGTAAAGATCAAGGGCTTACAACTGATCCTTCCCGATGTCGATGGGAAAAAGATAGGTACCGAAGACAATCCTTACATCTGGTACGTCGGCAAGTCGCTCACGGAAGACTTTGCGAGAGACGAGAAAAATACGACTGCTCCTCGTTTGGTTTACGAACCAGCGAATACCTCTGAAAAGACTATCAAGTGGACGCTAGAGTCCGATGGCTGTGACGATGCGTTTGACAAGGGGTCTTTAGTTGCAAAAGTTGAGCCTACGAAAGACTGTCTCATTAGTTGTAAGGGTGTCGCTGAAAAGAATAATGAGATCAAAGTCGAGTTTATCGCTAAGATCGAACAGAAGCGAGTAACAGAGATAAAAACGTCGATCCGTAAAGAGGATGAGAAAAAGCTGTTCAAGCCAGATGGTACGGGGATAGAGCTTAATCGTCGTTTCCAGATTATACCTAGCGTAGAGCCTGTAGATGCTTATGTAAAGGATGTTACGCTGACTTTCGATCCTGCAGATGCAATAAAGGTAGACGTAGAAACACAATCTGATGGAGAGAAGCGCACTCTTTATACTGCATTGAAGAAGGGAATTGTCAAGGTTACCATGACTACGGCAGATAAGAAGAAGGGGTCGGATGAGCCTTCTGTTGTCCTTACGAGGGAGTTCGAAATCTGGAAGACCGAAGTGACGGGAATTGAGTTTGAAAATCCAGACATCAAGGAAATTGACTCGATATCCATCGCTACGAATGAGTATGAGCTTAAAGCCAACGTATTGCCTTTGGCAAATATCACTACAGGCGAAAAAGGCGCAACCATTCGTGAAATTAAGTATGAGCTCTCTGATACCGCGGTCATGAAGTTTACGCGTACGCCTGGGGTATTCAAACTCGTAAAAGTGGGCACTTGTGTTATCACAGTGATAAGTATAGATAACACAAGTATCAAGAAGTCGGTAAAGGTGGTTGTTTACGACCCGAACCAAAAAAAGCCTGAAGAAGACAAGGGTGGGAGTGTAGAGGATGCCATCTTTGCTGGAGTGCGTATCGCTCCGAATCCGTTTGGTGCACAGCTCTCTATTCAGAATGGTGCGTTGTACGGTTCGTTTGAACTCTTGAATTTGAATGGTCAGGTACTTCGTCAAGGAAAGATGACCAGTGAGCTCACGACATTCGATACGGCAGATCTCCCCGCGGGAGCATATCTCCTCCGTCTGACAGTAGAAGGGGCTAGCAAGACCTTCCGTGTGGTAAAGAAATAACGCTTACGCCTTTTCGTTAAGGTGATGTATTTAGGGACGCTGGGGGAAACTCCAGCGTCTTTTTTTTGAGTGTATTGCAGATGGGCAGGTCTGTGGTGTGGGGTTTAATACACGGTTTATTTCTGGGGCTTCTATGCCCGCCTTATCCCCGCTTTGAAAGTCGTGGGTCGTATTCCCTACGTTCGGTTGTATTTTGGCTGTTAAAAGCCTTAATAGGGAGGTTTGGTATTCTCTTCGTAGGGGGCATCCTCCTCCTTCTCCTCCCTCGCGTTCTCGCTCTTCTCATTGACGTCCGTTACGGAGTCGTTTACTGCCTCTTCTTCGGTGTCGGTGTCTGTATTAGAGGACACCCTCTCTTTGATGAGCTCTTTAACATCAGGAATATTGTCAAAGAGATTTACCAAGGGGGCATCCTCCTTCTCCTCCCTCGCGTTCTCGCTCTTCTCATTGACGTCCGTTACGGAGTCGTTTACTGCCTCTTCTTCGGTGTCGGTGTCTGTATTAGAGGACACCCTCTCTTTGATGAGTTCTTTAACATCAGGAATGTCGTCGAAGAGATTTACCAAGGGGGCATCCTCCTTCGTCTCCTCCCTCGCGTTCTCGTTCTTCTCATTGACGTCCGTTACGGAGTCGTTTACTGCCTCTTCTTCAGTGCTAGTGTCTGTATTAGAGGACACCCTCTCTTTGATGAGCTCTTTAACATCAGGAATGTCGTCGAAGAGATTTACCAAGGGGGCTGCATCTTCTGCTTTACTTACATTGTCTGTTTCGTAAAACGTCCTGCCTACAGGCTTTTTACGAGCTCCTACATCCTTTACAAGACCGATGACCCCGATCGCTAGTAAGACTAGGGCAATACCCCAAGCCTGCCAGACCGAAACGTCTAGCCCCGTAAGCGACACAAAAGGAAGTGCCGCGATCTTCTCTGTACTCCAGATTAGGAAAGAGGAGGATAGGTGGTAGTGTCCGTAAAAGTGTGTAAGCGCCACGGTCACTCATTCCTCCAGCGAG
>CAUUCP010000003.1:0-87159 GCA_963543925.1 uncultured Bacteroidia bacterium | reverse complement strand
CTCGCTGGAGGAATGAGTGACCGTGGCGCTTACACACTTTTACGGACACTACCAAGCTGTAAAGGCGTGGGAGGGGAACGCTTAGAGTCCTGAATTAGGTCGCTTTAGGCTGTTTTAGATCCTTCTAGGAAGAGTGGGCTGGGATTCGCTCGTGCAAATTGAGCGCTGTACACAGAAAGCTTTTTATACCATCCTTTACTTTTCCTACCTTTGTCTCGATGAATAGCTCTCGTCGATATTATAACCTTATCCTGCCGATATCTGTTGGGGCGATAGCCTTGGTGGTTTATCTACTTACGGCAGAGAGTGGCGTGAGTCTTTGGGATAGCCCTGAGTTTGTCGCGGCTGCTGCGCGTTTGCAGATCGGACATCCTCCTGGTGCTCCGTTCTACCTTCTCCTTGCACGAGCAGCCTCGCTCTTTGCCACTACTCCAGCCACAATCCCGTGGACTATCAATGTGCTGTCGGCGCTGTGTTGTGCGCTCGCCGTGGCATTCTTGTGCGACACTATACGGAGAATCGCTGAGCGAGTAGTTCCTTTACCACAACCTTTTTCTCACCCTGTCGCTTCATTCCCTTATAGACTTCTGCATGGCGGAGCTGCCGTGCTGGGCTCGCTTCTCTTTGCCTTTACCGACACCTTTTGGCACTCAGCACTAGAGAGCGAGGTCTATGCCCTTTCAACCCTTTTCACGATCCTCGTCTTTTGGTCAATGCTTCGCTGGGAGGAGACCCTACGCCGCGCCCCCTTACTCGCCTCGCGTTGGTTGCTACTCGTGGGCTATGGGTTGGGGCTCTCCTTGGGAGTACACTTGTTGGCGTTACTCACGCTCCCCGTCTTGGTACTATTTTACTACTTCGTACGCTACCCTTTTCGGTGGCGGAGCTTTGTGTTGGCTGTTGGGGTCGCACTCGGGAGCTTGGCGCTCGTACTTTATGGTCTCATGTCGGGCGTATTGCTCCTATTGCAGGGGGGGGCGGCTATTGGGAGCTACCTCTTCGGTTGTTCGCAGAATATGGGCGCTCTCGTAGCGTTATTGAGCCTTTTTCTTCTCCTTGTCCTCGCTGCGGTATGGACCTATCGGAGCGCTCGTCCCCGTGGGCATACTCTCGTGCTTGGTCTTGCACTGTTCCTTTTGGGCTACTCCTCCTATACGCTTGTCGTGGTACGAGCCGAGGCAAACCCACCCCTTAACCTAGGAGCACCTGCCGATGTGACTTCCCTAAAGTCCTATCTTGCGCGAGAACAGTACGGAAAGTCGCCCCTCTACCCTCGTATTTATAGCCAAGCCCCCGATCACCAGCAGATGTATGCCTTTTGGGCAAATGGTGTACAAAAGCCGCCCTCTTTTTCCGATAACCTGCGTTATACGGTGGCTTATCAGTGTAACCACCAGTATTGGCGCTATTTCCTATGGAACTTTGTCGGGCGGCAGGACGACGTCCTCAATGCTACAGCCTCGCGTATGCACGGTAATGTGCTCTCGGGGATCTCCGCTCTCGACGCCTTCTTTCTTGGCGACCCATCGCAGTTTACCCCCACCATGCAGCATGCCACGGCTAGGCAACCCCTTTACGCCCTCCCCTTGCTATTCGGTATACTGGGCATTCTCTACCTGTTTTTCCGTAGCCCACGTTACCATTTCCTCCTCCTGTTTTGGTTCTTACTCACGGGGATTGCCATCGCTCTCTACCTCAACGATACCCCCTTACAGCCACGCGAGCGAGACTACGTCTACGTCGGTTCCTTTCTCGTTTTTTCTATCCCTATGGGCTTTACCCCCTTTGTGCTCTACTTCGTGGGGAGAAAGTGGTTTTCCGTACAATGGAGTCTTGCCCTCAGTCTCCTATTGACACTCCCGTTGCCTCTCCTTCTTTTGTATACGAATTACCCTGCTCACCATCGTCACGGACGCTACTTTGCCCAAGAGCTTGCCTATAATTATCTCGTGGGGCTGCCCCAGCAGGCGCTCCTTTTTACCGAAGGTGACAACGATACTTACCCCCTTTGGTATCTCCAGCAGGTCGAGGGCTTTCGTACCGATGTACGTGTCTGTAATGTAGGGTTGCTCTCTTTGCCTTGGTATCGACGACAGATCCAGCAAGCGTGCTATACCTCCCAGCCACTCGTCTTGCCTAAATCCTTTTCCGATTCCCTGTCTGACAAGCTTATTCCTGCCGCCGACGTGCTGTGGCAGCTGCTAAAGCACGCGGGGAAGCGTCCCGTTTACTTTACCTCCGTACCGCGCCACTATCTACCAGGTATAGAGGAATATCTCGGCTTCGAGGGCTTTGTCTACCGCTTCGTTACAGAGCGTACACCAGTGGATTCTCTAGGACGCGCGGGGGCGATTGAACCCGACACGCTTTTTCGTAGATTGATGTCGCAAGCCAATTATACAACCCTTGCCGATACCACCCTTCTTGCCGACTTCCCGATTCGCCAAGCCATCCGTACAATAGACCTCCGAGGGGCTTTCCAGCGGCTTGCCGAGAGTCTCGTGACCACAGGGGACTCCCTCCGTGCCCGAGAGGTGCTACGTAAAAGCCTTGCGGTACTAAAAGGTTCTCGCTTTCCGATGGACGAGCATTCGGCAGAGCATGCCGAGCTCCTCTACGCACTGGGGGATTCCCGTACCGCGGACTCTCTCTGCCATTCCTTTTGGGCAGAACAGAAGGCGCTGTTGCGTTACTATCAGTCACAGTGGCGCGACGGACTCTATCTTGCCAATTCATCTTACTACCAGCGGGCACAACGCCTCGTGGCGCGTCTTGAGCGCAGTGCTGACCCAATCTCCCATAATACGCAACCCTAAATGAATACAGATACACGCCTCGGACGCGTCATAAAGACCGTTGGCAGCTCCTGCCAAGTTCTTGCAGAAGGGGAGGTTTACGAATGTCGTCTCCGTGGACGTCTGCGTCTCGAAGGGTCGAGGAGCACGAGCCCTGTCGTGGTCGGTGACTTTGTACACTTCGACCACAATGCTACCGTGCTCCGTGTCGAGCCACGCCGCAACTGTATCATTCGTCGTTCGGTCAAGCTCTCGGCTTCCCAACAGATGATCGCGGCGAACCTAGACCTCGCGATTCTCGTCTACACCTCGGTCTACCCACCCACCCCGATCCAGTTCGTCGATCGCTTCTTGGTCACGGCCTGCGCCTACGGCGTACCAGTGCTCTTGCTACTCAACAAATGCGATATCGAGGCAGAACAACAGGCCTGGGACGCCCTCCGGATGGTCGAGGTCTATACGCCAGCACAGGTGGCGATCGGAAAGGTGTCTGCCGAGACAGGCGAGGGGATAGATGCCCTGAGAGAACGGATTCGTGGAAAAGTGGTTCTCCTCTCGGGACAGTCCGGGGTCGGCAAGTCGACCCTGCTCAATGCCCTAGATCCTGCCCTGCATACCAAGACTGCCCCTCTTTCCGAGCAGTTCGGACTCGGGGTGCATACGACCACTTTTAGCGAGATGTTCCCACTCCCTTCGCTCCCAGACACCTACGTTATCGATACCCCTGGCATCAAAGGGTTTGGACTCGTAGATGTCCAGAAGCAGGAGGTGTCCCACTTCTTCCCCGAGATCTTTGCGCTTGCCCAGCAGTGCAAGTTCCACAACTGCCTCCATGAGCTTGAGCCAGGTTGCGCCGTCCGCCAAGCATACGAACTGGGGAGACTCCCAGAGTCACGCTACCGCAGCTACCTCAGTATTCTCTACCAAGAGGATGACAAAGAAGCCTATCGCCAAAAGGATTACGGCATCTTCGATGCTGACGAGGAGCTCTAGACGCGCACATGTTCAGTATTTACATCCACATCCCCTTCTGTCGTCGCAAGTGCCCATATTGTGACTTCTTCTCTCGCCCAGCCTCTTACGTTCCCGATAATTATATCACTCTCCTCCAGACAGAGTTATCTCTTTACCACTCGCACTTCACAGGTGAGGTACAGTCGGTCTACTTCGGCGGAGGGACGCCCTCGCTTCTTACCGCCTCGCAGGTGGAGGAGCTCCTCCGTTTGCTATCCACTTATTATACCCTAGTGCCAGAGTGTGAAATCACGCTGGAGTGTAATCCCGAACAAGCCTCCCTCGACTATTTCCAAGCCTTGCGCGCCGTGGGAATCAACCGTCTGAGTGTCGGAGTACAGTCACTCGACGACAACGTATTGCGATTCCTTGGACGAGGCCATTCGGCACAACAAGCTATAATGGCACTAAAACACGCAGAAAGGGCTCATTTTACGCGCTTGTCTGCCGATGTGATATACGGAATACCTTTTCAGAATAAAGAAGCTCTAGGGGGTACACTGAGCTCTTTATCGAATATCGAGCACATCTCCGCCTACCATCTCTCGATCGAGGAGGCAACCCCCTTCGGGAAGATGCAAGCACGTGGTAAACTCTCCGAGGTCGACGAGGAGGTGAGCGTTACTCACTTCACACTCTGCGACGCGCTGTTGGGCGAGGCTGGATATGACCATTACGAGATCTCCAGTTTTGCACACGCAGGAGGGTATTCGCGCCACAATATGGGCTATTGGTTCGATCGTCCCTACCTTGGCTTGGGGGCCGGGGCTCACTCCTACGACGGAGCACAACGCTGGTGGAATCCTGCAGACCTTGCGCTTTACGAACAGAATCTTGCCCAAGGGCTCCGTTTTCCTGAAAGAGAGTTACTTACCGACGAGCTCCGCTGGGAAGAGTGGCTGATGACGCGCCTCCGAACCCGTTGGGGAATCTCGCTAACGGAAGGAGCGCAACGTTTTGCTACCGAACGCATGACGCGTCTTCTCGCATCGGCAAAGCCGTTGCTGGCGGCTGGGCTACTCGTCCGTCAAGACGATAACCTCTTTATCCCCCCACAACACTTCCTCACTGCGGACCAGACGATCCGAAATCTCCTCTAGAAGACGATAGCGAGAAAAAGGGGGGATACGAAGCTTTATAAGCCTCCGAGAACTCCTACCAGATCCTGTGTTTACCCATTTTTTTAGGACACTTCCTCCTCCACTATTTCCTCCCCCGTTGTTTTCCTCCGTTACGTGGCTTCCCTACGGTGATTTTACACTCCTTGATTATCGTGCAGTTCTTGTCTAGACTCTTTACGGTAATGGTGCACTCTCCCGTCTTCTTTCCCCAGACGACGCCCTCGCTCACCGTAGCAATCTCTGGGTCAGAGCTGCTCCAAACAAGCCCCTGTTCGGCATTGTCGGGTTTTACTATCCCTATTAAGGGGATTATTGTACCAACCGTGAGAGTCTGTTTTTCAGGAATTGTGATACTGGCAACAGCGGCTATCTCGTCTACTACGGTCACCTTACATTCTTCTTCGACCTCGCGTCCATATTCATTGATGTCTACATAGACAGTACACTTGCCTGCCTTTTTAGCAGTTACTTTCCCATTATCGTCTACCGTAGCGATTTCTGTTTTATAGCACTCCCACTTCCACTCCACCCCTCTTTTCGTAGCATTCTCTGGAAAGAAGTTGACTGTAAACGTGAACTCCTCCCCGACCTTCAGGGTCTTGTTTACAGGGGTAATAGTGAAGCGCTCTATGGGGATGTAGACACTTATCTCGCAGGTACAGGTATAGGCCTCGTGCACCCCTGCTTTGGCTGCGATGGTAGCGGTGAGTTCACACTTTCCCTCCTTGAGCCCTTTGATGTGTACCCCCTTCCTGTCTGCAGTCCATTCGTAGGAGATGACCCCCTCCGTGTCGGTCGATAGGGTGACCTCCTCTGTTTCCGCTACGCCCCACTTCTCCAAGAGCAGAGTGAATTCCCTGTTGAGTACAAGGGGTAAAAAACAGGGGGTAATGGCTACGCCACTAGATTGGTAGATATCACCGTCGAACTTCCATCCTTTATCTATGAGCTTTTGACGCGCCGCCTTACCCTCGTCGTTGTAAATAAGATTCTCAACATTATCTTCGAAGTTGAGACTTCCCGCGATATCCGTTTGCTCCGCCCACCCGACGAGCGTCTGGGAATAGTTCGAGGGGCTCATCGCGGTTCTAGAAAGTCCACCTACTGCTGTTTTTATCTTCCATGAGCCCAGCGGCTGGTTGAAGGAGGAGCAGAACGCGAACATCCTCTCCATGTATTTCACGTTACTCACGTTCCAATTGCACAGCGGCTGGTTGAAGGAGGAGCAGCCACTGAACATCTCGCGCATGTCTTCCACGTTGCTCACGTCCCAATTATTTAGCGGCTGGTTAAAGGAGGAGCAGCCCGAGAACATCCACTCCATTTCAGTCACGTTGCTCACGTTCCACTTATCTAGCGGATGGTTGAAGGAGGAGCAGTTCTTGAACATCAACTCCATTCCGCCCACGTTGCTCACGTTCCACTTGCCTAGCGGCTGGTTGAAGGTGGGACAGTCCCAGAACATCCCCCCCATGCTAGTCACGTTGCTCACGTTCCACTTGCCTAGCGGCTGGTTGAAGGTGGGACAGTCCCAGAACATCCCCCCCATGCTAGTCACGTTGCTCACGTTCCAGTTGTCTAGCGGCTGGTTGAAGGTGGAGCAGCCCAAGAACATATAGCCCATGTCTTTCACCTTGCTCACGTCCCACTTATTTAGTGGCTGGTTGAAGGCGGAGCAGTCATCGAACATATACCCCATCCTAGTCACGTTCCTCACGTCCCACTTCTCTAGCGGCTGGTTGAATGAGGCGCAGCCGCTAAACATGTAGCTCATGTCGGTCACATTGCTCACGTCCCAGTTGTTTAGCGATTGGTTAAAGGCGGAGCAGTTGTTGAACAGCCCCTTCATTTTGGTCACCTTGCTCACGTTCCAGTTGCCTATCGGATGGTTGAATACGGAGCAGCCCGCGAACATCACCGCCATGTTAGTCACCCTAGAGAGGTCTGGGGTGTCGATCCCCGCTGCGAAGGTCATGTTCTTACATTGCTGGAACATCTCCTCCATTGACTCCCATTTTACCGTCCCGAACTGCACTACCTCCAGCAGTTTATCGTTACTGGTAAGAGGAATCCACTTATTATCTTTCCACTTTACTTTCATCTGCATAGACCTCACCCCCTCAGACCCAGCCTCTACGGTGTAAGTTCCATCCTCCGTAGGAGTAAAGAGGTAGGGATATGCCGCATCATCGACGGTTACCGTCGCATTGACCTTCTCATTCCCACTCCCATCCTTGATCACCATCTTGTACCTTCCTACGATGGGGATCTTCAATTCCTTCCCTGCCTCTCCTTGCCACTTGGTGATGAACGGGCGTCCCGTTTCCGACTGGGCCAATACCCACGACACGCCCCACGCCCAGAGCAATGTCACGAGTGCTACTACCATGTGCAATGTCTTTCTCATGATCGTCAATAGTCTACATTAAGCATGAGGCAAGTTCTCAAAAAAAAAGCATTAATACAAAGCGGCGCGTAGCAGGGGAGTAGGGCGAGCATACCACAAAGGCAGACGGGAACTAGGTTCAAAGGGGATAAAAATATTTCCAGCAGTGTCGGGAAAAGAGGCGATTTCTCTCCACCACATAAACAAAACCGCCTCTCTGCCAAAACGACAGAATGGCGGTTTTATGCGAAAGATGCGCAAGTAGGAATTGTTGCATTTGTGGGTTGAATCCAGCTCCCTTCATTCATTCTTTGATAAGTACTTCCAATTTCTTGGCTATATCCTCGGATGTCGGAAGCAGTTCCTTGTATGCCTCCGGCAATTCGGGTGAGAGACTGTATGTTGCCACCCCGATAGGCATTGCCGAAGTTTTGAGGGCATACTCCACTATCGTTCGGCTCTTAGATTTGCAAATGATGATGCCGATGGCAGGATTTTCATGCGGAAGTTTCACGGTATCATTCAGTACATTGAGATAAAACTCCATCTTTCCTTTATACTCAGGCTTGAACTCTCCAATTTTCAGTTCCACTGCAATCATTGCCTGCAAGCGTCTGTTATAAAGCAGCAGGTCGATGAAGTACTCCCTGCCATCCACTTCCAATCGGTATTGGTTTCCCATAAAAGAAAAGTCCGTTCCGAACTCCACCAGAAAAGAGCGGATATTCTTGATGATAGCCTGTTCCAACTCATACTCCGAATGTTCCTCGCCCAGTCCGATAAAATCCAGCATATACTCGTCTTTTACCGCAAGCACCGCTTGGTTACGGATATTTTCTGGTAGCGTAGTATCAAAGTTACTCTGTCCGAGTAAAAAGTTCTCATATGTTTTCAGTTCTATCTTGTGTATCAGCACATCCTTAGTCCAACCGTATTTCTTGGTTGCCAAGATGTAGAACTGTCTCTGTTGCGTCTCCTTACACTTGGTCAGAATGACGATATGTTTTGTCCAACTGATTTCTGCGACCAATGGTTGCAGAATTTCATTTGATTGATATTCAGAGTAGAATCGTGCCATATCCCACATATTTCTCGCACTGAATCCTTGTATGCCTGGAAATTCCTTTTGAATATCTTGGGAGAGGTTTTCTACAACGGATTTTCCCCATCCGAGTGCCTTCTGCTGTTCAGTAATGCGCCTGCCTATCTCCCAATAGAGAGTTATCATCTCCCTATTGACCGCTTTCAATGCCTCGTACTGTGCAGAGCGAATTCGCTTTGTTATCTCTTCCCTGAAATTCAGGTATTCCGCCGATGTGAGTGGTATATTGTGCGTACACATATTCTTTCTTCTTTATAGATGCTGGATTCAACCCGCAAATGCAACAATTCCGTCCGTGGTATTAAACAACTAAATTGAGATACCAAAATTAAGCAAAGTATACTCTTTCGGTATCAAATAACCAAGCGATTTCCGAGGGCGATTGTTTAACAGCTCTTGAATTTGACGTACTGCATCTTCCGTCAGATCTTCAAAAGAATTCCCCTTGCGCGCATACTGCCGAATGAGACCATTCATATCAGATACTGTCCTAAAACGTGGGCAAAGAAGCTCCTCCCCCCCACACCACAAACAAATCCGCCCCTCTACCAAAGCGACAGAAGGGCGATTTTATGCGATAACGACCATCAGGGTGCTACTTGGGAGATACCGTTACGCTCCCCCCCATTCCACACCACTACTTTAGAGATTCCTAAAGCGCTATTTCTATACAACTTACTAAATAACGTGACGTTGAAATAATAAAATACGTCAATATTATAGTCTGTTTTCCCACCCAATTTACAGGGTATACAAAGACGCTACACCGACGCTACATAGACTCTACACCGACGGAACAGTAAGGGAGCAAGCCTCTACACCCGCTCTACCCCTACCTCACCCCGTAGCTCGCCTAGCATATTTAGGAATACATAAAGCCCCTCCGCTCGCCTCCCCGCTCCCGTGCCCCTTACACACTCTTTTCGGAGGGTATCTACTACCGATGTATAACCTCCTCTGCCCACTCTCCTACGTTCCTCGCCTTCTCGTCAAAGCTGACACCCACCAAATGGATCGGACAACCCTCTTGAGCTACTAAGTGATAGTATTCGTTTTCCTTGATTTGCATAATAGCGTCCTGTGCCGATCCTTGCGTATTGACCTTGAATTCAAAGATATAAACATGGTGCGTCGTGGTGACAAGCATGTCGATACGCCCCGTGGCACAGACCACCTCCGTCTGGGAATAGACCCCTAAAAGACGGAAGACAGCATAAAGAACGGTCTGATAATACTGTTCGCGCAGCGGACGTCTTTTCTCACCCTTGGGGATATTGCCGTACTGCACGCCAGCCAGAAGCGTCCTGACAAGCTCCATGACTTTGGCAAGGTTGCCCGTATCGAGGTATTCGTAAAGCTGTAATACTTCGATATCAATATTGATGCGAGTAAGGTGAGAATAACGAGGGAGGAGTTCATGTAGGAAGCCGAAGCGCACCTCCTCATTAGGGTATCCCAACTGAAGGATCATCCCATTGCCGAGTACCCCCTTAATCGTAAGGTAACCCGATTGATAAAGAAGAGGAATAAGCGAATCTTTGTCGTTGTAACGGAAATCCTGTACCGCTTGTACCCCGATCTTGATATCCCTATCCAAATCGGGCACAAAGATGTTAGTGCGTCTCAGGTAGTTCTCTAGATAGGATGGGGTCGCCGTCTCGAACCAATAGTAACTGTAGACACTATCGCTCAAGACATTCAATAGGCTAAAGGGATTGTAGACCTTCTCTCCTTTGCGCGAGAAACAGTAACCGTCGTACTCTTTCTTCAGTCGTTGGCGTGTCGCTTCTACCGAGGTGTTTTCCGCTTGGGCGAGTCGCTCTATCTCGGGCATGAAATAGTCCGCGAGCTCTTGCTCCGTAAAGCCGCAGATGGCAGCATAGTTGTCCAATAACGAGATATCCTTCAAGTTGTTCGCTCCGCTAAAGAGGTTCATCTTACTAAACTTGGTGATGCCCGTCAGCATGGCAAAGCGGATGTAGCGGTCACAGTGCTTTAGCACCTCAAAGAAGGCGCGGAGCAGGTCGCTGTTGGTTTTGTTCAACTCTGGGTCTTCTAGGGTAAGTAGGAGCGGTTTGTCATACTCGTCTATCAGGATAACCACCTGCTTACCTGTCTTTTCGTAGATACTTTTTATTAGATAGATAAGACGATCGTCTGGGTCGTCGTCTTTTTTTGTTATTTCGTAGTGTGCTTCGAGCTCTCGCAATTGCGCATTCATTCGTTTCTTCAATGTGTCGTGGCTTTCATAGTCTTTTGCATTGAAGTCGAAGTAAAGCACGGGACTCGCCTCCCAAGGCTCGCGTTGTTGCCTGCGGGCGATCTCCTCCTCGTGTGCTGCGATATAGAGTCCTTGGAAGAGCTCTTTCTTCCCCTCGAAGTACGCTTTTAGTGTAGAAAGGAACAAGCTTTTTCCGAAACGGTGCGGACGGCTGAGGAAGAAGATGCGTCCGAGCGAAAAGAGCTTCTCGATATACTGCGTCTTATCGACATAGAGATCTCCATCTCTACGCAACTGTTTGAAGCTTTGCGTACTGATGGGCAAGCGGCGTGGATAGCTCATCTGCGATCTGTTTTCGTTGCTACGAAGGTAGTGAAAAAGGCACTAGTTTCTTGTGCGCTCAGTACAAACAAAACCGCCCCTCTGCTAAAGCGACAGAAAGGCGGCTTTTATGGGATTATTGCACGCTAAACACCATTTACACCAATGATTTTTAGTAACTTAGTGCTGTAATTGAGCAAGGAAATCGAAAAAGGGATGGGAAAATAGGCATGCAGGAAAGCAGCGCAAAGGGCTCAGGGTATCTAGAAGCGTTACTAGGCGGCGCGAAGGTCGAGTGGAAGCCGCTAGGGGAGGTGTTTGAAATAAGAACAGGCTACACTCCCTCTAAAAAGAATAGTGCCTTTTGGGAGGAGGGGATGATCCCTTGGTTTCGTATGGAGGACTTACGTGCATACGGTGGATTGCTCAGCGATTCTATTCAACACATCACCCCACAAGCAGTAAAAGGTAAGGGACTGTTCAAAGCAGGGTCGATTATTTTGGCAACGAGTGCCACGGTAGGAGAGCATGCTTTACTCCTTACAGACGCTCTTACGAATCAACGTTTTACGAATTTCAATTTGCGTACAGCATTTACTGACAGGGTCTTACCGAAATTTGCCTATTACTTTTTCTTTAAGATAGACGCGTGGTGTAAAGAGCATGTATTTACAGGCACATTCCCGTCTGTAGACATGAAGAATTTAAGAAAACAGCCTTTCCCCCTCCCTCCACTCCCCATCTAACAACAAATCGTGGACATCCTAGACAAGTTCCACACCCTAGTCCACTCCCTTACCGAGGGACTCCCCGCCGAGATCACCCTGCGACGACAACAGTACGAGTACTATCGCAACCAGTTGTTGCGATTCCCAAGGTAGCGAGGGGGTATCTGTAAGGGTGTCGTAGCATCACAGCAACGGATAGAAACACGGGGGAGAAAAAATGAGGGAAATACCGCTTTATATTTTCCTCAATTCCCCCTCCCCAAACAAGCCATGCTAGGGGGAGAAACCTACTACACGTACGCTATACGTACTCTACACGCGCTCTACACGCACTAAATTAGGTAAAATTACCTACTCCAAAACAACCCATATTCTATACGTATTTCTTTATTCCAGCACGCTATTACTTAGTTCGTCGTATAAAAATAGCGCTTTAGGATTCCCTAAAGTCGCGCTCGGCAATGTGAGATAAAAAAGTGGGCGATAGGCCGAGAAATAGGCAAACCGTTACACCCTCCTCCTAGCACTACCGTATCCCCACAAGGGCGCTCAGTTGTATACCACCAGCACCTTTCCGTTCAGGTAGGTCCGATACGGGTGGAGCTGGTAGTTCCCATCCGTCGAAATCCCCCCATTCAGTAGTTGGTACTCCACCTCGCAGTGCGGACACTGCACCATGGTCCCCGTACGTACGGTTGCCGTCAGTGCGTCAAGGTGGCGGGGACATGTCGCATCGTAAGCCGCGTACGTACCCAAGGGGACCAGCTGTTGCACTACGTACACCCCGTTGGCTTGCAATCCATAGTCGGGAATATGCATCACTCCTCCAGGAACGCTCAGCTCGAAATACTGTGGAAGTGATAAACCAATGTGAATCCGAAAACGGATATTCCAATCCCCGCGCTCTTCCTCCTTTTCACAACCAGAAAGGAACAAGAAGAACAACACAAGCAAGAGTAAACACAAGCCAACTCTTTTCATCATCATATTCCCAATAGTCTCGCCTCACGACACCAACCAGCGTAGCCGCTATCCACGTTATATACGTTATCCACGGGGGCGGACGGTGTCGTAACTAGGATTGTAGAAGAAGGATTCTCCCCAAGGGAAAGTAGGGACACGAGGAAAGTAGGGACACGAGAACCAGACGTCTAGAAGAAATCGTCGTACTCCTCGCTTCTCTCCGCTGGCGTCTCATCGCAGTCAAAATTCACGCCGCGCAGCGACTCGGGTACCACCCACTCCGCGCTCGCCCGTATCCCCGACGTAGGATCTGCATACGCCTTCTGAAGAAAAAGCCCTTGGATCGGAAGCGCCATCGCTGCCCCCTGTCCGTAGTACATCCCCGAGAAGTGTACCGCTGGGTCATCCGCGCCAACCCAGGTGCCCATCACGATATTCGGGTGTACACACATAAACCATCCGTCAGCACTGTTCTGCGTCGTACCTGTCTTACCACCCAGCGGTCCCGCTAGTTTATATACGCTGCGCAGACGTCGACCAGAACCTTGGTCTACCACACTCCGTAGCAGCGATAACATCCGGTAGGCCGTCGCTTGACTGATGATCTCTTGCTTCTTGGGCGTAAACGACGCCAAGACGTTACCACTCTTGTCCTCGATACGAGATACAATATAGGGTTCTACATGCACGCCACCAGAGGCAAATACGCCATAGCTCGCGACCAACTCGTACACGGAAATGATCGACGTCCCGAGGAAGATCGAGGGCACCTCGTCAATGTGACTGCGTATCCCCATACGACGCAATAGCTCCGCCATCGCCTCCGGAGAAAACTGCTTGATCAACCAGGCTGAAATGTTGTTCACCGAGTTGGCAAGCCCCCATTTCAACGTCACCATCTCGCCATCATGCGGCGTCGCGTTCGAGTTCTTGGGCATCCAGATCGTATCCGCAACTTCGAACACCTGCGGCACGTTCGGCACTTGCATGCAAGGCGAGTAACCCTCCTGCATCGCGAGCGTGTAGAGAAAGGGCTTGATCGTCGAACCAATCTGACGACGACCCGAATACACTTGGTCGTATTTGTAGTACTTGAAATTCGTACCCCCCACATAGGCGCGTACCCGTCCCGTCACGGGCTCCTGAGCCATGAAACCCACACGCAACTGTCGCTTCACGTAAAGCATGGAGTCCCTAGGCGTCATCACCGTATCGCGCTCCCCATGTTTCCAAGAAAAAAGGGTCATCTCCACCGGCGTATCAAAGCTCTTCTCTATCTGAGCATCCGTAGCACCCGCACGCTTCATATTGCGGTAACGTTCGCTCTGTCGTATCCCAGAACGAAGCACTAACTCCTGCGTCTTCCGATTCACATCACTAGAAAAGATCGACCGCTTCTTTTCAGCATCAAAGGCTGGCTGCAGCGTCCCCCCGATGTGCTGCGCAACAGCCTCCTCAGCATACCGTTGTAGGTTGACGTTGATAGTGGTATAAATCCGAAGACCATCACGATACAGGTTGTACACCGACCCATCCGGCTTCCGATTCTTCTGACACCAGCCGTATAGCGGATTGTTGATCCACTCCAGAGAGTCATGCTGGTACTGCTCCGCCTGATAATACATATCAGGTTGCGGGTAAGGTGCCGTCATGATTTGGCGCAAGTGCTCCCGGAAATAGGTCGCGATCCCCGCATTGTGATCCTGTACTTGGAAGTGTAGCGTGATCGGAAGAGCCGAGAGCGAGTCATACGCTTGCTGTGAGAGTTTGTTGTAGCGAACCATCTGCTGCAACACCACGTTCCGACGCTCTAGCGAACGCTCCGGATTCCGTATCGGGCTGTACCACGTAGGCCCCTTGACTAACCCCACCAACACCGCCGCCTCCTCTACCTTCAGTGAGTCAGGGGTTGTGTTGAAAAACGTACGCGCGGCCATCTTGATACCATACGCGTTTGAACCAAAAGGTACCGTGTTCAGGTACATGGTCAAAATCTCGTCTTTCGTGTAGTTACGCTCCAGCTTGATGGCCGTTATCCACTCCTTGAACTTCGTAATCGCCAAGCGAATCTTCGCACCAATCTTCGACTCCGAGTACGACGAGTCCCGAGGAAAAAGGTTCTTAGCCAACTGCTGTGAAAGGGTACTCCCACCCCCAGACTCGCCCTTTCCCATCATCAACGTCTTGAACAGCACGCGCATCAACCCACGCGCATCTATCCCAGAGTGTTCGTAGAAACGGACATCCTCCGTCGCCACCAACGCATCTACCAGTACTGGGGAAAGTTCGTGCCGACTCACAAACGAACGATTCTGTACATAGAACGACCCTAGCAGGGTGTGGTCATCTGCCAATACCTCACTCGCTAGATTACTATTCGGGTTCTCCAACTCTTCAAAAGTAGGCATCACTCCAAAAAAACCACGAGCAATAAGTACAAAGAGCGTTACTGTAAAAAGGATGCTCCCTAAGATAAGACCCCAAAAGATCCGCCCAAAGATGGGCGAGTAGCGCCGGTTTTCCAACATCATAAAACGATTATTCTGTGTGCAAAGGTAGTAGTTGTGTAACTTTTTATGTGGTATTCCGTCCTACCCACGAACTTCAACAGAAAAAGATGATGAAACAGCATTTCTGCATTTTGGCGCTCCTCCTCTCTCTGCTTCCCGCCCTCCTCTGCGCACAGAACACGACCACACGCAGTCGTGTCATATCCTACAACAGCAACAAGCCAAAGACCGACCGTAAGCCCGAAAAGGTCTCCACCGAGGAATACCTAGCTGCCCTCGAGCGTCTAGATGACTACCTGAAGAAAATGGGTATTGTACCCGAGGAGGTCGCGGTATACGAAATCTCGGACAGCAATCGTATCACCCTACAGTTCACCTCAGCACGTCCCGATACAACCTTCTTCATACCTGCCGAGGTCAACTTCTCCGAAAACCTCATCGCCGACTACTCTGCTACCCAAGCCGCCATGGCAGAAGAGGAGATCGAGCGCGTGAACCAAGAAGTAGGACGGGTAAACAAAAAACTCAGACGTGCCGATCGCAAGCTCCAGCGTGCACAACAGCGAACAAAGCACAATACAAACTCATTCATTGATACTACCGAGTATAAGACGATTACCGTAAAGGACGATGTCCCAGAAACAACCGTCAAAACACTCAAACAGGATAGAAAAGGAAATACCAATGTCTCGGTCGTGGAAACTCGTCCCAGAAAGGGAACTAAGATCGCTGAGAAAAGTGGGAGTGGGAGAAATATCGACTACTACGATGACGATGATGACGACGACGACGATGATTTTGACCTTGACGACGATCTCGACTTTGACGATGATGACGACGACGACAATGACAATGATGTCGAAAAACTAGCAACCAGCGTAATCAAATCCGTAAGATCGCATTACTACAGGGAAGAGTTCCGAGGTCACTGGGCTGCGATCGAACTCGGCTTCAACTGGCTACTGAGCCCCTCGGGGAGTCTCCGCCTCTCGGGCGAACAAGCGCCGATGCAGATGAATCTCGGCTCAGCCATCGACTGCAATGTCAATTTCATGCAGTACAGCATCCCATTCTGGCGCTCCAACTTCGGTATATACACTGGACTAGGGACTAATTTCAACCACTACCGCTTTCGTGCAAAAAATACCATGGTCACAGGACGGGACGGTATTCTCTTCAATAACGATCTCCAAGACGCAGGACACAACGTACGCTCTAGCCGATTCTTTAACTGGAGTTTAACTGTCCCACTCATGCTCGAATTGCAGCACCACGGCGAAGAGTTCCGAAACGTCTACTTCGCGGCCGGCGTACTCCTCAACGTCCGACTCCTATCCTCCACAAAAGTCATCTATGACAGAAGTAGCGAATTCTATCGGAGCGACTCCTTCCACCTCAATGATATCAGCTTTGCACCCAGCATCCGACTAGGGATAGGCAGCGTCCGACTCTTTGCCAACTTCTATCCCATGGGACTCTTCGAAAGCGGTAAAGGTCCCAAACTCTACCCATTGGAAACTGGCATCGTCTTCTCTTTCATTGACTAAGCCTGCGGGCAAATGACCTCGCCCCCCCCCACTTCCTCAGTGAATAAAATATCTAAGAGCGGACGTCATTTTGTAACGCCTGCTCTTTTTTTACGTACAAACTATAAAGGGGAACGAAAAAGGGGCATCAAGGTAAGGGGAAGGTGCAACGGAAAAGGACAATTCGGAAAAACACCCCCTCGCCACAGAATACCAATTACCACCCCGTAGCCTCCTGCCTCTGGTACATTACCCCCAGTATTCTGATTAAGGTACTCTGATTAAGGTACATTGACTAGGGTATATTGATTAGGGTATATCGACTAAGTGCATTGACTCACTACACCGACTAGGTATATTTACTGTTGTCACACTCCCACAGATTGTACTACCTTTGTGTCAACTAGAATTGTAACCCTTGGAGAACACCCGTAGTATACAAACAAGTAATCAACACGACAATGAATACCATGAAAAAAGCAATCCTGCTCCTTGCTCTTTTCGGAGCATTGGCAACCTCTCTGGCCGCACAGGAGCGTCTGGGAGAGCCCTCTTTCCTCCCAGCTACTGGGGTTGGCGTTGTGGATGACTACATGGTCATCTGGGAGTCTGGAACACTCTCCCGAGGGCAGATCCTCAGCGCCGATGGAAAGATTGCTCTCATCGCTGGCGTGGGGACAACCCTCGGTGGGTTCGTCGATCTCCCTGCCGATAATACCAAACCAAACGTTGATCCAGGAGGAGCCGTAGAAAGCGCTACGCTCTACGAAATTACTGCTTACCCAAATCCTGCGCGTGAGTTCGTCGAACTAAACCTCGGCAAGATAGAGGGTTCCGTACACGTGGATCTCTTCAACGCCCTCGGGGCGCGTGTCGCCCACATCGTTGCCGATGCTGAAGCTATTGTGCGTCTCCCAGTGGACAACCTTGTCAATGGACTTTACATCGTACGTGTGACAAGGCCCGAGGGAGGACTCCTAGCCGTAACACGCCTCACTGTACAGCGATAAGCTCTTTGGACAGAAATAACAGACTCGAATCATGAAAAAGTCTTTATGGATGATGGCGGCCATCTCGTGTGGGCTCATGGCAGCTCATGCGCAAACGCCCCCCACGAATCAACCCGAAGAACTCTTGGGAGATGTTGTCGTATCGCACGCACTCCCGACAACCTTTAACTACCAAGCCCTGATTACCGAAAAAGGCGTTGTGGTGAAGGAAAAGGAACTCAAGATTAAAATAACGCTCAGGGACGAAAACAAGGTCTATTTCTCCGAAGAGCATAACGCTAAAACCTCCGCCACAGGGCTTGTCGACTTGCAGGTCGGCGCGGGTACGCCACTCTTTGGCACGCTGCCCGATGTCGCTTGGGATAAGGGTATCTTCATTGCCATCGAAACCGATTTCGGAGCTGGTTACAAGTCCCTCGGAGCTCCCGTAAAGATGATGGCAGCCCCCTATGCGCAGTGTGCTCTCTCTGCCCCCGTCATTCGCGGAACAGGATTAGACAAAGAGCAACCCATCTTCCAAGTGCAGAATGCCGACGGCTTGCCCGTCTTCTCCGTCTATGAAGATGCCGTTTCTATCAATGTCGCGGAGGACGAAGAAGGCACGCGACGTCCGCGTGGCGGATTTGCTGTCCGCTCTTTCCGTGCCGAAGGAATGAGAGGCGATGCCAAGAAGTACGAAAGCGTCGATCGTCTCCAGCTGGTAGATGGTGCTTTTAAAGCATACATCGATCCCGATGATCAGACAAGACGACCACGAGGCGGATTTGCTGTCATGACGCGTAACCATTTCCGCGGAGAGGGCGATGGAAAAGACTCCGTGGTATTGATGAACCTATCTGAACGTGAAACCTTCTTCACGCTCGATAAAGAAGACCCTACCAATGCCTTCGAGATCCGAAACCGTTGCGATGCGAACGAGGTCGTACTCGCTTTCGCGAGCGATGGGAAGATCGCAACCAAGCAGGAAAAGAATGACGCAATCGTCAAGGTCGATAATACCCCAGGAAAGCAACTCTCGGTGAATTGGCCTGTGACCGATAACCCGTCGGCGGTTACGGGGAGTGATCTCTTCTTCTCTACATTTATGCGTTGGCGTGCTCCGGTTGTCATGGTGGACAACAGTAAGATATCCTACAAATTAGAGATTATTGATGGCGATGGCGGAAAGCTCTCCGATTACGTTGTTCCTGGATTTTATATCGGAGACCATAACCAAAAGGTCTATGGCTTGATGCTCAAGCCAGGCATAGATGCGCACGGTACAAACTTCTCGCTACCACAGGGGAAGATCAAGATCACTGGATTGGCGAACAAGAACTTGACAAAGACCGAAGATTTCGTCTACAAAAGGGTAGAAGATACGATCCATTTCCAGATAAACCGAGTGACTATGAATCTGTCGGATAAAGAGATATTTGCGGATCTGGAATGTTTGTATAAAAAGGGGACTATTATCACCCGTTATTCGGAGTTCCTGAATAACCAGACCCTTACGATCCGGCCCAGAACGAAGAGTGAGCTCCTCCCTAACGAAAATCCCAGTTCCGTCGCCGTTATGGACGAGGCGATTGCCTTGACTCTCAAGGGCGATAAAGTGGGCATCCGTGTCCTAGACCCAAAGAAGTTTGAAGAGGCATTAGGTTCTTTCTCCGGAGGTGCTGCGATAGTCTCTGTCCCTATTCGTATCATCGCGCCTGAGGGAGTTTTGGCTAAGGGGCCTAATGGAAATATTTACTACGATTTCCTGTTGAATATCATGGTAAAACAGTAGTCTTTAGTTGAAAATCAGAATAAACCGGAAATATGAAACACCCTATATTGTTTTTGTCACTTTCTCTGCTTGCCCTCTTTGCGCAAGCGCAGGAGAATACGCAGGAGGAACTGCTGGGCGATGTCGTTGCAAAAAATGCACTCCCGACCTCCTTTAACTATCAAGCCTTGATCTATCAGGAAGGAAAGCCTGTACAAGAGAAAGACGTTACCCTACAAGTAACCTTGCAGGACGAGGCACAGAACGTCTACTATACCGAGGAACTCACCGTAAAGACCGCAAAGTCCGGATTGGTCAATATCACCGTCGGTACCGAGGGGGCTACGGTAACCAAGGGCTCAATGAGCGTAGTGCCTTGGGAAAAGGGAATCTACGTCGCTGCAGCCGTCCGTTTGGCGGGCGCTAGTGACTTTGTCTCCCTCGGTCCAGCAGTCAAAATGCAGGCTGTACCCTATGCTCTCTATGCGCGTGCCGTACCCGTGATACGTGGTACCAAGGAGGGGCGCGAAGCAGGACGTCCGATCTTCCAAGTACAGAGCAGCGAAGGATTACCCCTATTCTCCGTATATGACGAAGCCGTGACTATCAATGTGCCGATGTCTGATGAAACGCGTCGACCACGTGGAGGGTTCGCCGTCCGCTCCTTCAAGATGTCTACTCGTGCTGAAAAACCAACCTATGCTTGGACAGAACGTTTTGCTATCAACGATGGGGCGTTTAGAGTTTTTGTAGACCCCGAAGGGGAACAGACGCGACGTCCCCGCGGCGGATTCGCTGTCATGACGCGCAATAGCTTCCGCGGTCAAGATCCTACCACAGAACCTGCCAATAAGCTCTTCCAGATCTCCGAAAGAGAAACCTATTTCACGATCGATAAGTGCGACCTCGGAAGCACATTCCAGTTCCGTGACCGTTGTGCTAACGACAAGGTTGTCATGAATATCACGGGCGAGGGGCGTATCGAAACTCCGAATAGAGAAGACGATGTGTTGAAAAAACTCGTCGACGTCCCCACTACCGAAAAACTCAAGGTGAACTGGCCATGGCCAGCATCCTATGCATACACCCCTGAGGAAAATACTTTCGGATTTACGAACCTCATACGCTGGCGTGCGCCTATCTTGAAGTCGGAAACCTCGCCAAACGATAAGATCTATTTCAAAATTCAGGTCGTGGACGATCCGACAGACACGCGTAAACTCTCTGACTTTGTCAAGGCTGGGACTTTTATCACCACTGCCGACGGAGTCGTCGAGAGAGAGGGCGTCATGCTCGCGCCAGGCTACAAGCTCACTCCAGATTTTGTCTTCCCAAAAGGAAAACTCAAAATCACTACCACTAACCTTGTCAAGAATCAAGAGGTTGAATTCTCGATCCCAGAGAACTTGAAAATGGTACGCGAGGATAAATTGAAACTCGATTTCTTTCAAAACGCAACCTCCGTAGGAGACTCCACATTTACGTTCAAAGATACCTATATCGACGAGGTGCTCAAAGGATATCGAAAACGGAGGCTAGATGGCTCCTTTGAAGGAGGTCCTCAAGTAACGGATAGTATGAGTGTCGAAGATTTCCTCATCAATACCGAATGGACGCCTTCCATGGAGGGCGAATACGCCGAGTTCTTTAAGCTCGAAAGAAAGATTGATGAACATCATGGAACCCCGATGATTCGTCTCACCTTGGTGAAACCTGACGAGTTCAAACACAAGATCACTAAACTTTCACCTGCACCTACAGGATGGCATATGCATAAATTGCCAGTCAAGATTAAGATATCATTCCCCAGCGGTATATGGGGAGATGTTACACTAGAACGTGAAAATATCTTCTTGTTCGAAGATTAAACAGGGGCAATCTTATAGAAAGAGATCTTTTTGCTGGGATGTGGCCGAGTCGCTGCATCCCAGCATCTCTTTTAGAAAGGCGGAGCGAGGGGGCTTGGGAGATCTCTATTATCTTTGTTACAAAATTTCAAGTAAGAATGAGAGCCAGACACCTTTTTCAAACACTCTTGTTGGGAAGTATCCTCCTATTCGTCTCAAGCTCGCTCTACGCACAGGTGCCCTTTGATTTGGGAAACTATCATATCACCCCGCCAGATAATATGTGTAAACTCCGATGGGGGCGTAAAAAAGCAATCGCTGCACTCGGACAACCCTTCAATGGGGTCTATTACCTCATGGCGCAGTTTAAGGAAATCCCAGATGCTACCGCGCAGCAACGACTGGCTGAGGCGGGATTGCACCTCGGGGATTACATCGCTCAGAATACTTATTTCGTCACGCTACGCCAAGAGCGACTCAAAAAGTGTATAAAAGAGAAAAATCTCATCTCCTTATTTCCCATTCAATGGGAGTGGAAAGTGGCCGCTCCACTACTCTCCGAAAATGTACCAGAATTCGCACGGCGTGGCACGACAATAGGAATTTCTGTCGTATACCAGGAATATTTTTCAACAACATGGGTCACCGCACGTTTGAAAGAGTTGGGATTTGAACAGGAGTTGCATGTCGCAGGTAAACCTTTCTGTAACTTTGAGTTATGGGTCTCTCCCGAACAACTAAAGCTTCTAGCCCAAGAGCCTTGGGTCAAGATGGTCGGCATGGTCTCGCCCCCTGCGGTGCTCTATTAGAGTACTGTAAAAGATTTTTTTCTCTACAAGATTTGGTGGATAAGAAAAAACGTTATACCTTTGTGTCGTCAAAGGGGGGAAGGAAAAGCCAAGAGGCAAAACCCAAAGACAAAACAAGGTCTGGTAGTTCAGTTGGTTAGAATGCCGCCCTGTCACGGCGGAGGTCGCGAGTTCGAGTCTCGTCCAGACCGCAAAAAGGTAGAAACAATGACATTGTCAAGGTTTCTACCTTTTTTCTTGTCGTTATCTCGTGCGCCTTTTTACTTCTTTTATATAGGGAAAGAGTCCACATGCAGGGCAAAGGCGTGACCTACCGCGGATAGTTGATTTTAGTGACATGGACTCCCGCTTGAATTCGTTTTTCTTCAATTAGGTAGTTCCATGAACACGACCACGGAACAGGATCGGATCATTCTCACCACTACCTATTCTACCCCATGCGGTAGCTTACTCTTGGGAGCAACTGCCAGAAAGCTCTGTTTGTGTGACTGGCAAGCGTCGCCTAAACAGCAATCCCACATCGGGATTCTACAACGTCGCTTATCGGCAGAAATAGAGGTCGGGAAAAACGAGGTCTTGATGCAAGCCATGCAGCAATTGGAGGACTATTTTGCAGGGCGACGCCAGGTTTTTGATATCCCTATGCTGGTACAAGGTACTCCTTTCCAACGTCTGGTGTGGCAGGCGCTCTTACAGATTCCCTTCGGACAAATGCGCTCTTACGGCGATCTCGCAAAAAGTATAGGATACTCCACAGCGGCCAGAGCCGTCGCCAATGCCTGTGGAGCCAATAGCATGTTGCTTTTTATTCCCTGTCACCGTGTCTTCGGTAGCCATGGCGCGCTAGGCGGATATGCGGGAGGGCTTGTCGAGGTGAAAGAGTGGCTATCGAAATGGGAAAAGATAGCCGAGGGGGGAGGGGTTTAGAAAAAAGGTCGCTTAGAAGCTTGACTGAGAATCCCCTACTAGGACTCGACCGTGTTTTGTGGTGATGATTTGCTTTTCCCGCGTTTTCATTCTACCTTTGTAGAGTAGATTGAGGAGGGAGATGATTTCTATCGGGGGCTGACTTTGGTTTTGACAGCAGGTAGAATGGCGTTGTAAGCATGTCGAGCGTTGCACGGAGTGCTCGTTAAACAAAATGTGCGAACCAATTAAATGGCGAAAATTCTTTTGCTCTCGCTGCTTAATTAGCCTTGTCTAATAAAGCTTAATCTGCGCCCACGAGTGGTGTAGACGAGATGTCTCACGGGAAGCACTAGTCCTGTTGCGTCCCGGCTCGAGGCACTGGAAATACAGGAATAGGCGCATGGACGTTCCGAACATGTCCCGAAAATTTAGGAACTAGGGTAGGTATTGGGTGTCTCCGTCCGTTGCCTACTCAACAACCAACCGGAGGCTAAGCATGTAGAAAGCATCGGTATTCCTTGTTTGGACGCGGGTTCGATTCCCGCCAGCTCCACAAAGCAGAGAGGAGGATCGTCGTATGTTACGCTGGACTCTAGTTGCATTATTGTCTATCATCGTCGCAATGGCACAAGCGCAGTTGCGAGAGCTCTCCTTGCAGGAACTCTATGGTCAGGAAAAAAGCTTTACGCCCGCCTCGGTCTCTTACCCCTATGGCTTGAAGGACGGAAAACGCTACACGACCCTAGAACCACAAAGAGGGATTATTACCTTCAGTTTCGCTACGGGAAAAGAACTCGGGGTCATGCTCCCATTTGACCAACTCCCAGATTCTCTACGGAAGGTCGAAGCCTATGCATTGAGCGCAGACGAGCGTTACTTACTGCTGGAAACGAAACGGCAGCCGATCTATCGGCGTAGCTATTTCGCCAATTTCTGGATCTATGACCTCAAAAGTGCCAAGTTGCGACCCCTTTCCACATCAGGGAAAGAGCGTCTGGCAACATTCGCCCCAGATGGTTCGAAAATCGCATTCTTAAGAGACAACAACCTCTTCTACTACGACCTCCCCTCCGATACAGAAATACAAGTTACTACAGACGGACAACGTAATCAAGTGATTAACGGTGCCGCTGACTGGGTCTACGAAGAAGAGTTTGCCATGGCGACGGCCCTGTGGTGGTCGCCAGATTCCAGATACATCGCCTATCTGCGTTTTGACGAACGGAATGTCAGAGAGTATAGCATGTTGTATTACGACTCTACCCTCTACCCTCAAGTCTATCGCTACAAATATCCGAAGGCGGGAGAGCAGAACTCCGTAGTCTCCTTGCACGTCTATGACGCCAAGCTCCACAAGACGGTGCGTGTACAGACTGGAGACGAGACCGATCAGTATCTACCACGTGTCCGTTGGTCGCCGAGCGGAGCGCTCTGTTATTTACGCGAAAATCGGTTGCAGAATCATCTCGAGATCCTCGAAGCCAATCCTGAAACCGGAGTCTCGCGTCTCGTGCTCGAAGAAAAGGACGCTTGTTATATCGAAGAACCCACCGATTGGTATCTCACCTTCCTCCCTGATGGTAAACGTTTTATTATACCGAGCGAGCGCTCTGGCTATCGACAACTTTATCTTTGCGATTGGGAGTCTAAAATTCCCCCACAACCCATCACTACTGGAGAAGACGAGATCCTCGAGGTCTATGGTTATTCCCCAAAGACCGATCGGCTCTATTACCGAGCTTATGACGAGTCCCCATTGCGTACCGCGATTTTTAGTGTGAAACTGGACGGATCGAAGAAAGTGCGTATGTCGCACTTACGGGGAACGAATAGTGCCTGGTTTAATAGTACACTCACCTATTACATACAGACTTACAGCAGTATGCAGGCTGTACCACAGATATCACTGCACAGTATTGATGGAAAACAACTACGCCTCTTGGAGGATAATAAGGCGTTGCAAAATAAATTGCGAGAGTATCAGCTGCCTGAAAAAAGGTTCTTTACTTTTCAAACACCTGACGGTACTACACTCAACGGTTACATGGTTCTCCCCATCGGTTTTGATAGCATGATGGTCTACCCCACGATGATGTACCAATACTCTGGACCTAATTCACAGTCCGTCCTCGACCGATGGCGTCTCGGGTGGGATGAGTTCCTAGCAAGTCGTGGTTGTATCGTCGTCTGTGTCGATGGACGTGGCACAGGCGGACGTGGAGCTGCCTTCAGAAAGTGTACCTATGGACAACTAGGAAACTTGGAATCTAAAGACCAAATCGCAGCTGCCGAGTATATGGCAAGTCTCTCCTTCGTCGACGAAAAGCGTATCGGTATCTGGGGGTGGAGTTTCGGGGGATATATGTCGCTCTTGTGCAAATTCCGCGCTGGAGATCTCTACAAAATGTGTGTGGCGGTCGCCCCTGTCACCAATTGGCGATTCTATGATTCCATCTATACCGAGCGATTTATGGGCTTGCCCGCTACCAATGCCAAGGGATATGACGACAATTCCCCGCTCCATTTCACTTCCCTTTTTAAGGAAGGACTCCTCCTCATGCATGGAACCTTTGACGATAATGTACACATACAGCATGCCATGCGCTTGACAGAAAAGCTCATCGCGGAGGAAAAAGCCTTTGAAATGCAACTCTACCCAGATCGTAACCATGGTATCTATGGCGGGGGAGCCACGCTCCACCTCTACGAGCGCATGTGGGAGTATATCACACGACAATTGATGTAGTGGGAACTCCCGCCCCCTTATACATCCTGTAGGGTAGGGCGTTGCGCTATTTGCGTCGACAGAGAGTCGGGGTTCTGTTTTTTATGGCATTAGATTTGCTCCTCACTTTATCAAAAGAATTTATTAACTGCTCGTTCTATGAAGAATCGCGTAACGCTCATCCTCGCATTGGGGTTACTCACGCTTTTTACCTCTCTGCACATCGGCTGTGAAAAGGTAGATCTCAAGTCCCTGCAGGGGCTAAGCAATAGTGATATTGTTGCTGGTTTGCGTGAAGCCCTTGACACCGCCGCGCTCTCTTCTTCCAAGACGGGAAGCGCCGTCGATGGATTTCTGAAAAATGAGCTGATTCGCTTAGCCCTCCCAAAGGAGCTACAACCTGTCCTTACGGTTATGAAAAATGTAAAGCGAGTCCCTTTTCTAGGAGAGGGGCTTTATAGCTCGATTTCCACTAAGGTCGATGATTTTACCACGTCCCTCAATCGTGCCGCAGAAGCCGCCTCGGGAAAGGCCTTCCCCGTCTTTAAGACCGCTATTACCGATATGTCTATTTCCGACGGGCTCGGAATCCTTCAAGGCGGAGATACGGCCGCTACACACTATCTCCGTGAAAAAACTACTGCTGGCTTGATGAAAGCCTTCCAGCCAGAGTGCGCCAAAATGATAGAGCAAGTTGAGGTGACAAAATATTACAAGGAACTCGCTTCTGTTTACAACAGAGCCATGCCACTCGTCAAACCCTTCTTAACATCAAGAGCCAGTGTCTCGGATTTGCCAGATAAGCTCGAAGTCGACCTCCCTACCTACGTGACCGATCGAACCATCCATGGCATGTTCGTACTGATGCGGGGCGAGGAAAAGAAAATTCGTGACAATCCCCTCGGATATGCTTCTGATATTATAAAGAAGGTGTTTGGTTCTGACGAAGCAAAACAAAAAAAAATAGTCGCCGCTGGCGAAGAATAACACAACGAGGGGCGTTGATCACGTCCCTTCTTTTGTGGCATAAGGTTTGAAAATAGAGAAGAAAAAAGAATCCATGGAACCAAGAAGAGAACTCTACCCTTGGCGTACTATAGCCTCTTTTTTATTGGTGCTTTTCACTATGCCCATCGGTCATGCCGTCATGGTGCTGATGGAAAAGTATATGGACGAAGGTCCAATGCACATCGCGGGCTTTTTAATCGGGCTTATGGGCTTGATTTTCGTGATTGTAGGGGTATTTGTCAAGGGGGACACACGACAAACTCTCTGGGGACTCCTCGGCGGTTTACTCTTCTGGACAGGGTGGGTCGAATTCCTATTCATGTACTATGCCCGTCGCTACGGAGTCATGCCCGAAATGGAAAATGGGGAGGTCGTTACAAAGCCCGAATATCTCATCCTCCCCGCCACATTCGGAATGTGGATGCTGGTCATGACCCTCTATACTTTCAGTTCCAAGAATGGTTGCGATTTCATTACGTGGATACAGAAGGTGCTCTTCCGTGAAAAGAAAAAAGATATCGTGCCTCAGGCCATGACACGACACACCAGTATCGTTACCTTCATGGAGGTCAACATGATGCTCTGGGGGCTCTATCTCCTATTGATGTTCTGTTATGACAAGAATTTCCTAGGTGATCACCACCCCGTCACCTTCCTTGTGGGATTGGGATGCTTGATAGGTTCCATCTTCATGTTCAGAAAACAACTCCGTATTCCCAGCTGGGGCGCCAATATACGGATGGCTATCGCTACCGTCATCATCTTCTGGACCCCTGTCGAGATCCTCGGACGAATCAATTTTTTCAAGGAATTCTGGGTAGAGCCAGAAAAGTATGCCCTGCCGATGGGCGGGATTCTATTCTCCTTTTTGCTACTCGGTGGCTATTTTTGGTGGAAAAGTGCCCATCGTGTCAAGAATTAGTGTTCGTGTCGGAGGAAGCGATATCTGAGAGGGCGTTTAGAGTAAAACGCTTACTTACACCACATTCTCTTCTGCGTTGTCGGAGGAGACCTCGCTGTTATCGCTCTCTTTAACCTCTCTCGTGCACTCTAGGGGGGAGGTGTCTAGGCGTGGAATGGATAGTTTTTTTTTACCTGCATGGGCACAAATGCAACAAGCGAATTGGAAAAAACGTAGTATTTTTACGACGGATAAGCTTCAGTTCGAAGGTTCGTTATGGTTAGGTGAGTCAGAGGTCGACAGACTATCAAGTAACGGAATTGTATGGGAATTTGGGCGAAGATACTTCGGTTCGGGATCGTATGCGGGATGGGGATTCTCTTCCCCGTCCTCTTGTATGCCCAGCCGGCAACAAATACTCCAACGCCAGCAGAGCGATTGGCGCGCGCTTCTGAAAGAGTGGTAGAAGGTGAAAAGAAAATAGAGGATGCCAAACAACTCGTCATGGACGGACGCTCTATGGAAAAGCAAGGTGAGTCCGAAGCTAAGGATCAGACGAAAAACCTCAAGCGGATGCTTAAGGAACACGAAAGGGAGTTGAGCTCTTTCAACAAACAATTGAATTCAAAGGATCGGGACGAAAGAGCACAGGCAAAAGTGCAGGTGCGTGACCTTAAGAGTCGATATCGGGAAGAGGTGAGGAGCGTGAAAAAAGAACTCCGAGAAGCCGAGAAGAGTCGAAGAAAGGGAGAAAGGATGCAAGAGCGAGGAAAAAAGAAGCTCGAGCGTGCAAAGGAGTACCTCAAGAAAGCAAAGAAGTTGGAGAAAGAGGTGCAGAAGAAAAACGAGGAAAGAGAAAGAAAGATCGTCGAGCAAGAACAACGACGTATGGGAGGTAGTTGATGAGGGAGAGTACTAAGAAACGTCCTTCACCTCCCCCTCTCGCGCGCATCTTGGTCGTAGATGATGAAGATGCAATACTACAGACTATGCGTAGCATCCTCGAAACCGAGGGATACGCCGTCGAGAGTGCACATGGAGCCAGGGAGGCGCTAGATATTTTCCGAAATGCGCCATGTGACGTCGCCCTGTGTGATGTCAAAATGCAGGGAATGGATGGGCTCGAACTCTTGGTCGCGCTACGAGAAATTGCTGCAGAACTCCCTGTGATTATGGTCTCTGGACACGGATCCATAGACACCGCTGTCGAGGCTCTGAAAAAGGGCGCTTACGATTACATCCAAAAACCCTTGGATTTGAATCGACTCTTGGTCTCTCTACGAAATGCCTTGGAAAGGAACTCCTTGGTAGAGGAAAATCAACGACTAAAGCAACACGTACCAAAGAATTCCGAAATCGTCGGAGATTCCGAGGTCATGCAAGAAATACGAGCGATGATGCGCCGTGTGGCTGCTACCCATGCCCGTGTGCTTATCACCGGAGAGAACGGAACAGGAAAGGAGCTCGTGGCGCGTGGGATACACCAGTTGAGTTCCTTAGCCAACGGTCCTTTTGTCGAGGTGAACTGTGCCGCCATACCAAGTGAACTTATCGAAAGCGAGCTATTTGGGCATGAAAAAGGTGCTTTTACCTCTGCCATTAAACAGAGAAAGGGAAAGTTCGAGCTCGCATGCAATGGGACTCTCTTTCTCGATGAAATCGGAGATATGAGCCTCGATGCGCAAGCAAAGGTCTTGCGTGCCCTCCAAGAATCACGTATCACCAGAGTGGGAGGGGATAAGGAAATTGAGGTCAACCCACGAGTGATTGCCGCAACGAATAAAAATCTGTCGGAGGAAATTCAAGCGGGACTCTTCAGAGAAGATCTCTATCATCGTCTCAGTGTCATCCTCATTCATGTACCGCCGCTCAGAGAACGTAAGGAGGATATACCTCTCCTGGTCGAGCGGTTCGTCTCTTCCTTGTGTAAAGAAAATGGTGTCTCTAAACGAAAAATTTCCAAAGAAGCCATGGATCTCCTCTGTGAACGTCCGTGGACGGGAAATGTCAGGGAATTACACAATATCGTCGAACGATTGCTGATTATGACCGACGGGGAAATCGAGGCTATGGACGTGCAACGATACGTTAATTAGAACAGAGTAGGCGCATAGCAAATAAAGGCAACAGCGAAGAACGTAGTTATTTCACGGAAAAGTATTAACTTTGTGCGTTCAAAATACTGTAGTTGGTTTACGCGCAAGCGTGGTGAAAGAAAGGGCATAAGTAGTGGATACTTTGAGTTATAGAACGGTCTCCGCCAATAAGGCTACCGTTACGAAGGAGTGGTTTGTGATTGATGCCACGAATCTGGTTGTGGGGCGGCTCGCGAGCCGTGTGGCGTTGGTCTTGCGCGGAAAGCATAAGCCAAGTTATACCCCAAACGTCGATTGTGGTGATAATGTGATTATTATCAACGCGGAAAAGGTACGATTCACTGGGAAGAAGATCACTGACAAGAACTATTACCATCATACTGGTTATCCAGGAGGAAAGCGCGTCGCGCATCCGATTGACGTACTAAGATCGCACCCAGAACGGCTCATTGAGCACGCCGTACGTGGCATGTTGCCTAAAAATCGACTCGGACGTCGGCTTTTCCGCAATCTATTTGTATATGTAGGTGCTGAGCATCCGCACGCTGCACAACAGCCAAAGGAATTGGTGCTCACGAAATAATTTAGGAGTGTGAAGGATGCAGGTCTTTAATGCAGTAGGGCGTAGAAAGTCAGCCGTAGCTCGCGTGTACCTTACCCCAGGTGAAGGAAAAATAACGATCAATAATCGTACGTTTGAAGATTATTTCCCATCACCGCTTCTGCGGTTCGTTGTCACGCAGCCGTTTACTGAGTTAGCCCTCAGCGAAGCTTTTGATGTGAAAATCAATCTTTATGGTGGCGGTATCTCGGGACAGGCCGAAGCGGCTCGTCTGGGAGTCGCGCGTGCCCTGATCTCTTATAATGCAGAGTTGAAGCCGCAGTTGCGTGCTGCTGGGTTTGTGACTCGCGATCCACGTGAAGTGGAACGTAAGAAGCCAGGGCGTCCAGGCGCACGTCGTCGCTTCCAGTTCAGTAAGCGTTAGTATCAAGTGGCATCGATCTCTTTGGGGCGTAGCAGGGCTACGCCCTATCTTTGATAAGAGAAGACTTTTCTCAATAGCATGGGGGAGCGGATGAGAAAAGGGGAGTAGAAAAGTAGTTTCTTATCGTCCTTCTGAGGGGAAAATACCCCACATTATCTTTTGAGTGGTTAGTGCAGGCACATCGGTTGCCTATTCGGTGTGTTCAAACGGTTAAGATCATAAAATCAAATTGCTACTTGACCGTTGCCTGACGTAGAATCTTTTAATATTTACAGGTATGCCAAATTTGAGTTTTGAACAAATGTTGGATGCGAAGGTGCACTTTGGGCATCAGACGCAGAAATGGTGTCCGAAAATGGCACCGTACATCTTTATGGAGCGTAACGGTTATCACGTGATCGATCTCCGTAAAACCTTGGTGAAAGTCGATGAGGCTGCACAAGCCCTGAGACAAATTGCTCGGAGCGGACGGCGTATCCTTTTCGTCGCAACAAAAAAGCAAGCAAAGGACGTTGTCGCAACTCGAGTAAAAGAGGTCGGCATGCCATTTGTTACCGAGCGCTGGCCAGGGGGAATGCTTACCAATTTCCCCACGATTCGTAAGGCTGTCAAGAAAATGAGCAACATCGATAAGATGATGAACGACGGCACTTACGAGAATATGTCTAAGCGTGAAAAGCTACAGCTTACACGTGTACGTGCCAAGTTGGAAAAGAACTTAGGTTCTATCGCCGATATGAACAAGTTGCCCTCGGCGCTCTTCGTCGTCGACGTACAACGCGAATATATCGCCGTACGCGAGGCAAACCGTCTCGGTATACCTGTATTCGCTATGGTGGATACGTGCTGCGATCCCACTCCAATAGACTACGTTATCCCTGCAAATGACGACGTAAATACATCCATCGACCTCATCATCGGTGAAATGTGCGAGGCTATCAAGGAAGGGCTTCTCGAACGTAAGATGGATCGCAATAACGCCGAGCAAGAGGTTGAAGAAGAAACCGAGGAAAACACAGCAAAGAAGTCTGTAGCTGCAGACGACGAAGAAGAATAGAATCCACCGAGTTGTTTGACCGTTAAAAGAAGGATATGAGATGGCTGATGTAAAGCTTGCCGATGTGCAGAAGCTGCGCCAGATGACTGGGGCGGGCATGATGGATTGTAAGAAAGCACTCGAAGAGGCTAATGGGGATTTCGATCGTGCTTCCGAATTGATTCGTGAACGAGGGAAGGCTATTGCGAATAAACGGGCGGATCGTCAAGCTACGGCTGGGATCGTGCTCGCGAGGGCTAATGAGGCGAATAACCAAGCCATACTCTTCGCATTGAATTGCGAAACGGACTTTGTCGCAAAAAATGCCGATTTCGTGAAGCTTACAGAGCAAATCGCAGAAGCTGCACTCAAAGCCGATGTGAAGGATCTCGACGGGGTACGTTCCATGATCCTCGACGGGCACAGTGTCGATGATATGGTGCAGAATCTCTCTGGGATCACGGGAGAAAAGATGGAACTCGGTTGTTTCAAGCGTCTGGATGCGCCCGCCGTAGTATGCTATATACACCCCGGAAGTCGTTTGGCGACCATCGTAGGATTTAATAAGACGGGGGTCTCTGAAAACTTGATGCGCGATATCGCGATGCAGGTCGCTGGGATGAGTCCCGTAGCCGTAGATGCTAACAGTATCCCAGAGGAAATCCGTAAGAAGGAGTTTGAAATCGGTCGTGAGCAAGCGCGTAACGAAGGAAAGCCCGAGCAGATCCTGGACAAGATTGCAGAAGGACGCCTCGCAAAGTTCATCAAGGAAAACACTTTGATGGCGCAAGAGTTCTTCAAAGATAGCAAGATGACCGTGGAGCAGTACATCTCAAAGGCTGATAAAGATTTGAAGGTTACTGCTTTCGAACGTTTCGGACTGTCGGAATAGTCTGGGCGCTATAACGAACTGTATAAGATGCGGGAAATGCTCAAGGGCACTTCCCGCATCTTGCATTGTAAGAGAAGGAGATTCTCTTGAGCGTTAGGATGATAAACCGAAAGCAGCGCAATGCGAGAGCGCTGCGCTCTTATTCTGAAGTAAAAAACTACGCGCTCTTCATGTTTTGGGTTATCTTTGTAACCCACGCTATGGGGAAAAATCTGGTATCCAGACACCTTTACCGTGTCTCGGTAATAGCCAAGCATTACGACTGGGCTATGAAAGAAAATAAAGATACACATCAGAAATAGGAAATCAATACTCTGAAACGAGTGTAACACTGTAGTCTATACGACTCTCTGAATATCCCTTTTACTCTCCTCTTCGATAAAACATTACCCTATTGTGAAAACAACTCCGTTAGGTCTTATACTGGCTGGTCCCTGTTCTGCCGAGACTCGTGAACAGATTTTGGAAGTAGCGCACGCATTGCAGACAGATGGTCGTGTCGCTTATCTCCGAGCTGGGGTCTGGAAACCCCGTACCCGACCAGGACAATTCGAAGGTATGGGGGAGGTGGCGCTCTCGTGGCTCGAAGAGGTGCAACAAAAAATGGGATTGCCTGTGTGTATCGAGGTGGCGCGTGGTGAACACCTCATTTTGGCACGCCATTATGGAATCCGTGCGTTTTGGATAGGGGCACGAACCACCTCCGATCCATTTGCTGTGCAAGAGATTGCTGATGTATTAGACGAGGGCGACGGACCCATATTTGTCAAAAATCCAATCTCCCCAGATATCGATCTCTGGATGGGAGCTATTGAGCGATTGTCCCTCCGTGCTTCAAAAGAGGTGATTGCTGTACACAGAGGCTTTTTTCCTACACGAAAGATCGCCTATCGTAATGCCCCAGAATGGGAGCTACCATTGCAGCTCCGTTCGCGGTATGGCGATCGATTGCGTATCTTATGCGACCCAAGTCACATTGCTGGAAAGCGCGAGTGGATTGCAGAAATTGCTCAGCAAGCAATGAATTTTGCCTTTGACGGATTGATGGTCGAGGTGCATCCTTCTCCCTCCACTGCGCTTAGCGATGCGCGTCAGCAACTGATACCTGACGCTTTTTTTCATCTCCTCGATTCGTTAATCCCGCCCCCACACACAGTAGCGTCTTCTGATGTTGTATTAGAAGACTTTCGACAGAAGATCGACGCCATCGATACCCAGATTCTCGATTTACTAGGTGAACGAGCTGCCGTAGTGCGAAATATTGGAGCGTGGAAGGCCGAGCGTGGTATCCAAGCATTTCACAAGGAACGGTGGTTAGAATTGTTGAAACACCATCTCCGATATGCTGGGAGAGTGGGGTTGGATACGCATTTTGTGCGCCGAATGTGTGAACTTGTGCATACAGAGTCGTTACGCCTACAGGGGCTTTGTTGTGAGAGTAAGAAGCCTTTAGCTCAACAGGAATGCCGAGATATCTGCGACTCCGAACCCGAAGATTTTACCTAAGCGAGACGCCTCTTGAGGGGATGTGCGTTGTTCTAAAGAAAAAATGCTACCTTTGCAAAAGGTCATTCGTCCGAATGAGAGCCTTTGGGTATCGAGGTGTGACGATTGTTTTTGAAGGTTGGAGTATATTTTAATACTAGAATAAGGTGTTGCGCTCGTTGTTTTGGGTGGTCGTGAGCCTCCTCTTTTCGATTAATATCTTGGTTGCTCCAGTGGCAGCCCAAGAAGTTGTTGCAGAGACTTCCCATGAAGAAAAGGGATATGATCCTGTACGCATGATCTTTGATCATATCTCCGACTCACACGAATGGCATGTGATGACCGTCGGGAAAGCTCACATCAGTGTTCCACTCCCCGTTATCCTTTACAGTAAAGAGCGTAAGCAACTTTTTTGTTTCCTATCCAGTCGTTTTCATCACGGACATCAGGATTACAACGGTTTCCGTATGCTCGTACCTGAAAAGGGAGGACCTACCGAGATTGTAGAAGTGGATGCAAGGGGAGACATTTTGCAAGCTCCAATCGATTTTAGTATCACCAAGAATGTTGCTGGAGTCCTCTTCGTTTGTGTCTTGATGGTCGTTGTCTTTGTGAGTGTGGCGAAGCGTTATAAAAAGAATCCGAAAAAAGCGCCTCATGGAGTTCAGAATCTCATGGAAGCTATCATTCTTTTTGTAAGAGATAATATCGCCAAACCCAGTATCAGTGAAAAGCACCTGCCGCGTTTTGTACCTATCTTGCTCACGATCTTCTTCTTTGTCTTGTTCTGTAATCTTCTGGGGTTGATCCCGATTATCCCCGCCGGAGCGAACTTGACGGGGAATATCACTGTCACGATGGTATTGGCAATGTTTACCTTTTTGATAACTACCTTTAGTGGCAATAAGCACTACTGGGCAGATATCTTCAATACGCCAGGAGTCCCAACATTCTTGAAATTCCCGATCCCGTTGATGCCCATTGTGGAACTCTCTGGGATGTTAACCAAGCCGATTGTCCTCATGATTCGACTGTTTGCGAACATGCTCTCTGGACACATGATTGTCTTGGTCTTCTTTAGTATGATCTTCCTCTTTGGTGCGATGACTGCCGCTGCTGCTTACGGGGTCAGTGTCTTGTCGGTGTTCTTTGCCGTATTTATGACCCTCTTAGATGTGTTGGTCTCATTTATCCAAGCGTATGTGTTTACTATGCTCAGCGCCATGTACTTTGGTATGGCAACCGCAGGGCATGACGCAAAACACTAAGAGAAGGTTTGGGGTAAGAGTTGACGTTTTAGTACTGAAAAATAAATAAGTATAGGTGTGATGGAATTCAAGTCATTGGCTATGATGGGGGCAGCCTTCGCTGCTAGTATAGTGGTTATTGGAGCTGCTATGGGGATCGGTCGGATTGGCGTTCAAGCCCTCGATGCCCTAGCACGTCAACCACAGGCGGCTGGCGATATACGTTCGAGTATGATTGTCGCTGCAGCTCTTATCGAAGGTTTGGCCTTCTTCGCTATTATCGCTGCTATTTTGGTGCTCTTCCTAGCTTAAGAGTCCGGTTGGGATGAGCTTGATAACCCCAGATTTTGGGCTATTTTTCTGGATGGTCTTGGCCTTTGGGCTCGTCCTAGTGGTATTACGTAAGTTTGCGTGGAAACCTATCTTGGGCGGACTGGAGAGTCGTGAAAAAAACATCGCCGAGGGCTTGGAGAATGCAGAGAAGCATCGCCTCGAGCTCGAACAATGGACACAGCAACGGAGTACTCTCGAAAATGAAGCGCGCAAGGAGCGTGAGCTCTTTTTAACTGAAGCGCGTGCACAGAGAGAACAACTGTTGAATGAGGCCAGAGAACAGGCGCGTGAGGAGGTCGAGAGGATTACGCAAACGGCGCGTGAGAATATGCGTCTCGAACAGGAATCCCTGCGCCGTGAACTCAGAAATGAAGTGAGAAGCTTGGTTGTAAAGACTACGGAACGTATCTTGAGGGAACGTCTTGCAACTAATGAAGAGCAGGAGCGTTATCTCGATCGCGTCATTGACGAGATGATAACCTCAAATGCACCACAAGCCTAATTTCATTTGAGTGAGGAAAATGAACGAAGGACGAGTCTCGGTTCGATACGCAAAGGCGCTACTCGCCACGATTCAGGAAAATGATCGCGAGGGGCGTACCATTTATGATGATGCGGGAGTATTACTTGATGTCCTCTTTCAGATCGAAGGGGAATATCGTAAGATGCTACAGAGTATCGTAGTTCCTGAAAAGGAAAAAAGAAGCTTTTTGGAACGTATGGTCACGCGTGTCGCTCCCTCCCTTCTTCCATTCGCGATGTTGATGTATCGACATCAGCGCTCGGACTTCTTGGATCGTGCTTTGAGGATGTTTCGAAATTTCTACGCAGCACGATTCGGGATTGTACGAGCGAAGGTTGTCTCCAGTGCAGAGCTTTCTGAGAAAGCGCAAAAGCGGATACTCGGTCTCTTGCAAAAACGTTTCGGCGATGGGGTGGAAATTGAGTTCTCGAAAGATCGAAATCTGATCGGGGGCTTTACTGTCGAAGTGAATGACGCTTTGCTAGACTGTAGTATACAGGGCGAACTGCGGAGTATGTTATCGGAGTTGTAATCTAATCGAAAGATTGTGTGATGTCAGGAATTAAAGCTTCAGAGATCTCCGAGATCCTTTCTCAGGAACTGTTGGGCTTGAATGCAGAGAAGGATTTCGAAGAGGTTGGGCGTGTCGTAGAGGTCGGCGACGGGATTGCTCGTCTCTTCGGTCTCCGGGGCGTTGAGGCTAATGAGTTGGTAGATTTTGAGTCGGGAGTAAGAGGCGTGGTCTTGAACCTTGAGGAAGACAACGTCGGGGTCGTGCTCATGGGGGATGGCACGCTCGTAAAGGAAGGACAGTTGGTACGGCGTACCAAGCGTATCGCTTCGCTGATGGTCGGCGAGGGATTGTTGGGGCGTATCGTGAATACGCTGGGCGAGCCCATTGACGGTAAAGGTCCCATAGAGGGAAAACTCTATGAATTGCCCCTAGAGCGTAAAGCTCCAGGGGTCGTCTATCGACAGCCGGTAAAAGAGCCGCTACAGACGGGATTGAAGGCCGTGGACGCCATGATCCCAATCGGTCGTGGACAACGAGAGTTGATTATCGGAGACCGTCAGACGGGAAAGACTGCTATTGCGATTGATACCATAATCAATCAGCGATCGGCGTACGAGGCGGGAAAGCCAGTCTATTGCATTTATGTTGCAATAGGTCAGAAAGGATCTACGGTTGCAAATATTGCAAAGACTTTGGAGGAGGCTGGGGCATTGCCCTATACCATTATCGTCTCTGCGACGGCCTCCGATCCTGCTGCGCTGCAGTTCTTTGCCCCATTTGCTGGGGCTACCATCGGAGAGTTTTTCCGTGATACGGGACGAGATGCCTTGGTCGTATATGACGATCTCTCCAAACAGGCGGTTTCTTATCGCGAAGTCTCACTCTTGTTGCGTAGACCTCCGGGACGTGAGGCATACCCAGGAGATATCTTCTATCTCCATAGCCGTCTGTTGGAGCGTGCGGCAAAAATAAACGAGTCGCAGGAGGTGGTAGAACAAATGAATGACTTGCCACCAGTGCTCCGACCAATGGTTAAGGGAGGAGGGTCACTTACTGCGTTACCCATTATTGAAACGCAGGCTGGGGACGTCTCGGCGTATATCCCGACCAATGTGATCTCTATTACCGATGGACAGATCTTCCTAGAGTCTACACTGTTTAATGCTGGGGTGCGCCCAGCGATCAACGTGGGGATCTCCGTGTCGCGTGTCGGAGGTAATGCGCAAATCAAGTCTATGAAGAAAGTGGCAGGAACACTAAAGCTTGATCAAGCGCAGTATCGTGAATTGGAGGCTTTTTCCAAATTCGGTTCCGATCTTGATGCGGCGACTAAGAGCGTCCTGGACAAAGGGGCGAAAAATGTAGAGTTGCTCAAGCAACCACAGTATAGTCCCGTGCCTGTCGGAGAACAAGTGGCGGTGATCTATTGCGGTACAAAGGGACTTTTCAAGGAAATCCCAGTCGCACGTGTGCGTGAGTTTGAAAAGGTTTTCTTGGAAGAAATGCGTACCTCGGCACGTGCAATTCTAGATAAGCTCGGGGCAGGAGTCTATGACGACGAATGTACTGGGACGATCGAGAAGGTTGTAGCGCAGATCTTACCCTCGTTCTTAGAAAAAAAGTAGTCTTTACATGTAAAGTCAAGAGGTCTCTGTCTTTTTTCATAGACGGAGACCTCTTATTCCCTAAACTATAGGTAGCGTCTCTCTTTATGGCAAGTCTCAAAGATATCCGTATTCGCATCGGTTCTGTAAAGTCCACGCGTAAGATTACGAGTGCGATGAAGGTCGTTTCTGCTGCCAAGTTCCACAAGGCACAGGAGCAAGCGGTACAATTTCAGAAATACCTCGACAAGTACCGCGACACCATGTCCATTGCTCTTGCAGCATGTTCCAATTACTCACATCCATTGATGCAGGTAGCGAACCAAGAAGCACCAGTGGCGATCGTGGTCTTGTCGTCAAATTCTTCATTGTGTGGTGGCTATAATGCCAATGTGATCTCTTTAGCATCGCAACAGATGAAGGTCCAGAAAGAGGCAGGGCACGAGGTTGAGTTCTATGCCTTGGGAAAGAAGGTGACCGAAGGGTTGCGTCATTTTCCGATGGTCTTCACGAGCGAATCATTGGTAGATAAGCCTGCCTTTGACCCCACTGCCGAGCTTTTTGACCAGTTGATGAAAGCCTTTTTGGAGGGGCGTTACTCTCGAGTGGTGGTCTGTTATAATCGTTTCCGTAGTGCTGCACTACAAGAACCCTCGGTGGAAACGTTACTTCCGTGTGTCCCACCAGCGGGGAGTATGGTGGTAAAACACGAGTATATTTTCGAACCAGATGCTCCCTCCTTCTTTGCTTATACTCTGACCCATTTTGCGCGTTTACAGCTTTATACCTGCATATTAAATAACTATGTAGGCGAGCACGGGGCGCGTATGACCGCAATGTCGCAAGCTACTGACAATGCTAATACGTTGGTAGACGAATTGACTCTTGAGTATAATAAGGCACGTCAGGCTGCGATCACCAACGAGATCTTAGAAATTGTCTCTGGGGCTGCTGCACTGGAGGGGTAAAATGCACTTCTAAGAAGGAGAAAAATTCCTCTTATTGGAACATTGTAGCGGGCAATTCTCATGAGCCTGTTATTTTTTTTAGCGAGAAACATCCCTTTGACTTTTAGATAGGAAGGTCGTATGGAGCAGCACCGTTGAATGATTTGGAGATACTGTCCTAAACAAAAAAAGCCGCATCAGGTAAAACTGATGCGGCTTCTTTCTTCTAACGCCAGACCCATCCCTTTTTCATCAGGAGGATAAGCTTATTTTACCAAATCATACCTTCGTAAAAAGACAAGAAGAGTTTGGAAGATATGCTCTGTACGATCCAAAATATCTTGTTCCGTAAAATCTGCTTTGTTTGAGGCGAGGTCTCGCAGGTCTCTAATCATCGTAGGCTTACGCTTGTCGTCACGCGTTCCGAGGTAATAAGCACGTTTATCTTCGAAGCGGAAGTCAGAGGCTCGAATATTGAGGTTGCTCTCCATGATGGACTTATTTCCCAAAAGTTCGACACTGTTCGGGTCATTGAATGCTCCTTGGATAGAGGCTCTATTTTTGGAAAAGATATGTTCGACACTAATCTTCTTTCCAGTGGGGATAAGTTCTTGTTGCGGATTCTGGTATGCATACCAGTAGAGTAGGAATTTCACCGATTGGTTGCGCGTGATGCTAAAGGTCTGAAAGGCGTCGCGGATACTAGATTCATTCCACAAGGCATACTGCTTGAAATCAGTGGTTCGTTCCTTGGCATAATGAGCCATTTCGTTATAAAGCGGTGTACGGAGGTAGTCAAGCCCAGGTTTGCAAATGGAGTAAAGCAGGATACAGGCTATGAGGCGCTCTAAAAGGTCGAGCCATGCTTCGTCATTCGTGGGCGGCTCAAGAAGATAGTAGACTGTTATGAAGTGAGAGGGGAGTAGGTTAGGGGCTTGCGCAAGGATAGAGAAGCGCTTGAGAACCTCCAAAGAATAGATGCTCGTATTCTGATCAAAGATATCGCTCCAGAAGCTTGCTATCTTCTGCAAGGTCGGAAAAACCTCGTCTTTTCGTAAAACACTGTAGTCATTTTTCTCAAAAAAGCTTCGCGTTCCTCGGGTCATCAACCCAGTCTCATTCTCCAAAGCGCGACGGTAAAACATATATTTGATGAATAGCTCATCCATTGGCGTAGCGTTAAATGGATGAAAGAGCTGTTCGCAACGCTCAGAGAGATCGCGCCACTGTTCCACAAAATTGCTTCTTTCTACCTCCCCCTTTTCCTTGTAAAACTTATAGAGTTTAGAGTAGAAGATGTCGGAATCGGAGAGGGGAAGGCCGCGGTCATTGAGTGTAGAAAAGATAAGCAAGGCAGCATTCTGATCCGAGGTCTCTATCGGAAAAAGCACACAGTTGCGCATGGCGCGCTGTGGAAAATAAGCAAAGTACGTAGGATAATCCTTTTTGAACGCCTCGATCTTCTTTTCAAAGAATTGATAGTTCTTGGCATACCGATTTTTCGCATTCGTAGGGGCATTCCCCGTATCTAGAATTTCTAGGAAGTCTCTTTTCGCGTCGTCGCTAGCCACCTCAGTCTCTAGCTTTGTCGCAAGGCATTTGATGTCAAACTCATCCATGTGCCAAATGCATTTCTGAATCCCGATGCTCAGAGCCTTTGTCTCTGGATCCGGCATCGTGGCAGCACTCTTCAAAAAAGCCCGTAAAAGGAGCATTAGGGTAATGATTCGCTGTTGACCGTCGATGATCTCTGTCTTGCCCTCTTGATTTACAAAAGTTACGATAGAGCCGAGGTAGTAGTTCCGATCCGAGTCAAACTTGCCCTCCTGCAGTTCGGGTAAGGTAAATGTAAAGAGGTCATTCCAAAGCTTTTCACACTGGTCTTCTTCCCAAGAATAAGGGCGTTGGTAATCGGGGATAAGAAAGCCTTTCGGGTTATCTTGGAAGTAACGGATGATGGTGTTCTGTTTGACGCTTAATTCTGCCATAATGGGATTGTTTTTAGTAATGAGTAAGGAGTCTCACAAAGTAATGTGCACGAGCGCTCTTTAGTCATACCAAATGTACAACATTTTCAACCTGTGGGCGTAGCACCACCATTGGTGCTCTCCTATTTGCTAAATATGTTTACTTTTGTCTTCAGTAACAAGGAGAGAAGAAACCCCTCGTCTACCACCACGGTCTATAGCAATGAGAAGTCTATGAGTCTGATTAAAAGTGTGATTTCCGCCCTTTTTGGCACGAAAGCCGAAAGAGACCTCAAAGAATTGACCCCTGTTGTCGCAGCTGTCAATCAAGCTGGAGAGAATTACAAGACCCTCTCTCACGACCAGTTGCGGGCTACAGTGCAGAATATACGTGCGAAGATCCTCGAGCGTTTTGCACCACAAGAAAAAGAAATTGCCGCTATCCGGGAACGTCTCGATACCGAAGATCTGCCTCTTGATACTCGCGATGCCCTTTTTCGTGATATAGAAAATCTAGAGAAGGAGGTTAAGGAGGTTATTGAGGACGTGCTGCGCGAAGTGCTCCCAGACGTCTTTGCTCTAGTACGAGAGACCGCTAGACGATTTCGAGATAACGAGGAGATTGTCGTTACTGCCACTGACTTCGACCGATTCCTTGCAGGCGCGGGAAAGGACTTCTTGCGGATTGAGGGGGACAAGGCGATCTACAAGAACCATTGGCGTGCAGGGGGGGCTGAGCTCTCGTGGGACATGGTGCATTACGATGTCCAGTTGATTGGGGGGCTGGTGCTGCATCAAGGAAAGATTGCTGAAATGTCTACTGGAGAGGGAAAAACCCTCGTTGCAACCCTCCCCGTTTTCCTTAATGCCTTGCCTGGAAAGGGAGTACATGTCGTAACGGTCAACGACTATCTTGCTCGACGCGACGCTGAGTGGATGGGTCCCCTATACGAATTCCATGGTCTGAGTGTCGATTGTATTGACTTGCATGAGCCCTCTTCTGAGGCGCGACGTAAAGCCTATCAAGCGGATATCACCTTCGGAACGAACAACGAGTTCGGCTTTGACTACTTGCGCGACAATATGGTATTCGACGCCCAAGGGCTCGTACAGCGCAAACATAATTATGCTATTGTTGACGAGGTGGACTCTGTCCTTATTGACGATGCTCGTACGCCATTGATTATCTCTGGTCCTACGTCGCAAGATAACGACCAGATGTTCGAGGAGTTCCGTCCTCAAGTGGAACGCCTCGTTGAGGCACAGCAAAAATTGGTAACGAGTCTCCTTGCAGAGGCGAAAAAGCTTGATGGAGACGAAAAGAGTAACGAGAAGGAGGGGAAACTCCTCCTACAAGTCTACAAGGGATTGCCTAAGTACAAGCCATTCATCAAGTTCGAAAGTGAGCCTGGGGTAAAGAACCTCCGACAGAAGACCGAGAACTATTACATGCAAGAGAATGGCAAGAATATGCATCTTGTCACCGACGAACTTTTCTTTGTAATAGACGAAAAACAGAACGCTGTCGAGCTTACGGACAAGGGGATTGATGTCCTCTCGCAGGCTGTTGCCGATCCTGATTTCTTTATTTTGCCAGACCTTGCGACACGAATTGCCGAGCTTGAGAATAGTGGACTCGAGGGGGACACGAAGGCGCGCGCGCACGAGGAGTTGATGCGTCAGTATGCGCTTAAGGCGGAGCGCCTCCATACCGTACAGCAGCTCTTGCGTGCCTACACAATGTTTGAACGCGATGTTGAGTATGTGATTGCTGACAATCAGGTGAAAATCGTCGACGAGCAGACGGGACGTGTACTCGAGGGACGACGTTATTCCGATGGCTTGCACCAAGCTATAGAAGCCAAGGAACGCGTCAAGGTCGAAGCTGCAACGCAGACCTTTGCCACCATCACGCTCCAGAATTATTTCCGAATGTACCAAAAACTCTCGGGGATGACTGGAACCGCGGAAACCGAGGCTGGAGAGTTGTGGGATATTTATAAGCTCGACGTGGTCGTTATACCCACCAATAAACCTGTACAGCGCGACGATCAACCAGATATCATTTATAAGACCGCGCGTGAGAAATTTGCTGCCGTGATTGAGGAAATTGAACGCCTTGTGGCTGCTGGGCGTCCTGTACTGGTGGGGACTACCTCTGTGGAAATCTCTGAGCAACTGAGCCGAATGCTCAAGTTCAAGAAGATCCCACATAATGTCCTGAATGCAAAACAGCACCAACGGGAGGCGGAAATCGTTGCCCAAGCTGGGCAAAAGGGTACAGTGACTATCGCTACCAATATGGCAGGGCGTGGTACCGACATTAAGCTGAGTCCCGAGGTACGCGCTGCTGGTGGTTTGGCCATTATTGGGACAGAGCGTCATGAGTCCCGACGTGTCGATCGTCAGTTACGTGGACGCGCTGGACGTCAGGGTGATCCTGGGTCTTCGCTTTTCTTTGTCTCTACAGAGGATAACCTGATGCGTCTCTTCGGTTCCGATCGCCTAGCGAGGCTTATGGATTTCCTTGGGCATAAGGAAGGAGATGCCATCCAGCACTCGCGTGTCTCTAAATCGATTGAGCAAGCACAACGGAAGGTCGAACAAAATAACTTCGGAATCCGTAAGCGACTCCTTGAGTACGACGACGTTATGAATATGCAGCGCGAGCGAATCTATACTCGACGTCGCAATGCTCTTTTTGGTGAGCGTATCGAGGAAGATATGTACGATATCGTACAAAGCGTCTGTGAGGATATTGTGGCGGAGTTTGCGGGTACAGAAGATTACAACGAGTTTGCACTCGCCGTGATGCGAGAGTTTGCCATGGAGAATGCCATCTCCGAGCAGCAGTTCCGTGAAAGTGATCAAGAACGCCTCTTTGTCTTGGTACGCGATATGGTCTGGGATCGCTATAAGCTCCGCATGGCATCGATGTCTGCGCGCGCTTATCCTGTCTTCCAAAGCGTGGTAGAGGAGCATGGTGAGCGGTATACCAACATTGTAGTACCTCTCTCTGATGGGCAGCAGGAGATTCAAGTTGTCGTTAACCTCAAGCGGGCTGTTGCTTCGCAAGGACGTGAACTGATTAAGGGGATCTCGCGCACGGTCATCCTCCACGAGATCGACCGACATTGGCAGCAGCACCTGTTGGCTATGGATGAACTCAAGCAGAGTGTGCAAAATGCCTCCTACGAGCAAAAGGATCCACTCATTATCTATAAATTTGAGGGCTATTCACTCTTCGAAAAAATGATGCAAGCACTAAATCGGGATGTCTTGCGTCTCATTTTGCGAGTACACCTTCCGATGCCCTCTGAGAATCAGCAACAGATCTCCGATGCCGACGAGCGTCGTGTTAACCAGCGTAAGCAACAAAAACTTCATACGGGGCGCGAGGAAGTGGGAGGAACTGAAGAAGATGCTCGTCGTGCGGCACAGGTCGCTGCCCTGCAACAACAGCAACAGTCTGTAAACCACACCCCCGTACGCCGTGAACCGAAGATTGGGAGAAATGATCCCTGTCCGTGTGGCAGTGGAAAGAAATACAAGAACTGCTGTGGTGCCAACGACCATGTGGGATAATGCGCTTAGTGTACTATCCTCTTTGTACCTCGTGGCTAAAAACATGGCTCGATGTTACTGCCTAGGCTGCGTCTCGCTTGATGCATGATGTGTGCGTATTTCTAGGAAACCCTCTTTCTATTCATTTAGGATGTTGTTATGAATTTGATGACCGACCTTTGGGCCGATGTCGCAGCAGCGCTTCAGGCGCGTCTCGGTGTCGATGTAGACCTCGCCCCGCTCGTACTACAGAACACCCGAGCGGAGTTTGAGGGAGAATATACGCTTGTCGTCTTTCCATGGATTAAGCTCGCACATACCAAGCCAGAGCTCCTTGCCGAGGATCTCGGGAAGTGGTTGGTCGAACACTCAACCAAGGTGGCGAAGTACAATGTTGTCAAAGGATTTTTGAACCTCTCGCTCGCTGACGACTATCTTGCGCAAGGGCTTTTTCAGAGCTATAAAACTCCAAACTGGGGGTTCGCGCAAAAAACTGGGCGACGGGTGATGGTCGAGTACAGTTCCCCAAATACGAATAAGCCACTTCACTTGGGACATGTGCGCAACAATCTCCTCGGTTGGTCGGTGAGTCAAATCCTCAAGGCTGCAGGTACTGAGGTTATTATGGCGAACTTAGTCAATGACCGCGGTATCCATATCTGCAAGTCTATGGTCGCCTGGCTGCATTTCGGAAATGGGGCGACTCCTGACACTACGGGAGTCAAAGGAGATCACTTCGTCGGCGATTATTATGTCCAGTATGACAAAGCTTATCGCCAACAGGTAGAGGAGCTTCAAGCCAAAGGTCTCACAGAAGAAGAGGCAAAGAAACAAGCTCCTATTCTCCTTGAGGTGCAGGAGCTTCTTCGAAAATGGGAAGCTAACGACCCAGAGACGCGCGCCTTGTGGGAAAAAATGAACGGATGGGTCTACCAAGGTTTTGATGCTACCTACGCAGCTCTCGGGGTGCATTTCGATAAGATTTACTACGAATCGCAGACCTATCTTCTTGGGAAAAAAATTGTAGAGCAAGGGTTGGCGGACGGTATTCTACAACGGCACGACGACGGTTCCGTTTGGGTAGACTTACGCGACGAGGGGCTTGATGAAAAGCTCCTGTTACGCTCGGATGGTACTTCTGTGTATATGACACAAGACCTCGGTACGGCCGTAGAGCGTTTCAGAGAGTACAGTCTAGACGATATCGTCTACGTGGTGGGCAATGAGCAAGAGTATCATTTCCAAGTCCTGCGTAAATTGCTAGGACGTTTGGGTTTTGCCTGGAGCGAGCGTCTTTTCCATCTGAGTTACGGCATGATAACCCTCCCCGAGGGAAAAATGAAGTCGCGTGAGGGGACTGTTGTAGATGCGGACGACCTTATCGCAGAGCTTATTGCAGAGGCTGAGCGTATCGGACAAGAGCAAGGTAAGGCTGCAAATCTTGACGCTAACGAGGCGGCAGAGATCTATCGGCAGGTTGGGCTTGGAGCGCTGAAGTACTTTATGCTAAAAATAGACCCTGCAAAGGGGATGATGTTCAATCCCAAAGAGTCTGTCGATTTCAATGGCAATACGGGACCTTTCCTCCAATATACCTGTGCGCGTGCACAGTCTATTTTGACCAAGCTCTCCGAGCTCGTTGAGGGATTGCAGGGGCAGGAGAGTTCTTTGCTTGGTACTTCGTTTAATCGTTACGAACGCACGCTTTTAGTAGCCTTGCACGAGTATGAGCGGGTGATCGCCGAGGCGGCCACAAAGTTGAGTCCAGCCATCGTGGCAAATTATGTCTACGACCTCGCTTGTCGTTTCAATCAATTCTATCACGAGTGTCCCATTGCGCGGGAGAGTGACCACAAGTTGCAACAACAGCGTCTATTACTCACTAGTGTAGCGCTTGAGGTGCTGCGCAGCGGACTCCTATTGCTGGGGATTGAGGCGCCACGACAGATGTAAGCCCTGTTAAGAATTAAGGGCGATTCCTTACTATTTCCTATCTATTTCCATCTAAGAAATGAACTATCAGGAGACCATAGCTTATCTGGAATCCTCCCTCCCTATGTTCCATCGTACAGGAGCTGCAGCCTACAAAGCTAATTTAGACAATAGTGAAGCTCTGGATATGTATGACGGTGCGCCACACCAGTCCTACCTCTGCATCCATGTCGGGGGAACGAATGGGAAAGGGAGTGTCTCACATGCATTGGCTAGTATTCTTCAGGCTGCGGGCTATAAGGTGGGGCTGTGTACTTCGCCTCATCTGATAGATTTCCGAGAGCGTATCCGAGTGAATGGGGAGAAAATCTCCGAACAGTACGTGGTGGACTACGTCGAAAATCACCGAGATTTCTTTGAAGAGATCGAACCCTCCTTCTTTGAGATGTTCGTCGCCTTAGCATTTAGCTACTTTGCTGAGCAAGAGGTCGACATTGCTGTCATTGAGGTCGGATTAGGAGGACGTCTCGACTCGACCAATATCATACAACCCATCCTCAGCGTAGTGACAAATGTGAGCCTAGATCATACCGACCTGCTAGGTAATACGATTGAGGCTATCGCTAAAGAAAAAGCAGGGATTGTTAAGCTGGGAGTGCCCGTTGTCGTGGGGGATGCGCGAGGTCCCGTGCGCGGCGTCTTTACGGCTATCACAGCTGCCCAGCAGACCTCATTTACCGTAGCCTCTAGCACATGGAAGTGTCTGGAACAAAAGATGACCGATGATGGAAAATACCAGCATTTCGTCTACGAACACGCTTACAAGAACCAGCAAATAACATTCGATACCGATCTCCTATCCGCTATTCAGGTTTGGAATCTATCCACGGTTCTTGCATCTGTAGATCAGTTGAGGGCGTATGGTTGCGCAATCTCTGACGAAGCACTACATGACGGCTTACGACATGTTGTAGCACGTACGCATCTTCTTGGACGTTGGCAGTGGCTGAGTCAATCACCACGCATCATTTGCGATACAGGGCATAATGTGGAGGGGATGCGTGGCGTCGTTGCGCAGTTAAATAATACGCCACATAAGAAGCTCCGAATGGTGCTAGGGCTCACGGGGGATAAAGATATTGAGGGGATACTTGCACTACTCCCAACCGAGGCTGTGTATTACTTTACACGTTCCAATGTGCCTCGTGCACTCAGGGTAGAGGAGTTGGTACAGCGTGCTTTACCGTACGAGTTGAAAGGGCAGTCATTCGAAACCTCGTCCGAGGCTCTTGCGGCGGCAAAGCAGGATGCCGAGACTGAAGACCTCATATTTGTCGGGGGGAGCACTTATCTCGTTGGGGAGATTATGGCGCTCTTAGGGATTGAGAACTAGTTTCTATGCAAGGGTATTCCGTTGCTTTTCGTCCCATTTTTCTGCTTGTGGGGCTGCTCTGTTGGGGCTGTTTTCTGGGCTCGTGTTCTTCTGAACACGCTTCGAATCAGGATGTTGTGGTACAGATGGAGGATCATGTCCTACTACGTACTGCACTCCCACAGGATCTCTATCAGGGTAAATCGCGGGAGGATAGTACTATAGCGGTAAAGCAATACGTGGACATCTGGGTACGAAACACGCGTCTCTACCTCTATGCAGAAAAACAGATCGGGAAGGACAATCCCCAGCTGGAACGACAGGTGGAGGATTTTCGTCGTTCCCTTTATACACAGTCTTTTGAGAGCCAGTATGTTCAGACGAAACTGGATACTCTCGTTGCCGAGTCTGAGATGCAGCAGTTCTATGACGATAATCATCCTCTCTTCACTTTAAAACATCCATTGGTGAGGGTGCTCCTACTCACTATTCCAGAGGGAAGCCAACATATTGCCGAGGTGAAAGAGCTCTATGCACGTCCCGTCAATGACGAGAATATGCAGAAGCTCTCCTCTCTCTCCATGAAGGCTGGAATACAGTTCCTATTCACCCCCGAGGAGTGGTGTCCATTGACCTCCTTGGCAAAGTACCTCCCAGCAGACTTAGATCTCGCCCTAGATAACCGTCGTGTCCGTAATGCAGAGTTTGTGAAGGACGGTTTGGTTTATTTCCTTGCTTTTCAGGAGTGGAAACCCATAGGAGAGGTCGCCCCATTTCCTATCGTGAAAAACGAGGTGCGGAGCATTATTCTCAACCATCGCGAGGTTACCCTTGTGCGTGAACTCGAAGAACGTATTGCTAGCGAAGAAAGAGTGCAAGTGAAGTGGGGGAAGCATTGACCGAGGGAAGTGTCAATGCCGTAGACTCGCGGCGTGTTGTGTCGCTTATCCAACGTTAAACCTTAACATCTAATATCTATCGTACTGCCTGTGTGGTGTCTGGGGATTGTGGCTAGAAAGATTGCTTAGCACATTCTTTTGCTTTACTTTTGTTCCACACTAGGAAGGAGTGACAACCATGAGTAGTGTAGAACAAAGAGCAGAGTTACAGGCGGCGATTTGGAAGATCGCCAACGACGTGCGCGGAGCAGTCGACGGGTGGGATTTCAAACAATTTGTCCTCGGGACGCTCTTCTATCGCTTTATTAGTGAGAACTTTGTCGCTTATATCGAGGCGGGCGATTCCTCGCTAAATTACGCAGCGATGGAGGATAGTATCATCACGGATGTACTTCGAGATGAAGCAATTCGTACCAAGGGCTATCTTATTTACCCGTCGCAGCTTTTTAGCAATGTCTGTAAGACGGCTCATACTAATCCGAACCTTAATACCGACCTCGCTGCCATCTTCCGTGCAATAGAAAGCTCGGCGATCGGCTATGAGTCAGAAAAGAATATCAGGGGACTGTTTTCCGATTTTGATACCTCAAGTACGCGCCTCGGTAACACGGTGGCTGACCGCAATCGTTGTCTTGCTGCAGTGCTCAACGGTGTCGGAGAGGTAAACTTCGGTAGGTTTGAAGAACACCACATCGACCTCTTTGGGGATGCCTACGAATTCCTCATCTCGAACTATGCGGCGAATGCTGGAAAGTCGGGGGGGGAGTTCTTTACCCCGCAGGACGTCTCAAAGTTATTGGCACGCCTCGCCCTTCATCAACAGACCTCTGTAAACAAGGTGTATGACCCAGCGGCAGGCTCGGGCTCGCTACTCTTGCAGGTGAAGAAGCAACTGGGAGAGAATGCGATAGAGGAAGGGTTCTTTGGGCAAGAAATTAACCACACCACCTACAACCTAGCGCGGATGAATATGTTCCTCCACGAGGTCAATTACGACAAGTTCTCCATAACGCTAGGCGATACCCTCACTGCCCCACAATTCCTTGAGAATAAGCCATTTGATGTCATCGTATCCAATCCCCCTTACTCCATTACATGGATAGGAACTGGCGACCCCACACTTATCAACGACGACCGCTTCGCACCTGCGGGAGTGCTCCCCCCGAAAAATAAAGCAGACTTCGCTTTTGTACTTCACTCTCTGAACTATCTTTCTGCACGCGGACGGGCGGCGATTGTCTGTTTCCCAGGAATCTTCTACCGCGGAGGTGCAGAACAGAAAATCCGTAAGTATTTGGTCGATAACAACTATGTGGAGACTATTATCGCCCTCCCCGATAGACTCTTCTATGGTACGTCGATAGCCACCAACATCCTCGTACTATCCAAGCATAAGGAGGGAACAGATATCCAGTTTATTGATGCTACCTCTGAGCAGTTTTACAAGAAGGAGGTGAACAACAACGTCCTTACAGACGAGCACATCGCGGCGCTCATCGAGCTCTTTGCCACTAAGCAAAAATTGCCCAATATCGCCACTATGGTGGATTATCGAACGATTGTAGAGAACGGCTACAACCTCTCGGTAACGACCTATCTGGGGGAACGAACTATGGTGCAAGAAACAGAGGCGGAAGAGGAGACCGACATTCGTGCACTCAATACAACGATACAGGAGATTGTAAAAAAGATCGACACCCTGCGCACAGATATCAACCAGCAGATCCGTGCTATTGAGCATTTTACCAAGAGCGCTTCGTAGTGGGGGGAGGTAAAATGCGTGCCAGAAGCGTAATTGCAGAATCCAATCACTATATCGTTCTTGAGGAATATACTACATACTACGAGGGAAATACCACCTATCAAACAGAGGCAGACCTCGAACGTGAGTTTGTTGCCGACCTAAAAAAGCAGGGCTACGAATACCTAGAATTGAAGACGTCTGCGGATTTGCTTGTCAACTTGCGTCGTCAGCTCGAGACTTTCAACAACGTAGTATTTTCGGACTCGGAGTGGGCGCGACTTCTGACAGAGTATCTCGACAAGCCTGCCGACACGCTGATAGAGAAAACAGAGAAGATTCATCACGACGACGCCTATCAGTTTCGTTTTGACGATGGGCGGGAGCAGAACATCCGTATCGTAGACAAAACGAACGTTGCGCTCAACAAACTACAAGTACTCACACAGTTTCAACAAGAGGGGACGCGGCGCAATCGGTACGACGTGACTATCCTAGTCAACGGGCTGCCAATGGTGCAAATCGAGCTTAAGAAGCGTGGAGTGGCTATTCGAGAAGCATTCAACCAAGTGCAACGTTACGCCAAAGAGAGTTTTAATGCCGAAAGCTCGCTCTTTCGTTACCTGCAGCTCTTTGTCATCTCAAACGGTACGGATACACTCCTTACCTACTCCGTCTTTGACACGACCAAGACGCTCCTCGTGATGCGACCCTATCAGATAGCCGCCACAGAGCGTATCCTCTGGAAAATCCGCATCGCACACGAAGAGAAGCTTTGGTCAACCCCTGAGGGGGGAGGCTACATCTGGCATACTACAGGCTCGGGCAAAACACTCACGAGCTTTAAGGCGGCACAGTTAGCAACCCAATTACCCTTCATTGAAAAGGTCTTTTTCGTGGTCGACAGGCGAGACCTCGACTACCAGACTATGAAGGAGTACCAACGCTTCTCCCCCGATAGTGTCAACGGCTCAGAGAGCACCGAGGAGCTCAAACGTAACCTAGAAAAGAAGGATCAACGTATTATCGTGACCACTATCCAGAAGCTCTCCAACCTGCTCAAGAGCGAGAAGGATCTCCCCGTCTATGCACAGGAGGTGGTCTTTATCTTTGACGAAGCACACCGGTCGCAATTCGGCGAAGGGCAAAAGAACCTCCGTAAGCGCTTCAAACGCTACTATCAGTTCGGCTTTACGGGCACACCGATCTTCCCTGAAAATTCACCCACTGCTGAAACTACAGCCTCGGTCTTCGGTCCAGAGCTACACGCCTATGTGATCACCGACGCCATTCGCGACCAGAAGGTGTTGAAGTTTAAGGTCGATTATAACAACGTACGCCCGCGCTTCAAAGGGATTGAAAGTGAACAAGACGAACAGAAGCTTAACGCCGCAGAAACACGAGAAGCCTTCCTACACCCACAGCGCATTAAGGAGATTACACACTACATTTTACAGCACTACGATACTAAGACTCATCGTAACCCCACCGCAGGAACGGGATTTAATGCGATACTTGCTGTGAGCAGCATCGAGGCCGCCAAGCTCTATTACCAAGAGTTTAAGAGGCAGCAAGAGGGGAAAGAGCAGCCGTTGCGCATTGCCACCATCTTCTCTTTTGCCCCTAACGAGGAGCAACAAGCCGTGGGGGAGATCGCTGATGAGAACTTCAACCCTAGCGCCATGGGCACTACCGCCAAAGAGTTCCTCATGGCAGCCATAGAAGACTATAACGCCGCTTTTCCAACGCCAAGTAGCTTTGGAATAGAGAATTTCCAGAACTACTACCGCGACCTCGCCAAGCGGGTAAAGCGTCGAGAGGTAGATCTGTTGATTGTGGTGGGAATGTTCCTCACGGGTTTTGATGCGCCATGTCTAAATACACTCTTCGTAGACAAGAATTTGCGTTACCATGGGCTGATACAAGCCTTTTCTCGTACAAACCGTATTTATGACGCTACGAAAAGCTTTGGGAATATCGTCACCTTCCGAGACCTAGAGCAACACACGATTGATGCCATTACACTCTTCGGCGATAAGAAAACACGTAACGTGGTCTTGGAAAAGAGTTATCGAGAGTACCTTGAGGGATTTACCGATATCCTTACTGGGGAAGCAAAACGGGGCTATCGCGCCATCGTGCAAGACCTTAAGGGAATATTCCCACGACCCAAGGAGATAGAAAAGGAGGAGGAGAAGAAGACCTTTGTAAAGCTCTTTGGCGACTACCTACGGATAGAGAACATCCTACAGAACTACGACGAGTTTACCTACCTCAAAGCCTTCCAACACATAGATAAGAGCAACCCTGCAGCTGTAGAAGCCTTCAAGGAAGCACATTTCTTAACCGACGACGATATGAAGACGATGCAGGAGCTCGAAGTACTCCCCGAGCGAGCATTGCAAGATTACCGATCCGTGTATAACGATATCCGCGACTGGCGTCGTGCACTCCGTGCAGGAGAAGAAAAGCAGGAAAAGGAAAAAATCGACTGGAAGGACGTTGTCTTCGAAGTCGAATTGCTCAAGTCGCAGGAAATAACCCTCGAATATATCCTAGACCTCATCTTTCAATACCATAAGAAACGTAAGGACAAGGAGGCGCTGGTAGAGGAGGTACGTCGAATGACGAAAGCAAGTATCTCAAATCGCGCAAAAGAGGCGCTTATAATCGATTTTATAAACACTGCAAGCTTTGATACCATAACCGATAAAGACGCGCTTATTTCCGCCTTTTACGCTTATGCGAGAAAAAGGAAGGAACAGGAGATAATAGACCTCATCTGCGAGGAGGAGCTCAACGAAAATAAGGCTCGGCATTTCCTTATCCTCTCGCTCAAACGGGAGTATGTGAATGAGAATGGAACCGAGCTCAGTGATATCCTCCCGCGCATGAGTCCCCTCCTCCCAGAGTATCTCCCGAAAAAGAACCGCGTATATGCGAAGCTGGTAGAGTTCGTGGAACGATACAAGGGGTTAGGGGGCGACCTCTGAGCACCCTTTGTAAAAAAATGGTGGAGGGCGAGGCATTATGACTTATCTAGAAGCGTCGCTAAATGGCGCGGCGGTCGAGTGGAAGCCACTAGGGGAGGTGTGTCAAAAAAAACAGAGAAAATTGGCTGGAAATATATTCCAGAAGAGAGCTTATACCGCTTTATATTTTCCTCAATTCCCACTCCCAAAACAAGGCATGTTCGGAGTACACCAATGCTACACGTACGCTACACCGACTATACACCGACGCTACACCGACTATATTAGGTAAAATTACCTACGCCAAAATAGCCTATGCGCTATACGTATTTCTTTATTCCAGTACGCTATTATTTAGTTTATTGTATAAAAATAGCGCTTTAGGATTCCCTAAAGTGGTAGTGTACACTGTGCGCATAAAAAACAGTCGTAGACCTGAAGATAGGCAGCTTCTTCTCACACTGTGTAGGACAAGCATCGCAAAGGGGGATAGAAAGGCATTACGCCCCCTCTCCTTCAATTTCCGCCCGTCTAGCCCTAGACTTTTCGTACCTTTCGCAAGAATAGACCAGAAGAGAATGACCGCAAAACGTGTAATGCCTGTGGGCGAGCAGAGCTTTCAAGACCTTCGCAAAAGGAACTTTTTGTACGTGGATAAAACACAGTATATCTACCAGTTACTAAAAGGTAAAGCCTACTTCCTCAGTCGTCCGCGGCGCTTCGGTAAGAGCCTCCTACTCTCCACCCTCGAAGCCTATTTCCTAGGAAAGAAAGAGCTCTTTCAGGGACTCTATCTAGAAGATGCCGAACCCGAGCTCGCAGCAGACGAGCAACGTCAGCCGTGGCAGGAGTATCCTGTCCTCTACCTCGACCTGAGTGATAACAATAACAAGCGTCCTGGAACCCTCGAAATCAACCTGAATGACCAATTGACAGGTTGGGAAAAACACTATGGAACAGAAACCTCGGAACAAGATTTCGCTACACGTTTCCGCGGGATTATCCGTCGCGCATACGAACAGACTGGGCAACAGGTGGTCGTCCTAGTAGACGAATACGACAAACCCTTGATCGATACACTAGGTGACGCAGAGCTCCATGCAAAAATAAAGAATACCCTCCACGGCTTCTACTCCGTCCTAAAGGGAACTAGCGAATACCTCCGCTTCGTCTTCCTAACGGGCGTAACGCGCTTCAGTAAGGTGGGGATCTTTAGCGGTCTTAACCATCTGAATGATATCAGTATGGATGGGAATATGGCTGGAATCTGTGGTATTACCGAGGCGGAACTAGAAGCGAATTTTGCCCCCGAGATCGAGGAGTTCGCTGCCAAAGAAAACCTCTCCCACCAAGACATGCTCGCTAAACTCAAAAAACACTACGACGGTTACCTCTTTACAGAAGACAGCGACGTGCACGTCTACAACCCCTTTAGTTTACTCAACGTACTGCAAAAGAAGCGATTTAGCAACTATTGGTACACAACGGGCACTCCCACCTTCCTCGTAGAGAAGCTCAAACACGAACGGCACTACTTCCCAAACTTCGAAAAGGGAGTCCCCGTCCCACGCTTTGCCTTGGAAAATTATAGCACCGATTCGCAGGATGTGATCCCCGTACTCTTCCAAGCAGGATATCTGACGATCAAAGATTACCTCCCCGCGAGCGAGACCTATCGCCTCGGATTTCCGAACGACGAGGTAAAGTATAGTTTCCTCGGCAATCTACAGCCCATCCTCGCGCCACTCAAATACTCCGAGACCGGGGCGGCTGTCTGGGAGTTCCAAGAGGCTATAGAGACAGGCGACGTAGCGCAGATCATGGCCAAGATAGAGTCCCTCCTGGCGGGCGTGCCTTATGACAATATCAACGACGTCGAGTACCGAGAACGCGATGCACAAGTCGCCCTCTACTTCATCTTTACCTTGTTAGGGAAATTTGTCCATACCGAGGTGCACAACAACAAGGGGCGGGCAGATATTATCGTCCACACCGACCAGGTGATCTACATCTTTGAGTTAAAGCTCTGGAGTGCAGGAACCCCCGAGGATGCTATCGCGCAAATCATCGCTCAGGGTTACGCTGCCCCTTACCAATCATCACACAAGAAACTCCTCCTCATTGGCGCCTCCTTTGATGAGGAGAAGCGTAACATCGGGTCGTGGGTTCTCGCGCCAGACGGGCGGGATTGAAGGATAGGCGGAAGGGCTCCTCGCGCCAGACGGGCGCAAATTGAAGGACGGTTCTTACCTTGAAGCCTGAGGACTTTTCGTACCTTTCGCAAGAATAGACCAGAAGAGAATGACCGCAAAACGTGTAATGCCTGTGGGCGAGCAGAGCTTTCAAGACCTTCGCAAAAGGAACTTTTTGTACGTGGATAAAACACAGTATATCTACCAGTTACTAAAAGGTAAAGCCTACTTCCTCAGTCGTCCGCGGCGCTTCGGTAAGAGCCTCCTACTCTCCACCCTCGAAGCCTATTTCCTAGGAAAGAAAGAGCTCTTTCAGGGACTCTATCTAGAAGATGCCGAACCCGAGCTCGCAGCAGACGAGCAACGTCAGCCGTGGCTGGAGTATCCTGTCCTCTATTTAACATTGAACGAAGAACGTTACACCAGCGAATTTGAGCTTAATAATACACTGAATGTCGCATTGACCGAGTGGGAAAAACGTTATGGGGTTGAGCCCGCGGAACAGACCTATCCGAGCCGTTTCCGAGGGGTCATACAGCGTGCGTGTAAAAAAACAGGGCAACAAGTGGTCGTCCTGATTGATGAGTACGACAAGCCTCTCCTCGATACTCTTCATCGCCACGAGATTCACCAGAGCTACAAGGAGATGCTCCACGCCTTCTACTCCGTCCTAAAGGGAACTAGCGAATACCTCCGCTTCGTCTTCCTAACGGGCGTAACGCGCTTCAGTAAGGTGGGGATCTTTAGCGGTCTTAACCATCTGAATGATATCAGTATGGATGGGAATATGGCTGGAATCTGTGGTATTACCGAGGCGGAACTAGAAGCGAATTTTGCCCCCGAGATCGAGGAGTTCGCTGCCAAAGAAAACCTCTCCCACCAAGACATGCTCGCTAAACTCAAAAAACACTACGACGGTTACCTCTTTACAGAAGACAGCGACGTGCACGTCTACAACCCCTTTAGTTTACTCAACGTACTGCAAAAGAAGCGATTTAGCAACTATTGGTACACAACGGGCACTCCCACCTTCCTCGTAGAGAAGCTCAAACACGAACGGCACTACTTCCCAAACTTCGAAAAGGGAGTCCCCGTCCCACGCTTTGCCTTGGAAAATTATAGCACCGATTCGCAGGATGTGATCCCCGTACTCTTCCAAGCAGGATATCTGACGATCAAAGATTACCTCCCCGCGAGCGAGACCTATCGCCTCGGATTTCCGAACGACGAGGTAAAGTATAGTTTCCTCGGCAATCTACAGCCCATCCTCGCGCCACTCAAATACTCCGAGACCGGGGCGGCTGTCTGGGAGTTCCAAGAGGCTATAGAGACAGGCGACGTAGCGCAGATCATGGCCAAGATAGAGTCCCTCCTGGCGGGCGTGCCTTATGACAATATCAACGACGTCGAGTACCGAGAACGCGATGCACAAGTCGCCCTCTACTTCATCTTTACCTTGTTAGGGAAATTTGTCCATACCGAGGTGCACAACAACAAGGGGCGGGCAGATATTATCGTCCACACCGACCAGGTGATCTACATCTTTGAGTTAAAGCTCTGGAGTGCAGGAACCCCCGAGGATGCTATCGCGCAAATCATCGCTCAGGGTTACGCTGCCCCTTACCAATCATCACACAAGAAACTCCTCCTCATCGGCGCTTCCTTTGATGAGGAGAAGCGCAACATCGGGTCGTGGGTCCTCGTGCCAGACGGGCGGTCCTCGCGCCGGACGGGCGGGATTGAAGGATAGGTGGAAAGCGCTCCTTACCTCCTCTGCATATACTATAACTTTAGGAATCCCTAAGCTGGTATTTCTATACGACTTATTAAATAACGTGGTGTAGAAATAGTGAAATGCGTCATAAATAATGGCTATTTTCACACCGAATTTGCTGAGGGAACAGGCGGGCTACATGCGGGGAACATGCGGACTACAAGGGGACTACACCCGATCTACCCCTATTCCACCCCTATCCCACCCCGTAGGTAGTCTCGTATATTTAGGAATATACAAATTATATCCGCCCCATCCCCTACCAGTGTCTGTGACACTTACACCTCCTTTTAGGATTGTAGCCTCCTTTTGACGCCCCCCGACTCTCGCAAAAAAGTTACCTTTGCACTGCATTGTGCACGGATGCGATGTACGGAGTGTACATAAACTTCCTACGAACTTTTAACGCTAAGCACGCTTATGAAAGGTTGCCTATTGGTCTTGGGGGCTTTTTTTATTACGCTGACGGCTGCAGCACAGCTACTTGACGGTACGATTGCCAATGTCGGTACGCGACAGTTGCTCTACTCCGACGTCGAAATGGAGCTCGTACGTGCCCGTATGCAGAATCCGCAGTTTCAGAAAAATAGCGCTTGCGGTGTCCTAGAGTCTCTGCTCATACATTACATGCTACTCGACCAAGCCGACCTCGATAGTATACCACAACCCAACTTGGAAAACTCACAAGAGATCGAACAGCGACTCGCACACTTCATCCAGCAGGCAGGGAGCGAAGAGGCGCTTGAAAAACAGTATGGAAGATCACTCAAGGACATCCGAAAAGAGATGGCGCAGCTCCTGAGCGAGCAACGCCGCTCGGAACAAGTGCGTGCCAAGATTGTCGACAAAGTTTTGGTCACGCCCTCCGAGGTCGAGGAATACTATCGTGCCCTACCAAAGGATAGCCTAGAGATGTTGCCAGAACAGTTCGTGTATCGACAGTTGGTACTCGCACCCATTGCCGCTACCGAGGCGGAGTTTCAGGTGAAAGAAAAATTGTTGAATCTACGGGAACGTATCCTCAAGGGCGAACGCTTCTCTACCCTTGCCGTTGCCTATTCCGAAGATCGAGCCTCTGCTATCAAGGGAGGTGAAATGGGGTATATGCCGCGCGAAGGATTCGTGAAACCCTTTGCCGATGCCGCTTTCGCATTGGCCGAGGGACAGGTAAGCCCCATTGTCAAAACCGAGTACGGTTACCATCTTATCCAGATGATTGGAAAGAAGGGAAAGTTGGTCAATGTCAGGCACATCCTCATGCGACCCACCTATTCTAGTGAGGTGATTGCAAAGACCGCCGAGCGGCTCGATAGTATCAAACAGCTCATTGCGAAAGACTCCCTCTCCTTTGCAGAGGCCTGTCTTCGTTACTCTGACGACAAAGATACTCGACTCAACGGAGGATTTGCTCTCAACATACAAAACGGTAGCACAGAGCTCGACAAAGAGGTCATGCTCCCCGTGGATTATTACGCGATCAAAGAAATGAAGGTCGGGCAGATCAGCGCCCCATTTGAGAGTCGAGACCGAGTCGGAAATGTCGTCGTCAAGGTCATCCGTCTAGAGAAGATTATACCTCCTCATCAGATGAATCTACAGAACGACTACGCTATGGTGCAAAAACTCGCTAAGGCAAAGAAGGAAACAAAGGTATTCGATCAGTGGGTAGAGAAAAAACAGAAAAATATGTATATTTGGATAGACGGTCGTTATGCAGATTGCGCATTCAAGTATACTTTCTGGAAAAGTAAAATGACGACCAAACAATAGTCGTGATACGGAGTCTTGTGCTGCGGTATGGTCTTGTGCTCCATTTACTCCTGCTCGCAGCCTCCCAGACGTGTTGGAGCACCGTGGACGTCGCCATAAAGCGCGCACGTTCGATGAAGCCTCTCCTGATCGGCGACGTCGCCGTGCATAGACTCCTCGGGGACGTGTTGCTGGAGCACGAGGGCGCCATCATGAGCTGTGACAGTGCCTATCTCTTTCAGCAAAACAATCGATTCCGTGCCTACGGGCATGTGCTCATCCTTAGCAAGGGACTCCGTATTATGGGCGATTCCCTTTACTATGAGGGTGATGCGGGCACTGGGCGCATCTTTGGGCAAAACGTCGAACTACGAGATACAGTACAAAATTACACTCTCTGGAGTGACCTCTTAGATTACGATACCCGCGAAAACCTCGTACGATTTACGACCTGGGGGCGAATGCGTGCCGAGAATAACGAGCTCGAAAGTCTGCGCGGGGAGTACCTCGCGAACCAGAGCCTATCGATTCTTACTGGCGAGGTGCGTTTTCAAGGGGAGGAGTTGCGTAGCTTTAGCGATACCCTCGAATATCATCGCGCCGAGGCTATGTTGTACCTCTGGGGAAATATACGCATGTATCGACTCGAACAGGTCGGGCTATGCAATCGAGGGTGGTACAATCTCAATACCAAGGAGTCGGAACTCCGCGGGAGTGTCGCCTTCCGCGACAAAGGTGAGCACTTCTTTGCCGATCGACTGCACATCTATGGTGCGCAAAAGGAGTTAGAAGCCTTTGGAAATGTCCTCTTGGAGGATTCCGTACGGCGAGACCGCATCTATAGTCAGCACCTTTTCTACTGGTCAGAGCCGCAGCGTGTCTTGGCAGATCAACAACCGTTGCTCTACAAGGTCGATTCCGCCGCCCTGCGTCACGATACCCTTTTGGTCTGTGCACAGAAGTTTGAGGTGAAGAGCGAGGTTATCTTTTCCAACAAGGATACGCTCCACCTATCCGCCGATACGGTGTATCATATCTGGGCGCAGGAGCGATGCCGAAGCTTTCGTAACGATTTCCAGATCGCGTGCGATACGCTTTATATCAATGGACGGGACAGCCTCTTTACTCTCGTGGGGACGCCCTATCCCTATGTGTGGAATGGGGAATCGCAAATCTCGGCTGTCCATATTACAGGCTATTTGGGAAAACAAGGCGTCGATAGTATACTCTTGGAAGAAAAGGTCTTTCTTGGCTCGCATGACAAAGAAGATTATTACAATCAGATGACCGGGCTCGTCATGCGTGCCTATTTACGAGACAACAACCTCGATCGGATCGATATTGCTGAAGATGGCGACGTCATATTCTTTATGCGTGAAGATGAAAAGTTGTTGGGGATCAATCGGGTAAAAAGCCCGCGTTATCGCATTCGGATGGTCGAGGGGCGAGCCGCACAGGCTACTTTTTACCAAGAAACAGAGTCCATTATCTCGCCCATCCAAGATACGCAACCTGAGGATCGGATTTTGTACGGTTTTGCTTGGCGTGGCGACTTGCGTCCTAATATCCCGAACGATGTCATTCCTTCCTGGTTGACGAATCTCGACTTCCATTTACCCCTACGTTTGCGTATTGATACTTACTATCGAGACGAAGGTGGCGCCTCGCGAAAAATGGAGTGGAGGCATAACATATAAGACGATCCTTACCTATATGACTATCATTATCTTTGCACTGCGTTCCTCGGTCGAACTCCTAAAAAGGAGAGCAACCAGCGTGCGTGCTATTGTTTGTCGTCATTTCTCTTACAGGATGTACCGTCTCGTCTCTTCATTTTGCCTCGTTTGCCTCGTATGCTGCCTATTCTGCGGGGGGCAGTCTGTGTGGGGACAGACCCCTAGTACTCCTGCACCATTGACCTTTTATGTGCAAGCGCCGAACTATCAGACCCAAACGCGCTATGCGTGGGGAACGGAAAGGGACTCTATCTACTTCATATTTGGGGCAAAAGAGACCACTCCCACCGCAACCTTAGTCGCAAAAACACAAGCGGGACAGAGCGGTACTTTTCGTCTTTCAAAGTTCCATACGGATGGTTGGAACAAAGAGTTCCTCGAAAAGGAAAATGCCGTTGGGGCGCTCGCGAGCTTTGTCGTGCATGAGTCTGGCGGATATCAAGTGGAATTTACGGGTGCTGGCGGTGTTGTGCACAAACGCTCGCTCTGGTTCTTTTACGACGATATCGATCTCGAAAAACTCAAGGCTGTAAACAAGTGTGATGGGCTTACATTAGCCCCACTGTTTAACTACGACTTCGATGCCATACGTTACGACAAGTTCACCTATTACGACCTGGCCATAGACGAACTCTCCGAGTGCTCAGAGCTCGGGGCTGGCTATTTCAAAAACGTCAATTGGTTCAATAGCAAGGGGACGCCCGTTGAGGTCTTTGGGATTGTCCCCCAGAAGATTACCCCTCCCCCTTACGAAGCTTTTGGGTACAAAGTCGTCGTGGAGACCCTCTCGGGAAAACGTTTCGAAGCCGCAACTCAGGAGCTACAGCCCGTAGCGACCAAGGCGAAGATGAAAATCCAGATTAACGAGGATCTCGACGGACTCTCCGAACAGTGGAAGGATGGCGGAGAATCCCCGCAAGGGGAAGCACCCTTCATCTCGCGGATGATTTCAGAGGCGAAGAATGCAACCAAGCTCCATTTTACCATCAGGAATGATGTGCGGGCTGTACGACGTGGTCGCGCGGATACGCTGTTTTACGAATCCATGCCCTATGCACAGAGTGCCGAGGTGCGTCCTAATCCGAACCTATTTACTGCTGGGGTCTATCGTGCCGAGTTGCGTGTCGTCAATGAGAACTCTGGATGTCAAGATACATTGCGTATCCAAGTCAAGGTCGACTCCGCATTACTCTCCAAGAATGCCATCCCTAACGTATTTTCTCCTAATGGAGACGGAATCAATGACCTATTTCAAATCATCGAACGAGATAAGAACGCGCGTTCCATTAAACAGTTCGATGTCATGGTGATGAATCGTGGAGGTGCGAAAGTCTACGAATATCACGGAGATATACGAAAGTGGGACGGATGGAATGGAAGGAAGGACGGAAAAGGAGAACCCCTCCCCGTGGGGGTCTATTTCTATGTGATTCGGGCCATAGGGTGGGATGGTGTAGAGTTTGCAGGCAAGGAGTACAAGGGGGTCTTGCACCTCTACCGTTGAACAACGTATTGAAAATAAACGTCAGTGCGAAAAAATATAGAGGAGTGTGGTTCTATGTTTGGCAAAGCAAAGTCGTTCTGGTTCTGTGGCGTACTCTTAGCTATGCTGGGGCTAGGGGGGCAACATGCTCTGGCGGTAGAAAAAAGAGAGCATGGTAACCTCTTGATTCGATGGTTCAAAGATCAGGAGTACAAGGGGAGCGAGCAGAACTGGGCGGTCGTGCAAGACGCTAGAGGATTGCTCTATGTCGGAAATAATGAAGGAGGCGTCCTAGAGTATGATGGCGAGCGGTGGCGGCGTATACCCGTACCAGAGAACCGCATAGTACGCTCCCTAGCCGTCGGTGCGGACGGGGTGGTCTACGTCGGCTTGGTCGGAGAGTTCGGTTGTCTGCGTCCCGACCCACGAGGGGTTTTGCAATACGTCTCGCTCCGAAAAAACATCGCCGAGGATATCGAGAATTTTAGCGATGTTTACAAAACATATGTGCTCGGCAATAGGGTCTACTTCTGTACTGCGAACTATATTTTTGCCTACGACGAGCAGACCTCCCTCCTCTCCGTACATCCTATCCCACCCATGCACGTCTTTCTCTCCTTCAATCTGGGGGAACAACTCGGCATCTCTAGCTTCTCGGACACCCTTGTTTGTTTTACGGGAAAGAGTTTCGAACCCCTCGCGCTGTCCTATCCCAAAGAGGTGAAGGAACGTCAGATCTACGGGATGTTGCCCCTCTCAGAAGATACAGTGCTCATGGCCATGAACACCTCCCGTTTCTATTATCTCTTGCGTCGTACGGGAGAGGTGAAAGAGGTGCCGCACGGATGGGGAGGAAAGACCCTGCGAGATTTGCAAGAAGAGGAGGCGATTCCCTATGTCCTGAAAGCGTGTCCCAATGGGAATATCGGCATAGGTTTTATCTTCTCCGAAGACGTGGCTTATATCGAGCTCGCGCGCTCTGGAAATGTCGAATATGTCGCCGGGGTTACCACGGGGCTCGCAGACCCCTATGCGATGGACTTCCTCCATACGACCGATGGCACGCTCTGGTTTACACAAAACAACGGGATTACAAAGCTAGAACAGCAATCTGCTGTCAGAAAGTTCGACGAAACCAACGGGATTAATGGTGCCGTACTCGACGTACAGCGTTTCGATGGAGTGCTCTATGTAGGTACCATGGCCGGCGTACAGAAGCTCGTACAGAGAGACGGAATATGGAAATTTGAGTCCTTGCCAGGTATCAATCAGCCCGTATGGGATTTGCTACCCTACTACAACCCGCAGACAGGGGCACGCTCTTTGGTGGCCCTCGGGATGTATTCCCTCTATAGTATCAAGAACGACAAGGCGACCATCTTCTCTACATCAGACAAAGATGTACAGTTCGGAGGGTTTGTACTCAGCGACACCAGATCCGACGCGCGAACCCTTTACGTAGGTACTCCTACGGGGATCGTCTCCCTTTACCTCGAAAATTCGGGGCGTTGGAAAAAGATCCCCTTCTTCCCAAAGGAGATTAACGACGAGGTGCGCTCCTTGGTCATTGACTTTGATAACACCCTCTGGGCGGGTACCCTCACCAATGGCGTCTATGTGGTGCGAGGGACCGATACCAAAAATCCTCAGTTACGACACATCGACCAACACTGTGGACTACCCTCTATGGTAAACAATGAGGTTTTTCTTCTCAATAAGCAGGTCTTCCTCGGGACGGAAAAAGGACTCATGCGCTACGATTGGAATAAAGATACCCTCGAGCGTATCGATACCGATGCCAAGCCACAGTATCTCTCTAGACTCACGGGATTGAGAAATCGGGTCGTCTTCCAACGCTACAATGCCGAGTCTGAGGAATACCACATCTCCATGGGATTGATCGATGCCAATGGGCAAATTAGTGCCGAAGAAGGTAAACCCTTTGCGCGATTCCCTCGACAGTGGTGCGATCGTATCTATTGGGACGACGATAATAGCCTCTGGTTTGCCTATGCATCGCGGCTCTTTAATTACGATTTTTCGATTAAGCGAGACTACGATAAGACCTTCCGCGTTTTCGTGAGAAAGGTACATGCCATACGTGCCGATACCGTACTCTTCGGTGGAACCCACTTTGCCATACAAGACTCGGTATACAAAATCTTGGAGGATCAGAACCAAACGCCAGAGTTGTGTCTACCCTATCAAGAAAATTCGTTGAACTTTGAGGTGGGCGTCGACTTCTTCGAGGGAGAGGGGGTACAGTACAGTTACCGCCTGCGTAACAGTGGCGACGATTGGACCAAGTGGGAAAATAAGGCTGAGATCCGTTACATGAATATCGCACCAGGCGACTACGAGTTTCAGGTGCGCGCGAGAAATCTCTATCAGGTAGAGTCTAATATCGCAACCTTCCGCTTCGTAGTCCGACCACCATTCTATCGCACCGTTTGGGCATACATCGTCTATGTGTTACTCCTGATAGCCCTCGTTTATGCTATCATCCGTTGGAATATGCGACGCGTGATGGCTGAAAAAAAACGACTTGAGCAGCTCGTCGATGAACGTACCGCCGAGGTGGTCGCGCAGAAAGAACATATAGAAGAGCAAAACAAGGAGATCCTCAATAGTATCAATTACGCAAGTAAGATACAACGTGCCGTCCTCCCAACACCTGAAATGGTCAAGGACCTCTTCCCAGATTCCTTCCTACTCTTCTTGCCGCGAGATGTCGTCAGCGGTGACTTCTATTGGATGCGTGAGGTCGGGGGAAGAAAAATCTGTGTCATAGCCGATTGTACTGGGCACGGTGTCCCCGGCGGATTTATGAGTATGTTGGGAGCTACCTTCCTCGATCAGGTGGTCAATTCACTGCCTCAACTCCATTCCGATGAAATCCTCAATCGTCTCCGTGCAGAGGTCATCAAGAAGTTGAGACAGACTGACCAGATCGGATCCAACAAGGATGGGATGGACCTGGCGCTCTACATCCTTGACGAGGAAAACAAGACTATCGAGTTCTCCGGAGCTAACAACCCGCTCATTATTATCCGTAACGGAGAGATCTTGCAGTACAAGGCTGATAAGATGCCGATCGCGATCTATCTCAAGGGAGATCTCCCATTTACACGTAATGAGGTCGAACTCCAGCCTGGCGATGTCCTCTATACATTCTCCGATGGATATGAAGATCAGTTCGGAGGGCCACAGAACAGAAAGTTCATGATCAAGCGCCTGAAGGAGCTCTTGGCAGAGATCGCTCCAAAGGATATGGATGTACAGCGGGAAATTCTACACCGAACCCTCATTGATTGGCAGGGGAGTTATAGCCGTACCGACGATATCATCGTCTTCGGTTTGAGGATACATTAGGTAACAATTTCTCGATAGGATTCGTTACGACGAAAATGGTGGTGTGAGGGGGGAGCAACGTTCCAATACACAAGGCGTTTCCTTGGCGAGGGGGAGTAACCTCTCTATACCTCACCACATTGCTGATTTATGAAAGACATCCTACGGATGCAGTGTAATAGGTGCGCCAATGGCGTTCTAACTAGAAGATAATAAACAGACTACATGGTAAAAAAGGTTCTCACAACACTAGTGGTTACCCTTTGTGTGCTTTCGCTCTATGCACAGAGCGTCGCGGTGACGGGGGTTGTCACGGCATCCGATGACGGGCTGCCATTACCACAGCTCGCGATTCAGATAAAAGGCGAGTCAAGAGGGGTCATTACCGATGCCCAAGGGCGTTATAATATCACTGTCCCTAATGCTGCGACTGTGCTCATATTCTCCTATACGGGGTATGAAACGCAGGAAATTGTGGTCGGGGATAAAACGATCCTCAACGTGGTCATGGAACCTGCCAACGAACAGATCGACCAAGTGGTCGTCGTTGGCTATGGAACGGGACGTAAGGTAAGCTCAACCGTCGGAAAGTTGGCGAGCGTTGACCAGAAAAAATTGCAGGAAAAGCCTACTGCGAATGCCATGGATGCTCTCGCGGGGCAAATCCCTGGACTCTCCGTGTTAACGAACGGAGGTGAACCCTCCGCACGCGCCTCTTTAACACTACACGGGGCGGGCTCTTTGCAGGGAAATACGGATCCGCTTTTTGTGGTGGATGGTATACCTGTAAATAGTATTGATGGATTGAACCAGAATGACTTCGAAAGGGTCGATGTCCTTACCGATGCCTCTGCAACCTCTATTTATGGTTCGCGTGCTGCAAACGGGGTCGTGTATATTACGACTAAGCAAGGAAGAAAGGCAGAGAAGGGGACTGTTTCCATGCGAGCTTCTTATGGGGTGAGTATGTTAGCATCCAAGCGATTTTACGAAGACCACCTCTCTACCCCAGAGTACTACCAGTTCTATCGTTCTATACTCAAGGAGGCATCCGATTTGGCTCAGATAGACAGAGCTCAAAATCAGTTCGGAAACAATACCTTCGAGTGGTGGAAGTATGTGTACAGCGATTTCACACCCACACACTCCGCCGACGTCGCTTTTCAAGGAGGAAGTCAGAATACTTCCTATTACATCTCCGGGGGGTATTACTATTCCGAGGGGCTACGTCAGGGATCATCCTACAACCGTTATAACCTCCGTATCAACCTCAATTCTAAAATCAATTCTTGGTTGAAGGTCGGGATCAATACCGGGATCAACTATGCCGAGACAAGAACAAACCAAGATGGACGGAGCTCGGATGTCGGGCTTGTGAGTGCCATTCGTCCCTATCTCACCCCGTATGATCAGAACCACAAGGAGATCGAAGGGAAGGTGATCCCAGGTACCAATATGTACTCGCGTGCATATACCGACAAGGTGAAAATTAGTTGGTACAATAGTCCCAGCCTTACCACGGCGGGCTATATCTCTGTCGAACCCCTACGAGGATTGACCGTCAAAACGCAGGCCGGGGTAGAGGCCAATGCGAACCACTTTTATCGGCGTACTTTACCGAGCTTTGTGGGAGATGGAGCTGGACGTGGAAGTGAAACGGAGCGCGGACAAACACTCTCTACCCTTACCACAACAGCCGAGTACCGCCTCCAATTCAAGGAAAAACATCATATCACTCCACTCCTTGGGCATGAGTATATTTATGGATATACAAAAATGCTCTATGTCTCTGGCTCGGGCATGACCGATGATCGACTCCAGCTTCTGGACAATGCTAAAAATTTTAAGGCGAGTTCAAGCTGGTACGAAAACTGGTATAACTCTTTCTTTGGACGTGTCGAGTATGACTACGATAGCCGATATTTCGTCGATGCGAGTCTGCGTGATGATGCCTCATCGCGCTTTGGTAAGGATCGACGAAATGCTATCTTCTGGTCCTTGGGAGGGATGTGGAAGGCAAAACACGAGAGCTTTCTACAAGGTCTCCGATGGCTCGATCGTCTTGATGTCAAGTTTAGCGTCGGGACGAGTGGAAACTCCTCTTTCCCAGATTTAGACTGGAAGGAAAATTACATGCACAGCTCCCTTGTCAAGAGCTTTACATCCTACGACGGGCATCCCACCTTTACGATAGAGACACCCGGGAATCCTGAACTCACATGGGAAAAGCAGTTGAAGATCACGGGGGGCGTAGCCTTTGGGCTGTGGGATATCTTGCGCGGGGATATCTCGGTCTATCGACGGGTTACCAGTAGTATGTTCCTCAGCGTACCTGTACCCTATACGACGGGTTTTCAAGAACAGTTTTCCAACGTCGGGACGCTTTCCAACACTGGGGTCGATTTACGGCTAGACGTCACCGCATGGCACGACGCAAAGGGGAATAATCTCACGCCCTACCTCACATTTAACTATAACCGTCAACGAATCGAAGAGCTCTTCGGAGGGCGTGATTATTGGGTGATACCCAATACAGGGGTCGCGTATGCAAAGGGGCATCCCGTCGAATTTAGCTTGCCGCGTTTCTATCGTATCAATCCCGATAATGGGAAGACCGAGTGGTATCTCCCAAATGAAAAGAATTTCAGTGCAACACAAACCGATCCCAACAAGGTAACCACCGAGCACAAAAGCTCTCTCAGTCAGCTCACGGGGAAGGTATGGAATGCACCTGTGAAGGGGGGATTCGGTTTCAATGCCGATCTCTGGGGATTCTACGTACAGTGCGATTTTAATTTTGAATGGGGAAAGTCCATGTACAATAACGACCGTCAGTTCCTAGAAAATCCCGTAGGACGGAATTTCCCCAACCTCTCCAAAGAGGTGTTGAAAAAAAAGCAGTGGCAGCAACCTGGGGATCAAGCAGATTATCCGGGGACGGGAAGTTGGACCTACTATGATGATCGTTTCCTAGAGGATGCTTCTTTCCTGCGTTGGAAGAACCTCACGGTCGGGTATATTGTGCCGAAGGACTATGTAGCTCGAACCAAGTTCTTTACGTCTGCAAAGATCTATTTCTCTGTGCGCAACCTCCTCACCATAACAAACTTCACAGGACCTGATCCAGAGCTCCCGCTCAATCTCTCCTTGGGTGCTAACCCGAGTACGCGACAAATCGCTACGGGGATAGAGTTGAAGTTCTAATATTGAAAGGATTGAATGATGAAACGATATATAGCGCTCCCTATCCTACTCCTGTGGGTCGCCCTCTCCTTCTTTTCATGTACGAAGGAGCTTGTGCCACCTCAAGCCATTGTGCGTGGGCAGTCTCTTCAAAATAAGGACGACCTCATGGCATGGTATTATGGTTTCTATTCTTATTTCCGAACGGTACAGTACGGAAATTTTTCGCTACTCCAAGATTACCAAGCCGATATGCTCAATGCGACCAAGACGCAAACAAACCAGCATACACACAATTGGGATGAGTTCAACTCCTCTAACCAATCCGTCGGTACCGTCTACCTCTCGTACTATGCCACCATTCGCAATGTCAACTTCTTCCTAGATAAAGTTGCGTCTTATAACCCAGAACGTCCCGGGGTCGCCGATACGGTGAAGATAGTTCAGGGGGCTGCGCATTTCTTCCGTGCGTATTGCTATCATGAACTTGCGCTGCGGTGGTCACGTACTTATCATCCCGAAGAACCGTGTGTACCGTGGGTGGGACAGCTAGATCTTAAAGACAAGCCCGTGCGAGCTACACAGAAGGAGATCTTCGAACACATCGTGCAAGATCTAAATATGGCAGAGAAGCTTTTGCGTAAAAAAACGGGACGTCCCAATTCCTCGGAGGTCACAAGAGATATCGTATTGGCATTGAAAGCACGTGTGGCGCTCACCATGGGGGAATGGGAAGAAGCACAAGAGGCATGCTATGAAATTGCCAATAGCGGCTATAGTTTTATGACAAGTGCCGTAGCCTTGGAAAAATATTGGCACGAGGATCGTCCCTCGAACGAAAACTTGATGCTTTTGCCGGGAAGCTATCCGCTCGAATTAACACAGTCCATGATTTCTCTATGTAAGCGCATGAAGGAAAATGGTAATAAGCTAAAGCCTGATTGGTTACCATCGCAGTGGGTGGTTGACCTCTACGATGCTTCCGATTGGAGAAAAGGTGTCTATTTTACCTACGAGGAGATTTTGGACATCAACAATACGACCTATCCGCAGAAGGCATGGGCGATAAGTAAGTATCCCGGCAATCCGATTTTCGATAAGGGAGGCAGTGCACAGTATTATCGTCACCTACCAAAACCATTCCGTTTGCCTGAGATCTACCTCATCTGGGCGGAGGCGCTTTATCGTTCGGGGGATAACAATGGGGCGCGAGATAAGGTCAATACCCTCCGTGCTGCACGCGGTCTTACACCACTTGAGGCTACCGTGACTGGAGCCCCACTCATGGAAGAAATCGCTAACGAGCGGACGAGAGAGTTTGCTTTCGAAGGTGTGCGTTTGTTTGACTTGCGTCGTTGGGGAATGTCTTGTCGACGCCATACTCCACAAGATGAGATGTTTTTGAATGTTTCACCCAGGGAATCCTACATCGAGCTCAATCGTCTGAATACAGACCCCAAGTTCGTATGGCCGATCCCACATCATGATATCATCTGTAATCCGTCCCTCGAGCAAAATCCTGGGTGGTAGCCCCCTCCAGTAGACTATTCAGAACGGGGAGTATTGCCTTATGGGGTAGTACTCCCCGTTAATTATGGAACAGAGAGGTTAGCACCACTCGTGCTGTTTGAAATATGCGGCATGAAAACCAGTCAAAATGGTTACCTTTGTGTAAGTAAATTGAGCACGGTATGGACTACAATCAGTTAGATAGCACAAAGCAGCGACCATCCATGACCCCGTTCGCCAGTCGTTGGGGGCTCTATCTAGGACTCTTTCTGAGCTTTACCTTGGTCTTGCAGATCTATTTCCAGAAGATTGTTGCCCCCATGGGGGGATTCTTCTCTTTTCTGGAGTTCGGACTTACCACTTATCTCCTCTATCTCGGTGCAAAGACCTATCGAGATACACTCCCCGACGCCCCATTATCTTATGGTCAAACGTTTAAGTTCGGAGCTTTCCAAGGGCTCTTTGCTACGATTATTGTAGCCGTACCCTTTCTCTTGATCCTTTATATCTTCAAACCGTCTTATCCCCAAGAATTGCAGCAAAAGGTCATTGACACCTATAACCAAATGGGGATGAACGAAGACGTCATAGAACAGAGTATGAAATATACGAAGTTCTTGTATTCCAAGGGGGTCTTGCTTTTCACATCGATGGGGGGCACATTCCTGACTTCGCTCATTGCATCCCTTATCATGGCCGCATTTGTACAGAAGAAGGTGAAATAACCCCTATGGAAAAAAATATCCTCAATGGTGGCGCGCTAGATGTCACCATCATTGTGCCACTCTATAATGAGGCGGAGTCCTTGCCCGAGCTTATCGCATGGATAGATCGGGTGGTCGCAGAGCAGCGATGGGGGGCTGAACTGATTTTGATAGACGATGGGAGTAAGGATGACTCTTGGGCTGTCATCCGAACACAAGAACCACCACATCTGCATGTGAGAGCCTTCCGTTTTCAACGAAATTATGGAAAGTCAGCAGCGCTCTCCGTAGGCTTCTTTCAAGCGCGTGGAAAAGTCGTATTTACTATGGATGCCGACTTGCAAGATTCGCCAGATGAGCTCCCAGAACTCTGGAAAATGATTGTCGACGAGGGATATGATCTCGTCTCCGGATGGAAGAAAAAACGTCACGACCCTGTACTTTCCAAAAACATACCTAGCAAGTTCTTCAACGCCACGGCGCGCCGTGTGACGGGAGTCAAGCTCCATGACTTCAATTGTGGGATTAAGGCGTATCGACTGCCTGTGGTCAAGAGTATTGAGCTCTACGGAGACATGCATCGCTATATACCAGCCTTGGCATACAATGCGGGGTTTCGACATATTGGTGAAAAGGTCGTTACCCACTACGAACGTAAGTATGGAACAACGAAGTTCGGTTACTCTCGTTTTGTCAATGGCGCACTAGACCTCCTGACCCTATCCTTCATTGCTCGATTTGGGAAACGCCCCATGCACCTATTTGGTATCCTCGGAACGCTCACCTTCTTAGGGGGAGGGGCGATAGTGATTGTACTGATTGTGCAAAAAATTCTGGCCATCGTACATCACTCGGGGTACCGACAAATCGTCGACAAACCTCTCTTTTACATAGCATTGGCTATGGTCTTGTTGGGTGCACAGCTCTTTTTGGCAGGCTTTATTGGTGAACTGATTGTGCGTGCTACACCGTACCGAGCCAATCGTTACAATATCGCCGAAACGCTCGATCGTAATACGGAACAGGATTCTATGTCCTAATGTATAGAGAGTTACTACGTCCCTTCTTGTTTCGGTGCGATCCGGAACGTATCCACGAGTTCTCGTTGAAGATGCTCTACGTATGGCTTGCGTGGAAACCGATCCGTGCTTGGGTTAAGAGCATCTTTTACACAAAGAAGGATGACTGCCCATGTAATTTCCTAGGGCTTACTTTTAGAGGACGCGTGGGGATGGCTGCGGGGTTTGATAAAAATGCTATGCTCTGTGATCGTCTCGCTGCGCTCGGTTTTGCTTTTACTGAAGTGGGTACCGTGACCCCAGAGCCGCAGGCTGGTAATCCCAAACCTCGTCTTTTTCGACTGCCTGTAGACAAGGCGATTATCAATCGTATGGGGTTTAATAGCAAGGGGGTCAGGCATGTGGCACGTGCCATGCAGCGTAAGAAACTCGCACAGAAGCGTATGATCCCCGTGGTGGGGAATATTGGTAAAAATTCTACGACCTCCAACGAAAAAGCCTATCTAGACTACGAAGCGGGCTTACAGGAGCTCTACCCTTATGTCGATCTCTTTGTGGTGAATGTGAGTTGTCCTAATGTCAAGGACTTGTGTGCGCTGCAAGGAGAAGAAACCCTTACGCCCATCATTGATGCATTGGTCAATGCAAGAGCGCAATATCACCAAAGGAAGCCGATTCTTTTGAAGTTAGGTCCTGACTCTACGCCAGAACAACTCCAATATACTGTGACTACGGCATTGGAACGCGGGATTGACGGATTCGTAGTAAGTAATACCACTACACAAAGAAGCGGATTGAATACCCCCGCGGCACGAATTGAGGAAATCGGGCGTGGAGGGCTCAGTGGACGCCCGCTACATGAGGCTGCGCTGCGCGCTGTGCGAAGCGTACGGGAGGCAGCTGGCGCAGGAGTACCAATCATCGGTGTGGGAGGTATTTTCTCTCCAGAACAAGCCCTTGCTATGTTACAAGCAGGCGCTTCGTTGATAGAGGTCTATACAGGCATGATCTATGAAGGACCACGGCTAGTACGCCGTATCAATCATTACTTAAAGCTACATCAAGAGGAGATACCACAATGGTAGAGGTAGATTGCCGAGGAATGTTTTGTCCACAACCCATCATCGCTACACGCAAGGCGATGAGGGATAACGTCGCTGGAACGGAAATCAGAGTACTTCTTGATAACAAAACATCCTATGCTAATGTGAAGACTCTTCTAGCAGGGTTTGACTGCGAGGTTGAGCTAAAGGAGGAAGATGGACTCTTTAGCATCACTTTCCGTAATCCAGAACTCGCGCCCGAACTCCTTATAACCTCTCAAGACCCAAAAACTTGTCCCTCTACGGGAAATACTGAGCGAGCTGAGGGCGCGCTCCTTCTATGTGCTACAAATGTTTTGGGTACTGGGGATGATACCCTCGGGGGAATACTTATGAAGGGATTTTTGAGTACTCTTGTCGAGTGGACGCCTCTTCCAGAAACGATTCTTTTCTTGAATGCGGGAGTAAAGCTTTGCTTAAAAGAAGCAGGTGTCCTTGAAACACTTAAGGCGCTGGAAGAGAAAGGGGTTGAATTGATTATCTGCGGAACGTGTGTCGATTTTTACAAGGTACGTGAGCAGGTGGCTGTGGGAAAAATCTCAAACATGCAGGTGATATCAGGACGGTTAGCCAAGGCTCATAAAGTCGTGAGGTTGTAGTGATGCAGCCTACCGTGGTGGTCGAAAATCAACATTGCTGCAATTTTGCGGAGGGTGAGTCTTTTTATACTGTCGTAATGCGAGATGTCACAAGACGTCACCGAGCTTTATCTTTACTCTGAGATCGTTGTAGATCCAGGGCAGACGCCACTGCGTCTCGATCGTTTTCTAGTAACAAGGTTGGAAAATGTCTCTCGCTCGTTTTTACAACAGAAGATTAGCGAGGGATTGGTCTGGATCTCTGCTAAACCTGTGAAAGCCTCTTATTTAGTAAGACCTGGGGAGCGCATTCAGATATTTCAACGAGAAGAACCTCGTGAATTTGAGGTGCTCCCTGAGGATATACCTATTGAGGTCGTTTATGAGGATGAAGACCTCCTCGTAATCAACAAACCTGCTGGGATGGTCGTTCATCCTGGTCATGGGCATTTTTCGGAAACGCTGGTCAATGCATTGCTCTATTATTTGCGAGATGAACCTCTTTTTCAACAAGGAGGGATGCGACCAGGACTCGCACACCGCATCGACAAGGACACCTCGGGCTTGCTCGTTGTTGGTAAAAATGAAGCCGCGATGTCGGCGCTGGGAACGCAATTCCTTCACCACACGGCACATCGCACCTATGTAGCGCTCGTGTGGGGACGTTTCGCAGAAAAGCAGGGGACGGTAAGAACCAATCTCGCACGAGACCCTGCGGATCGGCAGCGTATGAAGGTCTTTCTAGATCCAGAAGTCGGAAAAGAGGCTATTACCCATTGGAAGGTGCTAGAGGATTATACCGTATTTTCGTGGATTGAGTGCTCTTTGGAAACGGGACGGATGCATCAGATTCGGGTGCATATGCAGTATCTCAAACATCCACTTTTCAACGATGCGCGCTATGGAGGCGATCGGGTGTTACGAGGGGTGGAAAAACCAGCATATCACGCTATTATGCAGCGTGCATTTGCTCAGTGTCCACGACAAGCCTTGCATGCGAGAGCCATCGACCTCCTACATCCTCGTACGGGGATACCACTCCATCTTGATGCGCCGATGCCAGACGATATGACGGGGCTGTTGGAGCTCCTCGAAAATGGAGAGGTGGAAGCTGCTCTAGCTTAGAGGGAAGGTTTTGTCTCAAATGATGCTGCCTATGTCGTAGAATAGTACTACCTTTGCCAAAATTATTAAGGATTAGCCTATGTCATTTCTTAGCGATCGCGTTATTGGTGAAGGTATAACTTTCGACGATGTGCTCTTGGTACCGTCCTATTCGGAAGTCCTCCCTCGTGAAGTGAATCTTTCTACTCGATTTGCAAGGGATATCCGTCTCTCGCTCCCCTTGTTGAGTGCTGCGATGGATACCGTGACGGAGGCTGATATGGCTATCGGCATGGCGAGAGAGGGGGGATTGGGGGTCATACACAAGAATATGTCGATCGAGGCGCAGGCAAGACAGGTGCGTAACGTGAAGCGTGCAGAAAGCGGGATGATTTATGACCCCGTGACCATCTTCCCGGATCAGTGTGTGCGTGACGCACTCTACATTATGCACGACTATCACATCGGCGGGATTCCTGTAGTTGATCAGAATAAGTTCCTTTTGGGGATTGTAACGAACCGAGATCTCCGTTTTCAATTAGATTTGGATACTAAGATTAAGGACGTCATGACGCCCATGCCGCTCGTTACGACAAAACCTAATACTGACCTTAGCGAGGCGGCTGAGATCCTGAAGAATAAGAAGATAGAGAAACTCCCTGTGGTGGACAAAGAGGGGCATCTCCTCGGTTTGTTAACGTATCGAGATATTGTGAAGCTTAGTATCAATCCACTGGCGAGCAAAGATAAAAAGGGACGCTTGTTGGTTGCTGCGGGAGTGGGGGTTACAAAAGATACGCTAGATCGTGTGGCTGCGCTTGTGGCTGCAGAGGTCGATGTGATTGTTATAGATACTGCTCACGGTCATTCCAAGTATGTGATCGAAAAGTTGCGTGAGGTGAGAAAGGCTTACCCCGATCTCGTTATTGTGGTAGGCAACGTCGCTACTGGAGAAGCGGCATTGACGCTTGCTAAAGCGGGAGCCGATGTGGTGAAGGTCGGTATCGGACCAGGGTCGATCTGTACTACTCGAGTGATTGCTGGAGTCGGGGTGCCGCAACTTGATGCTATTCATAATGTAGCCGAAGCCTTAAAGGGCACGGAGGTTACACTTATCGCAGATGGGGGGATTCGCTACTCCGGAGATCTGGTCAAGGCGCTTGCGGCAGGTGCTCATAGCGTGATGATGGGCTCTATGTTTGCAGGGGTAGAGGAGTCACCAGGGGAAACGATCCTCTACAACGGACGGCGATATAAATCGTACCGCGGCATGGGATCGCTCGAGGCTATGCAGCAGGGATCGAAAGATAGATACTTCCAAGATGTGGAAGAGGATATCAAAAAGCTCGTCCCAGAAGGAATTGCTGCTCGTGTACCATATGTGGGAACGCTCAAAGAGGTAGTCTATCAGCTCGTCGGGGGCTTGCGTGCTGGGATGGGCTATTGTGGTGCAGAAGATTTGGAAGCTTTGCGAAAAGCAAAGTTCGTGCGCATTAGTAATGCGGGGATCTTGGAGAGTCATCCACATGACGTCACTATTACGAGCGAGGCGCCAAATTATTCTCGACATCAGATTTAAAGATTTGTGTATGTCTATCCGATTGACCCTCTTCGCTCTTTTAGGTAAGTGTCTCTTGTGTTGCATACCGCTTGTTCTGAGCGGATTGGGAACTGTGCAGGCACACGAGACCCCGCTGTTGGTAGTGGGGAATGATTCTGTATCCCGAGGGGAATTCCTCTATCTCTGGAAAAGACACCTCTCCTATACAAGCGAGAATAAACCTGAGACCGTCGAGGGGTTCTTGCAGATGTATATCAATTACCGATTAAAGGTTCTTGATGCCAAGGCGCAAGGATTGGAAAAACAGCCATCGCTGCAAGCAGAGTATCAGCAGTATAGAGACTTACAGTTGACTCCCTATTTCCTTGACAGTACGGAGCGTGAGCGTCTCTACCGTGCAGCCTACGAGCGGATGCAATGGGAGGTAGATGCCTCGCACATCCTATTGAGTGTCCATGCAGATACCGAAGATAGTCTTGTCTATAATCGCGCGCTCGCTGTGCGCAAACAACTCCTGCACGGAGCGAATTTTGATAGCTTAGCACGTGCGATTAGTGCCGACCCCTCCGCGGCTAGGAATGGCGGAAATTTGGGCTATTTCGGTGCTTTTATGATGGTACATCCATTCGAATTGGCGGCGTACAATACACCAGTAGATTCATTCAGCATGCCTGTGCGTACTTCATATGGGTATCATATCTTGCGTGTCAATGGGCGACGCCCAGCACGTGGAAAAATGAAAGTGGCGCACATCATGCGTACAACAACTCCTAAGGAGTCGCCTGAAAGGGAAAGACAGATTCTTGACACCTTGGCGCTCATACGAAAGCGTTACGAGCAAGGAGAGCCTTTTACGACCCTCGTCAAAACGTTTAGTCAGGATCAAGCATCGATTGAAAAAGATGGTGTGCTGCCCTTAGTAACCTTGGGGCGTTATCCTAGCGATTTTGTGGATGTGGTCTTTGCATTGAAGAAGGATGGAGACCTCTCCGAACCATACCGTTCTCCTTATGGTTGGTATTTGATACAGCGATTGGAACATATCCCATTGCCCAGTTACGAAGCGTCGCGAGAGGAGATCCGTCGCAGTTTACAGCGTGTAGGGATTGAGCTTGAAGGGCGGGGGGCTTTGCTCGCGAGTATGTTGCGCAGTACAGGGGCGACGCACAGCGAAGCGGCGGTTCTCTCCTTGGTAGGGGCTTCTGATACCATCGCGCCAGCCGACGCAAAGCTTGCTATTGTATTTGCTAAAGTCGGAGCAAAAGAGCTCCGTTTGCGAGAGCTATATGCTTACATGCTTGAAAACAAGCTTACCTTTCAGAAACTTTCCCTCTTGCGAGCTGCGCAGCATCTTTTAGAACAAGAAGCCTTTAGGCAATGTGAAGCTCGTATTCGACGAGAGAATCCTACACTTGATTATGCCTTGCGCGAGTTTTACAATGGCTTGCTGCTCTTCGATATAAGTGAGCGTAAACTCTGGCAGACCGACCCCTCGCAGGAGGCGGCATTCAAATCCCTTTACAAGCGACACAAAAAGGAGTTGACATTCCAAGAACGCTTACGGGTAGAGGAATACTCAACCGCGAATGCTACCGATAAATTAGATGCCTTACGGGCACGTATCTGTTCAAAAAAGGATGGAAAGGTGAAGGTATCAGCAAAGGAGCTGGAGAGGGATAGTATTAAGGTTAAAACCTCTAATTACGAGGCGGGGATTACCTATTTCGTGAACTATCGAGCTGCAAAACCATCGCCAACTGCACTCGGGTGGGATGGAGAGTGTAGTCTTGTCTTGCGGCGTGGGGAAAACGCATCTTTTTTCCGTGTCCTTGAATCGAAGAAAGGGGCACGAAAATCCTACGAAGAGGCGCGTGGAGATCTCCAACGTCTCTTTCAAGAGGAGGAAGAAAAGCGTTGGTTGGATGCCTTACGGAAGCAGTATACCGTCTGGGTTGATCAGGATTACATCAAGCGATTAGAGGCGGAAAAATAGCCTGCTGTATGGGTGTCCAGATGGGAAATCTCTGAGGGGAATCTTTCTGTAGAATGAGGAGATGTTCCAAGCGAGATGCATCTCTACCTTCTTGCAAGAACGATATCCCCCTTTCCAGAATACTACGTTTGATCTTGATATTTCGATCTCCTTATTAAGAAAAAAGCCGCACCTTTTGGAAAGGAACGGCAAGAGCCTGCAAGAGATGCAAGCAATAAGGAAGACAAGCAAGGGCGATTAGTCGTAGTCGCCTTCCTCGTCGTCTTTGTCGTCGGCGAATTGATCGGCGGCCTCTAGAGGCTCATTCTCTGCCTCGTAGCTGTCGTTTTCTTCCTCCTCAAGGTCTCCTACGTCATCGATCTTCACTTCCACTTTTACGAGATAGGACGTTTCCGGGGTTTCGAGACGAACGACATAAATCAGCTCCCCGTTTGGCTTCGTTAGCGGTAGCACCGCATGGTAATATCCCATGGGGTAGGTCTGCGCAAAGAGCTCACGAAGTTCCTCCGAGAGGCGTTCGTAGCTCGTTAAGATTCGTTTCTTGTTTTCTCTTTCAGTAGTCATGATCTCTCAAGCATCCAGCTTTTCTGCGGTGCAATTATACCATAAATTTTAAACCTTGAGACTCGAGTCTAGGGGCTATTGGGCATATTCTGCTCGTCTGAAGGGATGGAGAGCATGATGAATATCGCTGATCCTTAAGCTTACAGCTGATTTTCAGCCCCCTCGTCGTGAGGCAAATGTTTATCTTTGTGCTTTCAAATATGCGTTGCGAATGTCGAAATTTACACGCCTTCTACGGAACGTTTGGAGGATTCCCTATGTCCACCACCCGATTGTTGCACTTCTTTTGTTGTTCTTTTTGGTCGTCGTTTCCTTCGTTTCCTTGCGCCTATTGACACGACACGGAGACGAATTCGCTGTGCCCAATTTGGTGGGGCTTTCATTAAGAGACGCTTACCGTTTAGCGAAGGAGTCGCATCTCAATCTTGTACTCCTAGACTCCTCTTATGTGGTCACTAAGCGTCCAGGGATTATCCTTCAACAACAGCCTCTCGCGGGAGAAAAAGTGAAGCGTGACCGACATGTTTTCCTATCTATCAATGCCTGTAAGCCGATGATGGTCAATGCGCCAGCTCTTGTCGGAGAAACGTTGCGTCAGGCACTTATCTTGCTCGACCAAGCGGGATTGCAGTGTGGACAACTCTCCTTTACGCCAGACATCGCGCTGAATAGTGTCTTGAAACAGACGTTTGAAGGTGAAGAACTCCAGCCAGGAGATAAAATCCCTAAGGGCGGAATGGTCGATTTGTTGTTGGGAAAGGGATTTGAAAATAGCTTTACTACACAACCTAACCTTATTCAATTGACTCTTGCTGAGGCGCGACGTATGTTGGCATCTCGATCTTTGAATATGGGGAAGGTGGTATTTGATGAAACGGTCAAGGACATGGCAGATACCCTCTCCGCACGTGTCTACATGAGTAATCCGCCTTATCTTGGTCCTCGAGAACTGCCTTTAGGGTCGCGTATCGGGGTCTGGTTGACCCTTAATGCATCACGTATTGCGGGGCAGGCTATCCAAGAGGATATCAATAATCAGAACGCAGATACGTTAGTTAAAGAAAACGAGGATGCGGAGTTGGACGACGACTTCGTAGTCTTTTAGCTTAACTCCATTGCATGTACAGATTCTGGTTTCAGACCCTTGTAGTGTTCGTGTGTCTCTTTTTCGCACAGAGGGGGAACGGGCAGACAATGCCTCAGGAACGGCTTACGTTACCCTTTTTCGATGATTTTGCTTACTCGGGGAACACTCCTTTACCTGCTTATTGGGAGGGAACTACGGATGTGACGGTAACTCGTGCTCGTGCATTCGAGGCGCCAACTTTGGGGGTGCTTACCTTTGATGCTGCACAAGCCGATGGATTGTTGCACCGTAATGCGACACCAGCGGTCTTTGCTGCCGAACAGATTGTGTCACGTCCAATAGACATTGAGGAGGGGCAGGATTCCCTCTATCTCTCATTCCGATTCCAGCCAGGGGGATGGGTTGAAGCTCCAGCACGTGGAGACTCTCTAATGGTAGATTTCTTCGATCCCGTAAAGCAAGAGTGGGTGAATGTTTGGGGTGCTCTGTTTTTTGCACAACAGGGACGGGTGGAACAGTTTTTCCGTCACACGCGCCGTCGGGACGCGCACCTTATACAGAAACACGAGCGACCTCAACAGCACTTCTTTTTAGCACATATTCCCTTGCAGGAACGTCGCTTTCTACATGACGGATTCCGATTCCGGTTCAGAAACCTTGCCTCTCTCGTGCATGACAATACGGCACCAGGGCGTATGGCAAATAGCAGTCAATGGCACGTAGATCTTGTCTACCTCAATGCGAATCGTGCTTTCAACGATACCATTGTGCCTGATGTAGCCTGTACTAGGTTGCCTAAAACGCTTTTCACGCAGTATAGCTCTGTACCGACTGGGGCTTTTGCCGAATATTTGAATTTACGAGATGCAGAAGCTGCAGATTCGCTGGGGGTTTATTATGAGAATTTCGGTGGGCGCTCCAACAATGTGCGACGCCTTTTTGAGATTAAGGATTTGACAGGAAAGATCCCTCCTGCGACTTTTACGGGAGGAAACCTGAACATTACTCCACATGCGACAATAGCCTATCGGCGTACAATCTCCTATCCGTGGGAGTCGCTCGGGGGCGAAGAAATCAAGGTGCGTATCCGAGCTATCTTACAGACCGACAATGCTGCGAAGACAGCGCCTTTTCGATGGAACGACACGGTCGAGACCCTCCTACACTGTACCAACGAATATGCCTACGACTTGGGAGAGCCGACCAGTGGTTATGGGATAGTCGGTGTCGGCGCAGACCGTGCCGCGGTCGCGATGCGTTTTGTGCCCTTGAAAGCTACTGCGATCGAGGCCGTGCGCATCTGGTTTCAACCAATAGCTGATCTGCGCTCTCGTAAGAAATTCCGTCTCTGTTTCTGGGAAGATGTTGACGGAGTGCCAGGGAGAAAGCTTTATGAGCAGATCGTTACCCCCCCTTATGAAGAGGGGGAAGTGGCGCGTTTTTACGACATCAAGCTTACGACAGCCATCAACTTTACTAAACCCTACCATGTGGGGTGGGAGCAGCTGACAGCCGATATGTTGAATATCGGTTACGATGCGCTGACACCGTTCAAGGCGATTGTACATACTCGTACCACGGCACAGTGGAGTCGTTCGAAGATGAATGGTGCCTTACTCTTGCGATTGGTTTGTGGAGGGCAGGGCATCGATCCCGAGTTACCTTCTACGTCGGGGTGTGGTATCCCATTGCCGCAGTCGAGTTTGTACCCAAACCCTGGGCGAGAGCAATTTGTCTTGCAGACCGATGAGCCTGTGGTTATGGCACAACTCTACGCTTTGGATGGAGTTTGTGTTCGTGCTGGGGTGCAGCCCAATCATCCCGTGTGGGTTGCCGACTTGCCTCGCGGGCTTTATATGCTGCATATTGTATACCAAAACGGTCTTCGAGATACGAAAAAGGTAGTGCTAGAATAAGGTGTTGACCACCGAGCTCATTATCTTGTTGACCAGTGGTATCGAACCTTCAACGACCAATATTCTTGTACTTTTGGATGGAAGAGGGGGGAAACTAGGTAGCCGAGTTGCTCTCCTGAGTACCATCAATTGTTATAATGCGATAATGCCTATGACGACGAAGTCGCGTATTGTAGCCCTCCTTATCTATTATTCTTATCCTACACTCTGTAACGCTTACACACTCTTTTAGGGCAATATCCCCTACTCTGGTAGGCGGGCGATACAACCGCTAGGACTTACACTCCCCTTCGTCTAGTGCATTAGACGTTACCTATTCCTTCTATTTTCCATATCTTTGGTATACCAATTTCTATTGCTGTGACTATCGATATCCTTACTGTACTCCCCGAGCTCTTGACAGGTGCACTTGACTACTCTATCGTTGGGAGGGCGCGTGCACAGCGTATTGTAGAGATCTCACTGCATAATCTAAGGGACTATACCCACGACAAGCGACGCACGGTCGACGACTACGCCTATGGTCCTGATGCAGGGATGGTCATGAAACCAGAGCCGATCTTCGAGGCTGTGGAACACCTTCAGGCTAGCAGTGGGGCATACGACGAGATTATCTATACCGCTCCCGACGGTGAACTCCTGACCCAAGCCCTCGCTACCGAGCTTAGTTTGAAGCCGCGTGTGCTCATCTTATGTGGACACTACAAAGGCGTTGACCAGCGGGTACGAGACCACCTCGTAACTAGAGAAATAAGCATCGGAGACTATATCCTGAGTGGGGGCGAGCTTGCGGCTGCCGTAATCGTAGACTCCATCGTACGTCTCCTCCCCGGGGCATTGGGGGATGCCACCTCGGCGCTGTCGGACTCCTTTCAGGACGGACTCGTCTCTCCACCAGCTTATACACGTCCCGAGAACTTCAGGGGCTGGGAGGTGCCGCCTATCCTCCGCTCAGGGAACTTCCCAGAGATCGCTAAGTGGCAACATGCCGAGGCGCTACGCCTGACCGCAGAACGACGTCCAGCACTCCTGCAACAGTACCTCGAACGAACCACTCTTTCGGAAGAATAAATCCTTACCATGGAAACACAACTCCTATTACTGGCTTTTGTGCCGAGTGTCTTGGTCTTGGCAGCTGGGCTGCTCTCCTATCGCTATCTTACTCGTTCGCTGCTGCATCGCGACGCACTTCAGCAGGGCATTGAGACTCGAAAGTTAACCCTCCCGGTACGCTTACAAGCTTATGAACGACTGACCTTGCTCATGGAGCGAATTAGCCCCGAGAGTCTCTTGGTGCGATGCGAGATGGGAGAACAAACCGCCAAAGAGTACGAGTATCATCTCTTGGCTAATATCCGTGAGGAGTGGGAGCATAACCTCTCGCAACAAATCTACGTCAGTCACGAGGTGTGGCAACAGGTACGACAGGCCAAGGGCAACGTCGCAAAGATGATCACCATGTGTGGCGAGAAGGTGCACCCCGCCAGCCCTGCCAATGAGCTCTCTAAGATGATCTTGGCGATGCTCCTCGAGCTCTCTACGCATCCCACTGCCACAGCCCTCTCTGCTTTGCGGAGCGAGGCCTCTCGGTTGATGTAACCGTCCCCCACCACTCCCCATTTCTCTAAAATATCCCCCATATCGTATGACACACTCTCGTATCGGGCTTGTGGTGGCTGTTTATAATCGTCCCGAGGAACTGAAGGAACTCCTTGTCAGCCTAGCCTTACAAACGACCAAGGATTTCCGTGTAGTGGTCGTAGAGGACGGTTCCACACGCCCCTCCGATGCTGTCTGTGCCCAGTACGCTTCCGCAATGGATCTCCTTTACCTCTCCCAAGAGAATACAGGACCTGCACTAGCACGTAACCACGGTGTAGCGGCTCTGAAGGGCACAACAGACTATATTCTTTTTGTTGACTCGGACTGTACCCTCCCACCACATTACCTAGCGAGTGCTAAGACGTGGCTTGACCAGCATCCCGAAGTCGACTTGTGGGGAGGACCCGATGCGTGGAACGAACATTTTACCCCTATTCAGAAGGCGATCTCCTATGCCATGACCTCGCCATACAGTACTGGCGGAATTCGCGGAGGAGGAGAAACGACCGATAAGTTCTATCCCCGTACGTTCAATATGGGGGTGCGGACGACGGCTTTCGCCGAAGTGAAGGGCTTTGCCAATCTCCGTTATGGAGAGGACGTAGATCTCAGTATGCGTCTCTGCGAGGCGGGGTATCACTCAGCCCTCAACCGAGAACTCTTTGTCTATCACAAGCGACGCACCTCGTGGAGAAGTTTCTTCCGACAGGTCTACCACTCTGGGCAGGCGCGTCGGATACTCGCGCGTCGACACCCTGGGACGTTGCGTCTGGTACATCTCTTGCCATCGTTGGCTATCCTCGGAGCGGGAGCATGGATCCTGCTACTTTTCGTATATTGGCAGTGCGTAGTGCTGCTCGTCGTGGGGCTGCTGTATGGATTGTGGGTCGTGTGCCATGCTTATCGCCAGTTCCGCAGTCTCTCCCTCGCCTTGCGTAGTCTATGGGCTTGTGGGGTGATGGTCTCGGGGTACGGTTTGGGCCTTCTGAGTACCCTCTGGACGAGCAAGCCTCATGCACATTGATGCCAATACTACAAGATGCGATGTCTACGCCACTAGATGCCCCACTGGGGGTGCTCCGCCTCAGTGCGAAATGGGAAACGGGGTTGATGACAGCCATGCGACTAAAGACCGTCGAAGACCTATTACTCTATTACCCATTTCGTTACAATGACCGTAGTCGAATTACCCCCTACCGTTACATCCATGGAGAACAGCCCGTACTCTTGGTCGCCACGCTGAGGTATATCTCCTATCAGGGCGAGGGGGTCAAACGACGCCTAGAAGTAGAGTTCCAAGACGAGACGGGAATATTCCTCGCCGTATTTTTCAAAGGGCTACGTTTCATACAGAAGCAGCTGATCCTCAATGCGCGATATCAGCTCTTCGGAAAGCCCTCGCGTTTCCAAAACACCTACAGCTTTGTACACCCCGAGTTGGAAATCCTACCCGAGGGACGACTCCCACGCTTGGGACTAGAGCCCGTTTATGAAATACCCGAAGTGTTGAAGAAGATTTACTTCTCCTACAAGCGCATGGCGGAGGTCATAAACAAGGCGCTGCTCTATGTCGATGGGCAGGTGACCGAGGTACTCCCCCCCGAGGTGCGCTCGCGCTACAACCTTATGTCGCGAGCAGAAGCCATCTGGCGTATCCATTTCCCAAGAAACGAAGACGAGGCAAGGCGTGCACGAGAGTATTTCAAATGCGAGGAATGGCTCCTACTCCAGATGCAGCAAGCGGAGTTCCTAGTGCGCGATACTCAAATCGCTGGTATACCATGTACGCACGTGGGCGAGCTATTCAATGGGTTCTATCACAACTACCTGCGTTTCGCTCTTACAGGCGCGCAGAAGCGCGTGGTACACGAAATCTTTGACGATATGCGGAGCGGTAGGCAGATGAACCGACTCCTCCAGGGGGACGTCGGAAGTGGTAAAACGCTCGTCGCACTCTTCGCACTCCTCCTTGCCGTAGACAATCAAGCACAGGGCTGTCTGATGGCACCCACCGAGATCCTGGCCACGCAACACTACAAGGGGATTACAAAGATGTTGGGAGACCTACCTGTACGCGTAGAACTCTTGACGGGAAGTACCTCACAGCGAGACAGAAAACGAATTGCAAAGACCCTAGAAGAAGGATCCTTGCATATCCTCATCGGTACACACGCGTTGATAGAAGATACCGTGGTCTTTCACAATCTGGGACTGGTGATTGTCGACGAACAGCATCGCTTTGGGGTAGGGCAGCGTGCAAAGCTCTGGGGAAAGAACCCAACGCTCATGCCACACATTCTCGTCATGTCCGCAACACCTATACCACGTACCCTTGCCCTGACACTCTTTGCAGGACTGGACGTCAGTGTGATTGACGAGCTTCCTGCGGGACGAAAACCGATTACTACACAACATTACTTCAATACCCAGCGCGCTAAGCTCTACGAGGCGCTCCGTGCCGAGATCGCGGCGGGACACCAAGCCTACATTGTCTACCCATTGGTAAACGAGTCCGAGAAATTTGAATACCAGAGCGTGGTCGAAGGATTTGAGAAGCTCCAAGTACAGTTCCCAGAGTACTCTTTCCAGATGCTCCACGGGCAGCTCCCACCACAGGAAAAGGAGCAGGCCATGCAAGCCTTTGCCGCAGGAAAGGTAAACATCCTCGTAGCCACCACAGTAATCGAGGTCGGGGTCGACGTACCGAATGCCACAATCATGATCATAGAAGACGCCGACCGTTTCGGACTCACTCAACTACACCAACTACGCGGACGCGTGGGGCGCGGAGGAAACCGAAGTTACTGCTACATCGTGACGCGTCCCGACCTCAAGGAACACACCCTACGACGACTACGCATCTTCACGAGCACGAACGACGGTTTCAAAATCGCAGAGGAGGATCTCCGTCTCCGAGGGGCGGGCGATTTACAGGGAGAGAGGCAGAGTGGATACCAAGGACTCATGAATATCGTAGAGCCCAGTGCCGATGCTACGCTCGTCGAGTGGATGCGAGAAACCGTACGGGATATCTATACCAAGGATCCGACCCTCAACGCACCAGAACATGCTGGCTTGCGTGCCTTCTTGGAGAAACATAAGGTCTCTGTCAAGTTCTCCACCGTGCGGGTGGGATAAGCGCAGGGCAACCGCATCAAAATTAGTAGAGTCTCTCTACCTTTGACCCATGAAAGC
>CAUUCP010000002.1:0-93288 GCA_963543925.1 uncultured Bacteroidia bacterium | reverse complement strand
GCAGTAGTCGCTGTTCGCTCATCTTTCCTTGTCGTTGGTTTATACAAAGATAAGGTTCGTGACGGGACTGGACAAAAATCCCTCCCCGCTCGCCTACCAGAGCCCGTGCCGTTTACACACTCTTTGCGGACACTACCCCAAAAACAATTTCCAGCATCACACCAACGGAGAAGAAATAGGCAGCTTATACCGCTTTATATTTTCCTTAATTCCCTATCCCCAAAACAAGCCATGCTAGGGGTACACCGCTGCTACACCGCTGCTACACCACTGCTACACGCCTGCTACACGCCGCAAATTAGGTAAAATTACCTACCCCAAACCAGCCTATATTCTATGCATATTCCTTTATTCCTATACTGTATTATTTAGCTTGTCGTATAAAAATAGTGCTTTAGGATTCCCTAAAGTCGCGATCGGCAGCTTGCTCACACGCGTCTCTGGAAAATACCCGTTGGGGCTACTAGGAAAAGAAACGATCCAGTCTCTCGTGGGAGGGATTTAGGGTGAACAGTACCACACGATCCCCTGACTGTATCTGTGTCTCACCCGTGACGATAAAGGCACTGCTACCACGAATGATACCGCCTGCGATGGTTTGGCGCGGAAAGTTCAAATCCTTTATCCGTCCCCGGGTCGCTGGAGATCCCTCCGCAGCCACATATTCAAGCACCTCGGCATCAAGATTCGTCAGGCAACGCATAAACGAAATGTTACTCCCCATGGTGAATTGGAAAATACGCGAGGCAGTGATGAGCTTCTTGTTCACCACCGTATCAATCCCTATCCCCTCCGCTAGCGAGATGTAGTCGATATTCTCTACCTCCGCGATGATCTGTCGTACACCCGCCTTCCGAGCCATCAAACAAGCCATGATATTCGTCTCGGAGTTCCCTGTTGCCGCCACAAAAGCGTCCATGTGTTCAAGCCCCTCATCAAGCAGTAGTTCGCGATCCCGTCCGTCCCCATTCACCCAAATCGTCGAATTGAACAAAGGAGCCAACTTCTCGCACTTCTCTTTGTCAGCATCGATGATCTTGATGTTCTTCACCGTTCCCTCTAGATCCAGACAAGTACGCATCCCAATGCGGGAGGCGCCCAGCACCATCAGGTTATTGACCTGCACATGGGAGGCACCAAGTAAATTGTGCCAAGATGTGATCCCAGATTTGTTCGAAATGATGTAGAGCGTATCCCCCTGCAACAGCATCTCCTCCCCGTTGGGGATGAGCGTCATCCCTTCACGCAGGATGGCCACCACACGATACGCATCTCCCTTGTGGATACGGGCGATGTCGTGAAGAGTCTTCCCCAGATACTTCATATCGTACTCTACCTTCATCGCTGCCAAAACAAGTTGACCGTTCGAAAAATCCACGTACTCCACCGTACCAATCGAACCCAATAAACCGATGATCACCTGCGAGGCTAGCTTCTCCGGGTAAATCAACGAGTCTATACCAAGCTCTTTCAAATGTTGCTGGTTTTCTGACACCAGCAATTCGTTGCTATCCACACGCGCGATTACTTTCTTCGCGCCAAGCTTCTTCGCCAAAATCGCAGAAATGATGTTGGTCTCTTCGTAGTGCGCCACGGCGATAAAAAGGTCGCATTTCTGTACCTCCGCCTGACGAAGTACGGTGATCGACGTCGCAGATCCTTCCACCGTCACCAAGTCGGCGATATTTTCTAGATGGTCAAGGTTATCGCGTTCCGGGTCTATCGCTATGATATCATCTACCCCACCCGCCAACATCGAAGCAAGGTGCGTACCCACCTCGCCGATCCCTGCAACGATAATTCTCATGCTACGCTCTTTTGTGAAGCCTAAAGGGCTTCCATTTTCCTTTTATAAAGCGAAGGTAGTAGTTTTGTGAACAAGCAGAGAACAAGCCTCATGTAAAACGTTTGGCTATATTGCGAAAAAAGATCAACTTTGTTTGCCAATTTAGGTGGAGTATTAGCATGGACTTAAGGATCGAAAGCGCACTCATCTCGGTGTATGACAAGGAGGGATTAAAGCCTCTCCTAGATACGCTCAATAACCTTGCAGTGAAGTTGATCTCTACAGGAGGTACCTGGGAGTACATCAACCAGCAGGGGTATAAGGCGACAAAAGTCGAGGAACTCTCAGGATACCCAAGTATCCTCGGGGGGCGGGTAAAAACCTTGCACCCAAGCATATTTGGGGGAATCCTCGCCCGACGACACCACAAAACCGATCAGGAGCAGATGGCCGAGCACGGTATCGCAAAGATCGACCTCGTGATTGTCGACCTCTATCCTTTCGAAGAAGCTTTAGCTTCCAAAGCTAGTGAAGAGGAATTGATCGAAAAGATAGATATCGGAGGAGTATCCCTACTACGTGCTGCTGCTAAGAACTTTAATGATGTGGTGGTGATCTCTTCAAAACTGCAGTATAACCAGCTACAAGGACTCCTCCAAGCACAGAACGGGAATATTTCTCTAGAGCAGCGACGGAACTTTGCCAAAGAAGCCTTCGTGCGGACGGCAAACTACGATGCCACCATCGCTGGGTATTTTACCACAGACGCCCTCCCTGCTACCGAGCACTACGCACAGGTGACACCTATGCGCTACGGAGAAAATCCTCATCAGAAGGGCGAATTCCGTGGAAATCTGGCAGAGATGTTTACGAAGCTTCACGGTAAGGAGCTCTCTTACAACAATCTCCTCGACCTAGAGGCGGGCATGGGACTCCTCTCTGAGTTCAAAGATACCGAACCCGCCTTCGTCGTCATAAAGCATGGAACTCCGTGCGGTGTAGCCGTCGCAAAAACGGCGCTCGAAGCATGGGAAAAAGCCTATGCCAGTGATACAGAGTCTGTATACGGTGGCATTATCGTCACCAACTGCCCCATTGACTTCCCCGTTGCACAAGCCATGGGTGGGTTATTTTTCGAAGTACTCTTAGCACCAACCTATACACAGGAAGCCCTAACTTTACTCGAACAAAAAAAGAATCGAATCCTCTTACAACGTGCTCAGGCTACACTCGCTCCCGTTTTGGTGCGTACCGTGCTCAACGGGCTGTTGGTACAAGAACGGGATACGAAAAATATAGTGACCCTCGACTGGAAGTCAAAACAACACGCTCCTGACCGTATGCTTGACATCGAATTTGCCAATCGGGTCGTAAAGCACTGCAAGAGTAACGCCATCGCTGTGGTCAAGGAGGGACAGCTGATCGGTTGTGGTGCTGGACAGACCAGCCGTGTCGATGCCGTCAGACAAGCCATTGCCAAGGCGCAACGTTTCGGGTTTGATCTCAAGGGGGCGGTCTTGGCATCGGATGCCTTTTTCCCGTTCCCAGATTCGATTGAGTTGGCTGCCAAAGAAGGGATTACTTGTTTTGTGGAACCAGGAGGTTCCGTACATGACGCCGAGGTGATTGCCGCATGCGATAAGTTGGGCGTCGCACTCCTTTTCTCTGGCGCGCGGCATTTCAAACATTAAGAGACCTTATACAAGACACCTGAACGATGGGTTTATTTTCTTTTTTCACGCAGGAGCTGGCCATAGACCTCGGGACTGCAAATACTATCATCATCTATAACGACAAGGTGGTGGTGGACGAACCCTCTATCGTAGCCACTGACCGAAAGACGGGAAAGCTGATTGCGATCGGAAAAGAGGCTCGACAGATGCAGGGGAAAACCCATGAAAATATCCTCACCGTACGACCCCTGCGAGATGGCGTCATCGCCGACTTCAATGCCGCGGAACAGATGATTCGTGGCATGATTAAGCTCATCAACAAGCGGAGCCGTCTCTTTACCCCTGCCTTACGCATCGTGGTCTGCATACCCAGCGGAAGTACCGAAGTCGAGATTCGTGCTGTCAGAGATAGCGCCGAACAAGCCGACGGACGTGACGTATACATGATCTACGAACCCATGGCCGCAGCCCTCGGGATCGGGCTCAATGTCGAGGAGTCACAAGGGCACATGGTCGTCGATATCGGAGGAGGAACTACAGAGATTGCCGTCATTTCCCTCGGGGGGATCGTGTGTAACAAGTCAGAACGTATTGCGGGGGATACCTTTACGGCAGATATACAGACCTACATGCGTTCGCAGCACAACATCAAGATCGGAGAAAGAACCGCCGAGGATATCAAAATCACCGTCGGAGCTGCACTAGCGGATCTGGAGAACCCACCAGAGAACTATCTCGTACACGGACCTAACCTCATGACATCTTTGCCCATAGAGGTGCCGGTGAACTACCAAGAGATCGCACACTGTCTAGAAAAGTCCCTCAACAAGATCGAAACGGCAGTCCTCAACGTCTTGGAGATGACACCACCAGAACTCTATGCCGATATCGTGAAAAGCGGAATCTATCTCACTGGTGGTGGAGCCCTCTTGCGAGGACTAGACAAACGTCTCTCTGACAAGATCAAGATCCCATTCATCGTGGCGGAAGATCCACTGCACGCCGTCGCCAGAGGTACGGGGATTGCACTCAAGAACGTGGAAACGTGCAAGTTCCTTATGCGTTAGGGCTGAGCATAACAGCTTACGAACGTGGGTAGTATCCTCAGACTTCTCCGCCGTTTTCAGCATCTGGCCTTCTTCATCTTGTTGGAGGGCATCGCTATCACCGTCTACCTACAAAGCGATTACCTCCTGAAGGCGCAAGCTGGGTTTTGGCTCAAGGAGATGGAAGCATGGGTCGAGGAACGCATGACAGATCTCTCATCCTACCTCTGGCTGCATGACCAAAACGCTGCTCTGGTCGCCGAAAATTTAGCGCTCCGAAATGCCTTGGCGCAGCAAAGACTCGCTATCGACTATCTGCCAGAGGTAACAAAGGATACGCTACATACCAGACAGTACCAGTATTATGCGGGGACGGTGGTGAGCAACACGGTGGTCACGCCGCATAACTACTTTACGATCGACCTCGGACGCAATGCCGCCATACGCCCAGAAATGCCCGTACTCTCAGGGGGAAGTGTGGCGGGCATGGTGCTCAAAACCTCGGAGCACTATGCCGTGGCGATCTCCGTGCTCAATACCGATTTCAGGCTCTCTGCCAAGCTCCAACGTACGGGATATTACGGCTCCTTGCGTTGGGACGGAGCAGATTATCGCTCGGTACTACTCTCTGAAATACCACACCATGTTGAGGTGCGTCCTGGCGACACGGTCGTGACTACAGGGTTTTCTAACATATTTCCTCCCGATCTCTATATCGGGGTCGTCGACGGCGTGGAGGTCTCGGGCGGAGATTTTAATACGATCAGGGTGCGACTCGGGTGTGATTTCAAACGGTTGCACGAGGTGACCCTCATCGGAGATACTCTCAAAACCGAACGCGATTCGATCGCGGACGCCTTTTTTCGGACGACGCCATGAGTAATTTCGGAAAGTATATCCTCATATTCGTGGTCGCTATCCTCACACAGGTCTTCCTGTTGGATAATATCCAACTACTAGGCTTCGTCATACCATACGCCTATCCGTTGGCCATACTACTCTTGCCGATCAATCTCTCCCGTCATTGGCTCTACGTCTTCGGATTTCTCTTGGGGTTGTGTATCGATCTCTTCGCGGGAACGCTCTGTTTACATGCGGCTGCTACCACATTACTTGCCTTTTTGCGAGAGCCTGTGGTACGCATCACCACCCCACAGCAGCAGTTGCAGAAGTCTCAACTACCGATCTTGCGTACCATGGGCTGGGTCTGGACTGCACGATATACCCTGCTACTCCTCCTGGCGCACCATACCCTACTACACCTCTTGGCAGAAGCGCCCGTGTATACAAACCCTTGGCTCACATTGCTTAGAATACTGAGCAATACCATCCTCTCCTCATTTGTCATTCTCTTGGTGGAGTTCTTTATCTATCCGCCCAATACCAACCGATAGAAGATGGCCCTACAAGCCAACCGAAAGTCGTTGATATTGCTCATCTTCACCCTGGTCGGGGTCGTGATCTTAGGAAAGCTCTTCTATATACAGATCGTAGACAAAAGCTACCGACTCTCCGCTGACAACAACGTGCTGCGAAGAATTACACTCTATCCAGCACGCGGCATTATATACGATCGGAAGGGAAAGCTCCTCGTCTATAACGAAGCTGCCTACGATCTGCTTGTGATTCCATCACAAGTACAACCCTTCGATACTGCAAAGCTGCTGAATTTACTTCGCATTCCACGCCAACAATTGGTGGACGGGTTGACGGAGGCTAGAAAATATTCCGCATACAAGGAGTCGATTATCCTCAAACAGATCTCTGCTGTGGACTATGGATACCTCCAAGAATACCTCCACGAGTTCCCCGGTTTCTTTACCCAAGCCCGTACCTTGCGTCACTATCCACACCCCACCGCAGCCCATCTGCTCGGATATGTAGGAGAGGTCAACGAACGCATAGTTTTTGAACAACCCTACTATAAAGCAGGAGACTATATCGGCATTACGGGGTTGGAAAAAAGTTACGAACAGGAGCTCCGAGGCAAGCGAGGAGTTCAAACCTTGATGGTCGACGTACACAACCGTATCAAAGGTTCCTATGCCCACGGCTCTTATGACACGGCCGCAGTGGCAGGAAGAAACTTACACTTATCGCTTGATCTCGCCTTGCAGCAGTACGGAGAAAAGTTGATGCAGGGGCGCATCGGGAGTATCGTCGCTCTCGACCCAACCAATGGAGAGGTGTTAGCCATGGTCTCTAGCCCATCTTACGACCCCAATCTGTTGGTCGGAAGGCTTCGATCAGAAAATTTCAGAGAACTAGATACCTGTAAAAAGAAGCCTCTCTTCAACCGAGCCATTATGGCGCTCTACCCACCAGGCTCTACATTCAAGATTGTGAATGCACTCATCGGACTCAAGGAAAAAGTCGTATTCCCTCAAACCGGATATGCTTGTCATGGTCGCTACCCTGTAGGGAGGGGCGTCGGATGCCACAACCATCCCTATGCCAAAGATATCACCTCCGCTGTACGAATGTCCTGCAATACCTATTTCTGTTACGTATTCCGAAACCTGATAGATTTGAGACGATTTGATAGTATCGAGGGCGCCTTCCGTAATTGGGAGCGCGAGGTACGCTCCTTTGGTTTCGGAAAAAAACTAGGGATCGATCTCCCCGGAGAACTCAATGGGATTGTCCCTACTGTGCCCTTTTACAATCGCTATTTCCGAAAAGGGGGATGGAACTCTCTCACCATTATCTCCTTGGCGATCGGACAGGGAGAGCTCTCTATTACACCCTTGCAGATGGCAAATCTTGCCGCGGTGATCGCAAATCGGGGACACTATTTCCAGCCACATCTTGTTCGCTCGATTGTCGATGGAATAGAAAGTGAAAATGGGGGGCAGGGAAAGAACGCTACGCGCATAGACGCGAAACGTTACGATCTTGACATAGAGCCCTCTTATTTCGATCCCGCAGTCGAGGGGATGTACCAAGCCGTGAATGCGGATTTTAGTCAGGGTCCCACGGGGTGGCGTGCTCGCGTGCCAGGACTCGACATATGTGGTAAGACGGGCACTGCACAAAATCCTCACGGTGAAGATCATTCCGTATTCATTGCTTTTGCACCTCGCGACAATCCGAAGATCGCCCTCGCCGTGTACGTAGAAAACGCAGGTCCCGGCGGGCGTTGGGCTGCACCCATCGCGGGGTTGATGATAGAAAAGTACTTGAAAGATTCGGTCGCTAACCACATCATGGAGGACTATGTCTTAGGACAGTAACCTCAAGAGCTCTATCCCCTCCCACGAAGGGAGGGCGCACGAACAAGTATACGACAAAACGCTACCTTTGAACCGCATTTTTACACAGTTTTATACATCAATCTGACACGATGAAACGGACTCTTTGCGCTCTACTAGGGGTCGTCCCTATGCTTCTTCTCGTTATTACGTTCACAGGATGTAACCAATCTGAAATCCAACGGATTGCCGAGCTACAAAGCCAGCTCGACTCGATGCGCGTACAGGCGCAGCAAAAGGATGCGACCATTAACGAGTTCTTCCAATCAATCGATGAGATCGAAGCAAACCTGAACCTGATTCGTTCCAAGGAACAGAAGATCAATCAAGAGGTCCGAAACAAGCAAGAGGGAGAACTACCCGAGGATGGACGGGAGCGCATCGCGCAGGATATCATCGAGATCAATCGGATTATGTCCGAGAACCAGTCCAAGATGACCCAGTTGAGTAAAAAGCTCAAGGCATCGAACCTCAAGGTCGCTCAATTCGAAAAGATGATCAAGGAGCTACAGAAAAAAATGGAAGAGCGTGATGCCACGATTCAGGGACTGCGTGAAAATCTCGAGATGCTCAACCTCTCTGTCGACTCTCTTTCCAACGAGGTCGCCAACCTCGACTCGCTCAATCAGAACCTCATGGGACAAGTTGCCGAACAGCAAGAGCTCCTCAATACGGCTTGGTATGCTTTTGGCAGTAAGAAGGAACTCGTGGATAACAAGATCATCTCTCGCTCTGGTGGTTTCCTCGGAATCGGAAAACATAACGAGCTCAAAGATGACCTCACACTCGACTACTTTACAAAGATCAATATCGAGGAAACCGACGCTATCCCACTCTTTGCCACTAAGAAAGGCGTGGATTTCGTTACCAAGCACCCCTCCGATAGCTACGAGCTAGAGAAAAACGATCAGGGGGCTATTGTCAACCTCCGAATCACCGATAAGGAGAAGTTTTGGAGAGGATCCAAGTATTTGGTCGTCGTGATAAAGTAATCCATCTGTTTAGAAACCTTATTTTTTAGTTTCTAAATTGTTGTGGGCGGGCTGTATGGTACGGGCTTTCGTTACCTTTGCCCTGAGGAAAGAGAAAAGGTAATGAAAACATAGGGGGCAGATGACGCCTCTACGAGACTCACCCTCCCCCTGTGCGGATAGAATGATTCTGAGCCTTGGATTTTGGAAGTACTTTTCTCTTTGAGCTCAAGGATCAGAATAGAGTAGAACTCGAGAACCAAGCAGAACAGTAGATATGTTCCCCATTCTAAAGAAAGAGAAGTTAGCCCCCGCCATCTACCTGATGGACATCTATGCGCCGCGCGTAGCGCAGTCCGCGATGCCGGGACAGTTCGTGATCGTGCGCGTAGACCAGAAGGGTGAGCGTGTCCCGCTCACCATCGCAGATTATGATCCTGCCTCGGGGGCGGTCACCATCGTCATCCAGACCATCGGAGCCAGCACCTCAAAGCTTTGTGATTTGAAACAAGGAGATTCTGTACTTGACTTTGTCGGTCCCCTTGGTCTCCCCAGTGATCTCTGTGAGATGACCGATGAAGAGTTGGGAAAAAAGAAGATCATCTTCGTCGGTGGTGGACTCGGAGCTGCGCCTATTTATCCGCAGGTCAAGTATCTGGCCGAAAGAGGCTTCAAACCCGACGTGATCATCGGTGCGAAAACCAAAGCTATCGAGATTATGCGTCCCGAGCTCGAAGCAGTTTCCGCCAACTATTATCAGGCTACCGACGACGGCTCGGACGGATTTCACGGGATGGTCACCAATTGTCTCCAAGACTTGGTACAGAACCAAGGAAAGCAGTATAATCATTGCGTTACTATCGGACCAATGATTATGATGAAGTTCGTCTCAAAGCTTACCCAAGACCTCGGCATACACACCATCGCAAGCTTGAACACATTGATGGTCGACGGTACCGGCATGTGTGGCGCATGCCGTGTGAGCGTAGGGGGAAAGATGCGCTTTACTTGCGTAGAAGGTCCCGAGTTCGATGCGCACGAGGTGAACTTCGACGAAGCCCTCCGACGTCAAGGAATGTACAAAGAGATCGAAAAGGCGCGCATGGAAGAGTATAACAACTGCAAACTAAGCTAACAGAGAAGATGGTACAGAAGAAAGGGCGCGTCCCAGTGCGCGAACAAGAACCAAAAGTGCGCGTACGTAACTTCCAGGAAGTTTGCTTTGGTTACAATATTACAGAGGCACAGGAAGAGGCCGAACGCTGTCTCCAGTGCAAAAATCCGCGCTGTATGAATGCTTGTCCTGTAAATATACATATACCGCAGTTTATCAGCAAGGTGAAGGAGGGGGATATCCTCGGGGCGGCTGACATCATCGGGCAGGACTCCAGTCTCCCTGCCGTGTGTGGGCGTGTGTGTCCACAGGAAACTCAGTGCGAAGGATCCTGTATTGTAGGGATTAAGGGAGAGCCCGTAGCAATCGGAAAATTGGAGCGTTTCGTAGCAGATTATGCACGAGAACAAAAACACTTCAATTCAGAGTGTGCGCCAAAGAACGGAAAAAAGGTCGCGGTCGTTGGCTCTGGGCCCGCGGGCTTGGCTTGTGCCAATGACTTGGCGCGTCTGGGCTATACGGTGACTATCTTCGAAGCCTTACACGAGGCGGGAGGGGTCTTGGTCTACGGTATACCTGAGTTCCGTCTGCCCAAGGAGTCCATTGTAAAGTCTGAAATTCAGAACCTAAAGAATCTCGGGGTTGAGATCGTCACTGACGTTATCGTAGGTCGTACGGTGACCATCGACAACCTGCTAGATAAAGAGGGGTACGGCGCCGTGTTTATCGCCTCGGGGGCTGGATTACCCAAGTTTATGAATATCCCCGGTGAAAACCTCAATGGCGTAGTATCTGCCAATGAGCTCCTCACACGTGCTAACTTGATGAAGGGATACGACAAGAGTTACGACACGCCACTCTTTGTAGGGAAGAAGGTCGCCATTGTCGGAGGAGGAAATGTGGCCATGGATGCCGCTCGTACCGCTGCACGTCTGGGGGCGGAAGTGCACCTAGTCTACCGTCGTTCGGAAGCCGAGCTCCCTGCGCGTGCCGAAGAAGTACACCATGCCAAGGAAGAGGGGATTATCTTCCACCTCCTATCTAACCCAGTCGAGATCTTGGGGGACGAAAAAGGGTGGGTTACTGGAATCCGAGCTATCCGAATGGAGCTCGGAGAGCCCGACGCCAGTGGACGTCGAAGCCCGAAAGAGATCCCAGGATCCGAGTTCGATATCCCGTGCGATGTCGTATGTATGGCACTGGGAACTTCCCCCAACCCCATGATAGCAAGCACTACCCCAGGGTTAGAGATCAAAAAGTCTGGCGGTATTGTCGCTGATGAGATGGGACAAACCTCAAGGAAAGAGGTCTTTGCTGGAGGTGACGCCGTCATAGGGGCTGCGACCGTCATTCTCGCCATGGGGGCGGGACGCAAGGCTGCTGTCGCCATAGACAAGTTCCTCTCTGGTTGCTAGGCAGCGGACAAGAGCTGGTATTGGACAAGATCGGGTATTGAGGTATTTCAAGATCCTGACAATCGGTAAGGGAAGCCGGTTGTCAGGATCTTTTCTTATGGGCGGGGCTGTTGCTTAGTTCAAACTTTATGGTGTGTGACACACATTCATTATGTAACATTCCCTACCTTTGTACAAACCTGTAGGATAATGAACGAGCCTCGGCAGTTGCCCATTGACACCCAAACCTTCGATCTATTACGCAAAACAGGATCGCTTTACGTAGATAAGACCTTATACATAGAAAGACTCCTCGCCCTGGGACGAATCTTCTTCCTTAGCCGTCCACACCGGTTTGGCAAGAGCCTTTTTCTATCTACACTACAGGCTTATTTCGAAGGACGGAAGGAGCTTTTCGAAGGGTTGTATATTGCTGAGCACGAGGAAGAGATCGCTCGCCGTCAAAAGCGCGAGCCTTGGGTGACTAGCCCCGTGTTCTACTTAGAATTAAACGCCGAATCTTTCACTAATCCCGACGATTTGGCGAATTGTCTCAACACCTACCTAATCTCTTGGGAAAGCCGTTATGGTAGCGATGGGGTCGCGAAATCCCTCTCTGGACGTTTCAAAGAAGTAGTAAAACGAGCCTATGAGGAGGAGCAGAAACCAGTGGTTATCCTCATAGACGAATACGACAAGCCTCTCCTCGAAACGCTAGAAAACGAGGAGCTAAACGAAAAAAACCGTAAGATCCTGCGCGCTTTCTACGAGGTACTCAAGCATTGCGACGCCTATATCCGCTTCGCCTTCTTGACAGGGATTACAAAGTTCAGCAAGACCACCATCTTTAGTAGCGTAAATAACCTGAAGGATATTACCCTCCTAGATGATTACGATGCCATTTGTGGGTTTACTGAGGAAGAACTCTCGCAATACTTTATCCCTGAGATCCAGCGGCTTGCCGAAGCCCAAGAGACTTCCGTAGAGGAGACCCGTGAGACCCTTCGGAAGAAGTACGACGGCTATCGTTTCTCGGAGAAGAGCCAGAATGTCTACAACCCATTCAGTCTACTCAATGTCTTGTCTGATAGGAAGTATGGAAATTACTGGTTCGAGAACGCTACCCCAAACTACGTGGTGCAGTATATAAAACAGAATAGTTACCCTATCCCCAAGCTAGAGAATGGGGTCGCTATTTACGCCGATGACGTACAGGATTTCCGCTACGGGCTGCGGGAGACTATACCCCTGTTGTTCCAGTCTGGGTATCTTACTATAAAACAATATCATAAAGAAGATAATTCTTTTATATTAGGCTTCCCTAATGAGGAGGTTCACTCTAGCTTCCTAAAGAGCCTCTTGCCAGTCTATTCCTATATCGAACGTAGCGCGATAAAAGAGGCGATCGATAATCTCTATGCTGCGCTTATGGCAGGCGATACGGGAAGTGTGCTCCAGTGGGTGAGCCCCATGCTCGCGGCGATTAATTACGGCAATATCCCGAATGACGAAAAGGGGCAAAACCTGCGGGAGTATTACTATCAGTCGGTGATTAGCATATACTTCTACATCCTCAGGATTCCTGTACAAACCGAGGTCGTTTGTGCCACAGGGCGGATGGACATGGTAGTAACGAACAGTAAGCATATCTATATCTTTGAGTTCAAGACTAACGCCCTCAAGAGTAACGGAGAGGGATCGGCAGCCGACGCCCTTCGGCAGATTAAGGAAAAGAACTATCACGCCCAGTACCGTAATGACGGACGTCCGATCCATCTTGTTGGCGTGAGCTTCGATGAGAAGACGCGGAACATCGGAGACTGGAAAGAGGAGATCCTACCCTCAGACGGGTGTGATTTTAGATAGGCGGGGGCAAAATATCACTGTTCGTACTTTTCGGACGCAGTAGGCGGCGTCCCTACATGTTTCGGAAAAAGATCCCCAATGGGAATTGTGCAATATTCTCTCTGTAGAATTGCAGTTTGCGAAACGAGCCCCTTTTAGGTATTTTCTGCAATAGTGTAACAATTGCACGTTTTTCTTGTTTCTTTAGAAGAATCTTCTCCAGAGTGGAATGTACTAACCTAAAAAACATGAGAAATATGAAGGCGAAGAAATACTATCTTGCGCTACTCTACGCCCTATTGTCCATCGTCTTGCTCCTTACGGCAGGAAAGGGGAGAGCACAGGAATATACCCTCAAAATTATGGGGGAAACTGTCACCGCACCAGCGACGATAAAAAATGCTGATAAACCATGGCTCGTGGCAGGATGGGTGCGTGTAAAGATTGAGAACAACGAGTTGGTTGTGAAGCTCGATCAGTCTAACGTGAGCTCGAGCATGAACGATGTGACGTGGTTGGATTACAAGGGCGCCTTACCGCTGAAGATAGAGGTGGATACCAAACAACCGATTGCCCTCTCGGGAAAGAATTCCGTGGGCATTGTTTGCGATACCCCAGACAAAGCACTGACTATCGTGGGGAAAAATGACTCGAAACTTACAATAATAGCTGATAAGGGGATTGTGGTGAAGAACGACCTCCTACTCAAAAACCTTGCCCTATTCATCAAGGCAAAGACAGAGGGCATTCATGCAGCACATGATAAGGGCACACTTACGTTCGATAATGTGTACATAAGTAAGTTGGAGACTGACCGAATGAGCAACCATAGCGTCATTCGGGGGTTCGCTGCGGTTGCGCCCGAGATAAAAATAGGCGGAGATTACGTCCTGTCGGATAACGCGTATCAGTACAAGAACAAACAAATCATCGGTAGGTATGGGAATGCTACATTCCAACTAGAGGACTTCCGACATCTCCCCGGCTTCCGAGGTCTCAAGCTCGGGGCTACCTATGTCACGGCAACGAACGCGGCGGATATTTTAGGGGATGGCAAGGCGAGCTACGACCTCGCGACCAATACCCTGACTCTCAATGGTGTCGCAATAGCGACCACTGGGGAAAAGGCGTATGGTTTCCAGAATTTCTACCGCAACGACCTTACAGTTAAGCTCGAAGGGGAGAATACGATTACTACGACCAAATCGGATGCTATCGTGCTGAACCAGTCTACGCTTCTCACGGGCTCAGGCTCATTAAAGCTCGTGACAACGGATCAACAAGCTAATGGTGTCCAATTCTCTTCGTTTGAACAACAAAAAGCGATAACACTTACGGTGAAAGATACCAAGTTGGAAGTAAAAACTGGAGGTTGGTGCTTTCTTCGCTCTACGGACATTGCCAATTTGATTTTGAATCACTCCCAAGTTGACCTCGAATCTACGGAAGAGATGATTGTAGAAGATGGGTTCAATTCCTTTACAGCGATAAAGGAGATCCCAACTCCGTCTTATGTCTTTGAGGATGAGATCTTCAAGGCTTCTGCAGGAGGGACGCCTTTGACAAAGCTATCTTTTGCGCCAGATGACACACAGCCCCCTGTGGAGACCTATCCGCTCTTCATCTGTGGCACGCAGGTCGACGAGAATAATGCTGCAGCCTTTACCCAAGGGGTGACCAAAGGGGAGGTAAGCTACAACAAGGATACGAAGACTCTTACCCTTAAAGACGCCACCCTAGAGGCGGGCGAACACCACGCTATTCGGAACGAGGGGATCGATGGGCTTACGATCCTGCTTGTTACCGAGACGAATGGGAAGAATGTTTGGAAAATCAATAACTCGACCGAGAATAAGAATAGCGCCCTGCTCATCAAGAAGAATACGAAGATTCAGGGGCAAGCCGCAGCGGGAAAGTCAGAGCCTACGCTACAGATAGAAAACGCTGACATCGCTCTCGAGGGGGCGGTCACCCTTACGATAAAACACATCTCGGTAGAAATGACCCAAAATGGTAAGCTCTATGGCGATGCTAGCAAAACTGCGAAACTCGAAGTGGAAGATTTCGGTCTCGCTTGTCAAAAGGTTGAGGGGTTAGCAGCCCTCTCCTTGAAAGGGGTGGCGCGGATTCTCTCCCCAAAGGAGGCGCAGTTCAATTCAACAACAGGGATGCTCACCCCAGAGGGGGCGGTATCTATCGGCGTGGCGCGCTATCCGCTCTACTTCTTTGGTATTCAGGTCACCGACCTGAACAAGGACAACCTCCTAGCACTAGTGGGCGGCGTGGCATCCGAGACACGAAAAGCGCAGTTTACACCAAGCAATGGCTCTAATCCTGCGATACTCTCGCTTAAAGGGGATATCCAGAAACAGAATACAACGCCCAATACCTCTCCAGCTATTGATAATCAAGGGGTGGAGAATCTAGAGATACACTACGAGGGCGTCGTCTCTATCAAGACGAATTTTTGGGTACTCCGAGTAAGCAGTCCCACATTCTTGCGAGCCGTCGGAACGGGGGCAAAATTCGTATCAAACGAGGAGAATAATCGTGGGATCATAGTGCGAGGTACCACCCTCTCGGTGCAAGGGCATGTTGTCGCAAATGGTGCTTTCAAGGGAGTATATGCCTATGACGATAACGGAAAAGAGGCGAAAATCTACCTTTCGGCGGGTTCCAAATTAGAGGCTAAGGCGAATCATACGGCAACGGGAGCTGTTTCTTTCCAGGGCAAGGTCGCAGGAAAACCCATGCCGACGATTGTCGCTCCCGTTGGAGCATCGTTTAACGATCAAAACGTGGTGGTGGACGCTGAGAAGAAGCCTGTGGAAGACCTCGTGGTCTTGGAGGCGCCAGAAAAAGAATACGAACTCTATATTGCAGGGCATAAGGTTACTTCGCAGAACAAGGACAAACTGGGAGACCTAGATGAGGTTACCATTGACAATGGCGGGGCGATTGAGTTCCAAGATCTCGGCTCTCGTTGTATGCTCACCCTTCGGAATGTCACTATCACCGCCACGGGGAGCACGGTCGGTATCCTTTCCAAAGAGGAGCTGCAGATCCGCCTAGAAGGGGTTAACAAGATTGTGGCCGCTGATGGGGTTGCTACCCAGTTCGAGAAAAATATTACGTGGAGTGGAGTTGACGGCAGCTCGCTCGCGGTTTCCTCCAATGCGGCTGGTGTCTCCCTCGCAGAGAATGTAAACTTCCTCTTTATGGAAAGTTGCGTATGTGACATCACAAGCAAGAATGAGCCTGCGATTAAGGGCGAAATGGGAAGCCAGGTTCAGATCAACGGCAAGGTACGCCTTAAGGGGAAAGAAAAAACAATGAATGGTGTGACCTGTTCGGGTACGAGTCGTATTGTAGAGCCTCTCTTCGGAGCACTCACTGCTGCTGGCGTGGTGGATAGCAAAGATCAGCCTACCAACGAGGTGTTGTTTGAGAATGTGGAGCGTACATTTGATCTCCTACTGTGTGGGCGAGAGATTCACACCAAGAATATGAATTCGTTAGACAAACTCCCCGGCGTGACAGTTGCGAACGGAGGGGAGTTACGATTCGAGGCTACTACCGACATGTATACGCTCCGCATGAAAAATGTGAAGATGGAGTGTGGAAATACAATCTTCATCAATAGGGATGGGTATAAGCTCGTGCTCGAAGGTGAAAATTCCATTGATGCTCCTACAGGGAATGCGATTACGAACCAATACAATCTCTCATTGGAGGGGGCAGGGGTGCTGAATGTCGTTGCAAAACAAGGGGATGCCCTCCGTGTTGCCGGTAATATCAATGTGAAGGACGTGACCTTGAACCTTAAGGGTAAGAAGAGGGGTATTACCACCCATGAAACCGTCTCGATATCCAAGGCTGTCGTTACGCTTACTGGAACCGAAGAGGGGTCGCTCTATGCGGGAGGTCTTGTGCTTACTGGCGTGCATCTTGCCAATTCAAATTACGAATATAATGCTACAAAGAAGGCGGTGGTGAATAAACAGGATAGCGAAGTGGTTAAGAGCGAAGTGAAGATCCTGCGTCAGGAGAGCTATCATTTCTATATTGCGGGAGTCGAGATCTCTTCTCAGAATCTACAGACGCTCGCTACACTCCCCGGCGTGACAGTGAAGACGGGCGGCGCAATCTCTTATGATCCTGTGACCAAGACCTTGAAACTAAAAGATGTAGACATCGCGTCTACGGCTGGCGCTGCACTCCAGAATGACCTCGATGGGATTACTATAGAAGTCGAGGGCAACTGTGCGCTCACTGCGGCGGCGGGCGAAACGTTGAAAATCACTAAGAATACCAAGCTGGTGGGGGCTGGGACGCTTGCCACAGGGGCTATCGCTGTGACAGAGGGCGAGCTTTCACTTGCTGATCTATCCATTAACGTAACGGGCAATGTGGAAGGAACGAAGGCTGCCACCCTCTCGATCAACAAGGCATCTCTTGCCGTGACTTCGGGCGAGAAGCCTGCGATACAAGGCTTTGGGACGTTCACACTTAAGGATGCGCAAATCACCTCGCCAGAAGGGGTTACTTGGGACGCTACACAAAATAAGCTCGTGGCGAATGGTGAGCCCGTGAAAAAACTGACTGTCGTAGCGGGTGACTTTACCGTAGCGCCCTCAAAGCTTGATATCGGCGAGCTTGGAAAAGAATCAGATGTTACCGTCACATCCGAGAAGCCTTGGACTGCAGAAACAACTGCTGATTGGGTGGAACTCTCCACTAAGAATGGCACAGGTATAGCGACTATCAAAGTCGTGGTGAAAGAAAACACCACCGGTGAGTCGCGTGAGGCGACCGTGCTCTTTACGCAGGAGGGCACGGGGCTCAAGGCAACGCTAGCGATCGCGCAGAAGGGCAAGAAGATTGCAATCACAAAGATTGAAGTCTCCCCCGCCACAGTTGAATTAACGTTAACCGTTAAGGAGTCGCAGCAGCTCACTGTAAAGTATACTCCACAGAATGCGACGCCAGAGGCTGTGACGTGGAAAGTGACCGTGGGCGAGGATGTGGTCTCGGTAGATGCCACGGGGCTAGTAAAGGCTCTCAAGGCTGGTACTGCCGAGGTGACAGCTACCATGGGCGGCAAAACTGACAAGTGTGTGGTTACGGTCAACGAGAAACCAGGTGCGATAGAGGATACTTTATGGGTCGGAGTTGAGGTGCTTCCGAACCCCTTCGCTGCACAGCTCCGTATCCTTAACCCCGAGGAGATCGCTGGGCATTATCAGCTCCTCAATGCCCTCGGACGGGTACTCTATTCGGGTCTCTTGAGTGGGAAAGAGGTGGTAGTGAATACTGAAACCCTCCCTGCAGGGGTCTATTTCGTACGCATAGAGGCGCAGAATGGTGCTGCAAAGACTGTAAAGGTTGTCAAGTAATCTTCGCCTAGCGTTGTAAACATGTAGAACATAGGGAAGCCTCCAACATGGGGGCTTCCTTTTTTTTGGTGGGGCTGTTGCGGGAGGTGTTGAACATAAGGAGGTAGTGTCCGTAAAAGTGTGTAATAGGTTCTGCCTATTCCTCCTCCTACCACCCGCTCTTTATACCTCCATTACACACTACCACTTTAGGAAATCCTAACCCAGTATTTCTACATAACTAAATAATGCGATATAGAAATAATGGAATATATTTATAATAAGGGCGTTCTTTCTGCCAAATTTACAGAGTGTACAAGGAGTGTACAAGGGCTCTACAAGCGGTCTACAAGCGGTCTACAAGCGATGACAAAGGATGACAAAAAGGCACTACATCCGATCTACCCCTATCCCACCCTGTGGGTAGTCTCGTATATTTAGGAATATATAAAGATTTATAAGCTCACGATCGCCGCCCAGCTCTCACCCTCTTACACACTTTTCTAGGATACTGTTCGTCGCTTACCAGCACCCGTGACACTTACATACCCTTTAGGACAGTATCCAATAGGTTATATCTTCGTGCGTAGTAAACTACACTCCAACGGAGCGGAGAAATTACGTTCTGACACACTTCCGAAAAAATGCGGAGACGCCGCCTATCCAAGTTCTTGCCCGTCCAGGGCTAGGAGTTAGCGCTTCAGGAGCGCGGAATAAAAAAGATGGCGAACAGCCCACTGGGACATCCGCCATCTTTCGTAGCGAGAGGCGGGCTTGAACCGCCGACCTTGTGATTATGAATCACACGCTCTAACCAGCTGAGCTACCTCGCCATTCCGATTACAAAGGTACTACCTTTTTTGAAATAACGAAATTTTGGAGCTACTTTTATGGAAATTTATTTGAGACACTAAGCTACAGAGAATTTTACAGGTCTCAACAGGATACCTCACTCTAGTATGGAATCGTTTGAAATTGGTGAACGTTGTCATGGACGTACTGTTGTAAACGATTGATATATAGAGGGTCTGTTGTATTGTACTGCTAAACTGGTTATAAATAGCGAACAACCTCAAGCCCTAAGGGTTTAGAGGGTAATGAAAGAACTAAATTTGCAGGGTAAGTCATGGAACAGAAGTCTTGTACATACCGCAGGGCGGTGATCGTCTCTTTGAAGGGAGAATTGGCGAGGGTGCAGTTCATCAATGAGTCTGCCTGTGCCTCCTGTCATGCTAAGTCTGCCTGTGGGGCTGCAGATACCAAACTCTATGAGGTCGATGCCCTCCTACCACAGGGAGAGACCTTTGCGGTGGGAGAAGAGGTGCGGGTGACCGTCCATAACCAGCAGGGATATTTCGCTATCTTCTTGGGGTACGTTCTCCCATTCTTGCTTCTACTCCTCGCTTTGATCCTGAGCTATGGTCTCGGAGCTACTGAGGGGATTATGGCGCTCTCCATGTTGGGGATAGTCGCCATGTATTACGTTGTGTTGTATCTATTGCGTAGTCGCGTCTCGCGGCGTTTTTCTTTTACAATATCTTCGGAGAGGAAATTGGAGTAAACATGAATACAATAGTGATGACGCTTGCCGTCTTGGTAGGCATTGGGCTTGTGGCGGCCGTGTTGTTGTACATCGTCTCGCAACGATTTAAGGTGGAGGAAGACCCACGTATCGACGAGGTCGAGTCTACACTCCCAGGCGCGAATTGCGGAGGATGTGGGTTTCCAGGGTGTCGTGGGTTTGCTGATGCTTATGTCAAGGCTGAAGCGGGAGATCTCGGGCGTTTCTTTTGTCCTGTAGGGGGGAATCCCGTCATGGAGAAAGTCGCCGCTGTCATGGGGCGTACCGTAGAGGCAAAAGACCCAATGATCGCTGTGGTGCGATGTGCTGGAACACCACAACATAGACCCGCGGTGGCTAAGTATGACGGTGCGGTATCCTGTCGTGTGGCGAATAACCTCTTCAACGGAGACACTGGCTGTTCTTGGGGATGCCTTGGGTTGGGTGACTGTGAAACGGTTTGTAACTTCGACGCAATTCATATCGACAACCAAAGGAAGCTACCCGTGGTAGATCAAGACAAATGTACCGCCTGTGGTGCTTGTGTCAAGATTTGCCCTAAGCACGTGCTGGAGCTCAGAAAGAAGAATGTCAAGGATCGTCGTGTATTCGTATCTTGTATCAATCAGGAAAAAGGGGGAGTGGCTAAAAAAGCCTGTGGCGTAGCATGTATTGGCTGTGCCCGGTGTCAAAAAGAGTGTCCTTTCGGCGCTATCGTCGTGGAAAATAACTTGGCTTATATTGACTTTACCAAGTGTAAGCTGTGTCGCAAGTGCGTCGCTGTCTGCCCAACGGGCGCTATATGGGAGGTAAACTTCCCCCCTAGAGTCGTAAAGAGCGAACCAAAGAATGAAACAACTGCTACGGTTGCTGCGACTCCTGCACCTGCGAACGAGGTTGCTACAAAAGAGGCTACACAGCCTACTGAGGCAACTCCTGTGAAAGAAACAAATGCTTAAGATTGGTGGTCTAACGAGGTAATATAGAGGAAATAAGAGCTCATGAATTTTAAGACATTTAGTATGGGCGGCGTGCATCCGCCTGAAGGTAAGCTCACCAGTGGTAAATCTATAGAAACCTTCCCGGTCGCTGCGGAGATGGTCTTTATGGCTTCTCAACAGTTGGGAGCTCCGTCTGAGGTGTTAGTCGCCAAGGGGGATAAGGTCCTGGTGGGGCAGCCTATTGCCAAGGCGTCCGCATTTATGTCGGCGCAGCTTCACTCTTCGGTGAGTGGCACTGTATCCAAGATCGATAAGATCGTCGACGCGTCCGGTTACCCGAAGCCTGCGATTTACATCACGGTCGAAGGTGATGAATGGATGCCCGAGATCGATCGCTCAACCACACTCGTGCGGGAGTGTGAGCTAGAACCTAAGGAAATTATCGATCGGATCGCAAAGGCGGGCATTGTCGGTATGGGAGGGGCGACTTTTCCAGCACACGTAAAGCTCTCTGTGCCTCCAGATAAGAAGGCCGAGTTCTTGATTATCAATGGCGTCGAGTGTGAGCCATTCTTGACATCCGACCATCGTCTGATGCTTGAAAAACCTGAAGAACTCTTGGTGGGGATCTCCATCCTGCGAAGAGCGCTAGGAAATCCTAAGACCGTGATCGGGATCGAGCGAAACAAGATGGATGCCATCAACCTCTTGAACGAGAAGGCAAAGAATTTCCCCGGAATTGAGGTGCAACCCTTGGTCGTCAAGTATCCGCAAGGGGGAGAAAAACAGCTCATCGAGGCCGTTACTGGAAGAGAAGTCCCAGCAGGAGGTCTACCAATCGCCGTGGGAGCTGTCGTGCAAAATGTTGGAACCGCCTATGCGGTCTACGAAGCAGTACAGAAGAATAAGCCTTTGTTTGAGCGTGTGGTTACAGTAACAGGACCCAGTCTTTCAAAGCCAGGAAATTTCCTAGTCCGTGTCGGTACCCCCATCTCGCAGCTTCTAGAAGCGGCAGGCGGCTTGCCAGAAGATACAGGAAAGGTGATCAGTGGAGGTCCTATGATGGGGAAGGCGCTCAAGAATATTGATGCGCCCGTCACCAAGGGTACCTCGGGGGTATTGGTGTTACCAACTAAGTTGGCCGAGAGAAAAGAACCTGCAACCTGTATCCGTTGTGCTAAGTGTGCCTCGGGGTGTCCAATGGGGCTCGAACCCTGGTTGCTCTATAAGTTAGGGCAGGGGAGTGATACCGAATGGATGGAACAAGAGGACATCATGTCGTGTATCGAGTGCGGATGTTGTAGCTTTACCTGTCCTGCAAATCTCCCATTGTTAGACTTTATCCGTCTTGGGAAGGGAATGACGGGGGCGATGATCAGGGCGAGAAACGCAAAGAAATAAGTCAGCGTAAGATTTGAAAAAGAGAGTATCAACAAATGAGTAATACATTAACTATATCTCCCTCGCCACATCTGCACGGTGCGTTCCAAACACGCCGCCTAATGCTGGATGTGGTGATCGCACTCCTACCGGCATGGTTGGTCGGTTTGTGGTTCTTCGGTCTTGGGGCGCTGATTGTGACCCTCATCTCCGTGGTCAGCTGTGTGGGGGTCGAGTATCTCCTACAGCGCTTCGTGTTGAAGCATACACCAACCATCTCCGACGGATCGGCCATTGTAACTGGATTGCTTTTGGCAATGAACGTCCCCTCAAACCTCTCTTGGTGGATTGTGCTCATCGGGGCTATTATGGCCATCGGGGTCGGGAAGATCAGTTTCGGAGGATTGGGAAACAACCTCTTTAACCCAGCACTCTTCGCGCGAGCCTTCTTGCTAGTATCCTTCCCTGTACAAATGACTACATGGCCAGTACCCATCGCCTCCCGTTTGGCGTATCTCGATGCGGTCACAGGAGCTACCCCCCTGAGCATCATGAAGGCCGCTGTCAAAGGAGGGGGTGCCTTGCAAGGAATGCCTAATCTCATGGACATGCTCTTCGGGGCTATCGGCGGATCGCTAGGGGAAGTCTCTGCTATTGCACTCCTACTCGGCTTCGCCTACCTGCTCATTCGTCGTGTCATATCTTGGCACATACCCGTGGCGATCTTTGCCAGCGTATTCCTCCTCTCGGGAATCTTCTTCTTGGTAGATCCCACGAAGTTTGTCAACCCACTCGTAGAGCTCTGTGTCGGTGGTTTGATGCTCGGCGCTATATTTATGGCTACCGACTACGTCACATCGCCTATGTCAAAAAAGGGAATGTTGGTCTTCGGGTGCGGGATTGGTCTTCTGACCGTGGTGATTCGTACCTGGGGGGCGTATCCCGAGGGAGTCTCTTTCGCCATTCTCATTATGAATGCCTTTGTTCCGCTCATCGATCGTTACATGAAGCCGCGTAAGTTCGGTCACAAGAAAGGAGGAAAGTAAGATGGCAAAACCCTCTACGTTGAAAAATCTGATCCTCACCCTCGTGGTGATCACATGTCTATCTGCTGCAGGGCTCGGAGGAATGAGCATTCTCACCCAAGAACCGATCGCTAAGTCTAAGAGCGAAAAGGTGCTCGCTGCATTGAAGGAGGTGCTGCCAGACTTCGACAATGACCCTGCAACCGAGAAGTTTGTACAAGAGGTCATTCGAAAGATTGATAACAAAATGGATACCTGTCGACTCATCATGTATCCTGCAAAAAAAGCAGGACAGATGGTGGGAACTGCCGTCGAGTCCTTTTCTCCAAAAGGATTCGGAGGAAAAATATCCATTATGGTCGGATTTGATAAGGAAGGGAAAATCTCTGGATATTCCGTCTTGGAACATGCAGAGACCCCAGGACTCGGAGACCGAATGGTAAGTTGGTTCAAGCCTCCTGTAGCACCCGTAAAGAGTCTACTGGAGCGAATCTTCGGATTCGAAATTAAAGCACCTGAAAAGAATAGCAACGTCTATGGGATTTGCCCTGGTGAACAAGGATTGAGCGTATCAAAGAGCGGAGGTACTATCGATGCGATCACCGCCGCTACCATTAGCTCGCGTGCTTTCCTCGACGCCGTAAATCTCGCCTATGCTGGTTTTAGAGGTGCCATAGATTACACGGGGGCAACTCCGTCCAACGATAACAAGGTGCAGGAGGAAGTGAGCAATGAGTAGTAATAAGTCGAACTTTGGGATTATCCTCAACGGGCTCGTCCGGGAAAACCCAACCTTCGTGCTCGTCTTGGGGATGTGTCCGACACTGGGGACAACCACCTCGGCGGCCAACGCACTAGGCATGGGGCTCGCAACAGCATTCGTATTGATTGGAGCGAATATGGTTATCGCTGCCATTAAAAACCTGATACCTGACAAGGTGCGTATACCTTCTTTTATCGTCGTCATCGCTACATTTGTTACCATCGTACAGATGACCATGGAGGCCTACGTGCCTGCGCTCTACAAGAGCCTCGGGGTATATATACCACTCATCGTCGTGAACTGTATCATCCTTGGACGTGCCGAGGCTTTTGCTGCAAAGAACAATGTCATCCGTTCCATGTTCGACGGTATTGGGATCGGACTCGGATTCACCGTCTCCTTGGTGGTGATCGGTGCCGTCAGAGAGTTCCTAGGCTCTGGGGCGGTGTTCGGTTTCCCGCTCTATCCACAGACCTTCGGACCACTGCTCTTTGTATTAGCACCAGGTGCCTTCTTAGTGCTCGCATACCTGATGCTCTTGTTTAACCGTTTCGTTAAAAAATAGGAACGTTCATGAGCTACGTATTGATGATTATTGCGGGGGTCTTTGTGAATAACATTGTCCTCGCGCAGTTCTTGGGAATTTGTCCATTCCTCGGTGTCTCCAAGAAAATTGATACCAGTGTCGGGATGGCGGGTGCGGTGCTCTTTGTCATGGCGCTTGCTACCATATTTACCTGGGTCTTGCAGAAGTTTGTGCTGGTGCCACTAAATGTAGAGTTCCTACAAACGGTTTCTTTCATCTTGGTCATTGCGGCGCTAGTACAGTGTGTCGAGATTATTCTCAAAAAGTTAAGTCCTGGACTTTATGCCGCATTGGGGATCTTCTTGCCATTGATTACTACTAACTGTGCCGTACTCGGGGTCGCGATCTTGGTGATTATGAAGGATTATAATCTCCTCGAGAGTATCGTATATGCGATAGCGGGCGCATTGGGGTTCGGTTTAGCACTGATCCTTTTGGCGGGTTTACGAGAATCGTTAAATCTAAGAAACGTTCCAAAAGCAATGAAGGGGATGCCGATCGCCCTCCTCACTGCTGGAATGTTGGCATTAGCCTTCATGGGGTTCTCTGGCGTAGTCTAACCAGATCCTGTGATTTTCTCTTTTGACAAGAACGCTACTACGTCGTACGTGGTAGCGTTCTTGGTTTTTGAAGGAAAGTGTCTCCACGAAGATGCTTTACGGGAGCTTCGTAGAACGCTAGTGGGGAACTCGTTCGGATTTCCCGCTCTTGCGCTTGTTTTACCTCACATCTTTCGTAGGAGCATTCGCCAAGAGATGTGAGAACCATAGTAAAAACGTTGGGAATATTCTGTGAATATGATAAAGGAGCGTATATAATATGCTCTTCCTTATATATATCGCTAAATAAGCAGCGGAGGTCTTCTTGCCGATGGAATGAATAGGTAAAATGTTGTATCTTCGTACAAATAAGAAAGACTAATACACCCATGAAGTATCTATTTTTGCTCCTGATGCTATCGGTTTCTTGTTTACTCCATGCGCAGGAGACAGGTGGGGATGTGGTGGATGATCAGCTCTCCGCAGCTACGCTACCGACAGCATTCAACTACACAGCCTTGATCTATCAAGAAGGAAAACCCGTTGCAGAAAAGACAGTGAAGCTCTTGGTAAAGCTTCAAGACCCAGCAGGGCAGGTACTTTACTCCGAACAAATCTCTGCCAAGACGACCAAGGCTGGGCTTGTGAACGTAACGGTGGGCGCCGGGCAGGGGAGCGTGCAGCAAGGAAGTATGGAGGCTGTGCCATGGGAAAAAGGTCTTCGTGTTGCTGCCGAAGTGGATATCGAAGGGAGTGGGAGCTTTGTTTCGTTGGGGTCTCCTGTCCTGATGCAAGCCGTGCCCTACGCTCTTTATGCCAATACCGTTTCTTTAGTCAAGGGAACGAAAAAGGGAAAGGAAGCTGGCGAGTCGATCTTTCAGGTGCAAAATAGCGAGGGTGCCCCCCTCTTTTCGGTTTATGAAGATGCGGTAACGATCAATGTCCCAGTGACCGAGGAGACGCGTCGCCCACGTGGAGGGTTTGCGGTACGCTCTTTCCGTCGTTCAATGCGTGCAGAGGAATCTGGCTACCAACTTACAGATCGCTTTACGATAGGCGGTGGGAATGTCAACGTCTTTATCGATCCTGAAGGGGAGACGCGTCGCCCACGTGGAGGTTTTGCGGTCATGACGCGTAACCATTTCCGCGAGGAAGAGCCCTCGACGCTTCCACAGCACAAGCTTTTTCAAGTCGGAGAAAAAGAAACCTATTTTACTATCGACAAGTGCGAGGTGGGGAGTACCTTCCAATTCCGAGACCGTGCTGAGCCAGAAAAAGTTGTAGCTAACATTACAAAGGAAGGAACCATCGAGACACTGCACAAACCAGAAGATGTGGTAGTAAAGCCAAGACCTGTACAACGGGTCGGAGAGTACAGTCTCCAATGGCCATGGCCGATAGAGCACCTTTATATGAAGGCTTATAAGTTCCCTGTGGAGGGACAATTTGGTTTCACGAATCTGATCCGTTGGCGTGTCCCTCTGGTTACAAAGGGAAGGGATACAATGCAGATTCAGAGGATGGAAATCATAAACAATGAAGGGGATACAAGGAGACTTTCCGATTATATCAAGGTGCATCATTTCAGAAATATGTTATATAAGTCCGACGAACGGTATGAAGTCCACGATGTTATGGGAGTAGTCTTGGATTCTACATTCTGCTTGACACCTGATTTTGTCTTCCCGAAAGGAAAGATTTGTATCTTCTATTCTAGCCCCAAACTCGCTACCTCTTTGGATAGTATTATCTTCTCTGTTCCTGATAATATGAAAATGTTGAGTGCCGATAATTTGGAACTCTTTCTCCATGAAAGTGAAAAAGATCGGATATACGATGTCTCCCAAGGACAGATGATCAATTTCCTATTGCCGAATCCTAGAGATATGCGAATTACCGATGGCGCCAACTTTCTTGATGTAATTAGCAATCTCCATATCGGCTATTCGCTTCTTGATGGGTATGACAATTTCTTAAAGCTTGAATTGGTGCAAGAAAAGGATCGCCTCTCTAATAGGTTTATGACGCTACAAGTCACCGATGTTACAAAGCTTCAAGAAGTGTTAGGAGCACCAAGACCAGGAGCTACCGAACGTCTTTTGAGAGTTAAGATAAAAATGAAATTCCCTCGAGACATTTATCCCCCCGTTATAGTCAATAAAACGATACGTTTCAAACCCTAGGCGACGTTTTGGGCTCGTCAATGGCAGGTGAGAATGTCTGTGAGATTGTTGTACATTTGTGGGAACAAAAAGAACTAACAACGATGAAGTATCTATTCTTACTTTTTACGCTATTTGCTCCTTTCCTACTCCACGCACAGGGGGAAGCAGGGGATGTGGTGGACGATCAGCTCTCTGCAGCTACGTTACCGACGGCATTCAACTACACAGCCTTGATCTATCAAGAGGGGAAGCCTGTTGCAGAAAAAACAGTGAAGCTCTTGGTAAAGCTTCAAGATCTTGCAGGGCAGGTGCTCTATGCCGAGCAAATTTCAGCTAAGACAACTAAGGCTGGGCTCGTGAACGTGACGGTTGGCGCTGGGCAGGGGAGCGTGCAGCAAGGTAGCATGGAGACTGTGCCATGGGAAAAAGGACTTCGTGTTGCTGCCGAAGTCGATATCGCAGCCAATGGAACGTTTGTTTCTCTGGGCGATCCTGTCCCGATGCAGGCGGTTCCCTATGCGCTTTATGCGAATTCTGTCTCTTTGATCAAGGGAACGAAAAAGGGAAAGGAAGCTGGAGAATCCATCTTTCAGGTGCAAAATAGCGACGGTGCACCCCTCTTTTCGGTTTATGAAGATGCGGTAACGATCAATGTCCCCGTGACCGAGGAGACGCGTCGCCCGCGTGGTGGTTTTGCGGTACGCTCTTTCCGTCGTTCAATGCGTACCGAAGAACCCTCTTACCAACTTACCGATCGCTTTACGATAGGCGGTGGGAATGTCAACGTTTTTATCGATCCTGAAGGGGAGACGACGCGTCGCCCACGTGGCGGGTTTGCGGTCATGACCCGTAACAAATTCCGAGGGGAAGAGCCGTCAACACTTCCACAGCACAAGCTTTTTCAAGTCGGAGAAAAGGAGACTTACTTTACCATCGATAAGTGCGAGGTGGAGAGTACCTTCCAATTCCGAGATCGTACCGAGCCAGAGAAGGTCGTAGCGAATATCACGAAGGAAGGAGCTATCGAGACGTTACACAAACCCGAGGATGTAGTGGTAAAGCCAAGACCCATACAACGCGCAGGAGAATATGCTCTTTCGTGGCCTTGGATGAATTCGTTTTATCCGAAAGGTGGGGATCTTGTAGGTGAGTTCGGGTTTACAAATCTGATGCGTTGGCGTTACCCAGTAATCTCCAGCGGAAAGGAGGTCTTGAAAATTTCCAAGATTGAAATTCTCAATGAATCCACGGATTCGCGTAAGTTGTCGGATTATCTTCAGGTGACAGATCCCCTTGTTTGGGGATCAACTGTTGACCCCACCAAGGCTGTAGCTTTGAAACCGACTTTAAAACTTACGTCAAGTTTTGTCTTCCCCAAGGGTAAGCTCCGTATTACGGCGGTAGGAAAGGATATTGCGCCAGTAGTGATTGAGTATCCGATCCCAGAAAATCTTAAGATGCTCTCGCAAGATCAATTGAGTTTGAAATTGGGGCTTGGGGTCGGGACGGTTGAAAGTAATAGCTTTGATTTACTCATCGAACCAGAGCTCTCTCCAGACTCTGAAAGATTAATCACACCACATTTGAGTTTTGGGGCATTGGCGTCTCAGTCAGATATTGAATGTGAAGTGGTAGGCGCGGCGGCAGATTTCCTTCAAGTGAGCTTGTCTTCTAATGTGGAAACAGCGCATGCGGAGAGGAAATTGGGCGAGCTCATAGTCACAGATCGCGAGAAGTTTAAGGAGGCCGTCGGCGAGTTCTCTGCAGGAATTGAAACTAAGCACCTTAGGGTGAAGATAAAGGTGAAGTTCCCAAATGGAGTATTTCAGGATGTAGAAGTCGAGGGGGATATCTGGATACAGAAATAGAATTACAAAGAAATAGGGCGTCAACGACGTCCTATTTTCTTTTGTTGCTTTATCTTCGTTTGGTTATTTGTTGCGTGAGGGTCTTGCCTAGCCAAGCCGAAAGAATACCAATACCAGCCCCTGCGAGAGTGTCGCCCAGCCAGTGTCGATTGTGATAAATGCGTAGGTATGCAGTACCAGTAGCAGCCGCGTAGCCGAGGACAGAGATATACCAGTATTCACGACCAAGGCGTTGGCGAAGAAGCTCCGCGCCTACAAAGGCCGTAGCAGTATGTCCCGATGGAAAGCTATTCCACGTAGAATTATCGGGGCGGAGCTCGATCTCCATCGCCTTGATGCCGTGTACTAAACCCACCATTAAGGCGATGCTCGTAGCATTTTCGGCGAGCGGATGCCAGTTGTTCGTTTGTATGAGATGGGTGATATCCCAACTCATGGCACAGCTCATCGGGAGGAACTGTAATACATCGTCGACATACCGTGCGCGATACTCGCGGTAACGCCAGCGTTCGCGAACCTCCTTATTCAATACAAACCAGTCAAGGCGATTCAGTAGGGCGCCGCCTCCAAGCACTAAACTAGCAGGAATGGCATAGTAGTACCATGTTTGTGACTCATTGTATAACGAGAGAGGTGGAATATTTGTCTCTTCTAAACTTGTGTGTAGTCTAGGAGGGGTAGACAAGGGGTGCTGGCGTAGAAGTACTTGTGCATGGATAGACAGGAAGAATAGGCAAAATGGTAACAAGAGAAGGAGGCGTAATAATGATGGCATTCTTTCGTAATATTTCCTTAATTTTGTACGATAAAGAAGACTGTAGAAGGTAAGATGACAACGGAAGAAAAAAAGGAGTTCTCAATAGATATTGATGAAACGTTGGAGCTCGGGGTTTATTCCAACTTAGTGGTAATCTCCCACTCGAGCTCTGAGTTCGTGTTGGATTTTTCCCGTGTTATGCCAGGGCATAGCGGTGCAAAGGTAGTAAGTCGCGTGGTTATGACTCCAGATCACGTAAAGCGTTTACTCCATGCCTTGGGAGAGAATATACGTCGCTACGAAAGTGGATTCGGAGAGATTGACCTCCACGAAGATTCGGAGATGAACCCGTTCATCAGTGCTGTGAATAAGTGTGATGCCTAAGGGAGAAACTAACTCCTTGTTTTCGCAACAACCTACATCTTCCTCAATGGATCGGTTGTCTTTTGCCATTGAAAAACATTGGCGGCTCTTTTTGTTGCTTACGGTTATCTTGAGCGCGGTATTGATGGGGGTAACTTTTGACCCCAAGGTTTCCATTGGCGGAGACGATTCGTGGTATCTGCTTGCTGCTCAAGACTTCTGGAAAGGGATTGCTTTTCCTTCGTGGCATGGAGCATTTTATTCGATCCTGCTTAGTCCGTTTATCGCAGCATGGGGGCTTGCACTTGTCCCTCTCAAGCTCTTTTCCGTTCTCTTTGCACTGGCGAGTATTTGGGTGCTAGGCGTGGCATTTCATAAGAGCCTCGAGCCATTGGCGTGGCTTTGTGGTGTTACCCTCTTTGCTGTGACACCGAGCTTTGTCGTATTGGGAAGTACCACTTACAGTGAGCCGCTTTTTCTCCTTCTTCAGAGTGGTATCTTCTATACCCTCTTTGCTTATGAAACATTACCCATCGAAAAACAAAAGGCGAAACAAGGCTTTATTTGGCTAGTGCTGCTGGGTGTCCTTACCCTCTTATTAGCATTGACTAGAAACGTCGGATATGGTGCCTTTCTGGCGCTGCTTGTCTACTTTTTTGCCGTAAGGAAGGATAAGATCCGTGGAGCTAGAATCTTCGGCGTTACCTTTCTCGGGCTTCTTCTGCTCTTTACCATTTACCGTAGAATCTGGTGGGGCGTTACGGATGCTTCTTTTAGTGGACAGCTTGCTCGTGCTCTTCAGGTCGATTTCTACAACGCGGCTGCTGGGCAAGAAGATTTCATTGGTATGCTCACTCGTTTTGCCCTCAATTGTAAGCAATATCTTGCGTACCACAATCTACATTTTCTTGGTTTCGTGAACTTTACTCCCATCTGGGTGGTGACAGTCGGGTTGGTGGCGCTGTTACTTTTTTTACTGATTAAGCTCTGGCGTAAGGATAAGATCCTCACCCTCCTCGGACTTTACCTTGCTGCTATGTACGGGGTAACCTTTATCACGCAACAGGTCTCTTGGAATCAAGAGCGCCTCGTGCTCGTTTACTTCCCTCTGTTTCTTTTTTTCATCTTGGGTGGGGTGTGTCGCCTCCTGCGGCAGTCGTGGTTGCGTCTCGGGGGATTCGTGCTCTTTTTTATTTCTCTTATTGTCCTTCTCTTTCAAAATGCACAGGGAGTAGACATTGTGCGTATACGTGCCAATTTACGTGGTGATCGTTATGCTGGCTATACTCCAGACTGGGAGAGCTATCTAAAAGTGAGTGAATGGGTGGGGGCACATCTCCCAGACTCCGTCGTGGTCGCTTGTCGTAAGCCCAATAATTCGCGCATCTATGGCAACCGTCCCTTCTTGGGTATCTTTAAGCTTCCTGGAGAAGATGCGCAGACCGTACGTAGCTATCTAGACTCCAACCATGTAGAGTATGCGATTTGCGGACGCTTGCGACGTTTCACCGAACAGCGTACTGACGAGTTTATCAATACCATGCACATCACTCTCAGTCTTGTGCTCCATGAACAGCCTGATTTCCTCGAATTGGTACACTACGAAGGTTCTAGTGAACCAGCCTTCCTCTTTCGTCTCAATCGTCAAGAGAGGAGTGGCGCTGTGGACGTGCAACGTCAACGTCTGCGTTCGGGGCTCTATGTCTATCCAAACAATCCCGAGGCGTATTACCGTCTTGCGAGCTTGAGTTTGGAAGAACGTCGTCCTGACGAGGCGCACGAATATCTATTGGAAGCTATTAAGATCTTCGAGGAGGAAAAACAACCACTCTCGCCTGCCATTCGTGAACTGTTGGGGAAGATACGTTTTGCTAAAGGGGATTTCGCTGCTGCCATTGCTGAGTTTGAGACGCTGGTCAACGACTATCCCGATGATGCGCGGCTTGTCTATAACCTCGGAGTGTGTTATCAGAAAGCGGGAGATAAACGGGCTGCGGCGTGTTTTGCACGAGCAAAAGAGGGAGGAGAGGAATAAATGATAGCTGGACAGCGTGTCGTGGTCGTAATGCCTGCCTATAATGCTGCTACGACTCTAGAGCGTACGGTGGCAGAGATCCCTCGCGATATCGTAGATGAGATCGTCTTGGTGGATGATCGTAGTAGTGACGACACGGTGACCGTAGCCGCCTCTCTTGGGCTTACCCATGTTTTACAGCACGAGGAAAATCGAGGTTACGGAGCAAATCAAAAGACTTGCTACGACTATGCACTCCAGCTGGGGGCGGATATCATTATCATGCTCCATCCCGATTATCAGTACACACCGCTCTTAATTCCGTCTATGGCTTACATGATAGCACAGGGGCTCTACCCAGTTGTGCTGGGCTCGCGTATTCTTGGTGGAGACTGTCTCAAGGGAGGGATGCCACGCTATAAATACATTGCCAATCGCTTTTTGACTCTCTTTGAGAATCTTCTCCTTGGAGAGAAGCTTAGTGAGTATCACACGGGCTATCGAGCATATGCACGAAAGGTACTCGAACGTATACCTTACCATGACAATAGTGACGACTTCGTCTTTGACAATCAGTTTATAGCCCAGTGCTTCGGTCATGGATTCCAGATTGGTGAGGTGAGCTGCCCGACAAAGTACTTCAAAGAAGCCTCCTCTATCAATTTTAGGCGCAGTATGACCTATGGCTTTGGAGTGCTGGGGGTATCGCTTGCCTATCGATTTTTGCGGCGGTATCGGGCTGTTTAAGTGCACACCTCCCGCATAGAAAAGTTGATAATAGGTTAGATAAAACGGCGTTGTAATGTAAGGTTACCACGCCGTTCTTGTTTCCGCGTTCCTCTTACAGTCGTTTTTCTTATTGTCGTTTCTCTTATTGTCGTTCCTCTTATCTAGAGAATAGCGAGATAAGAGTGGAAAAATACCTTCACTCTGACTTTATTGTTTGAAGCGCATACGACCATTGATGATAATAGGAGGATATATATCGTGGGGAAAATTGATCGATACTTTCCTATAGTGCAATACATCCTTTTTTGAGGAATCTTGGCTACCTCCCTATGGTACTGTCCTAAAACAAACGCCGTCCCTCGCAGGACAGCGTTCGTTCTATAGATCCTCTTAAATAGGAGACGAAAACTAGCGAGGAAGCTGTGCACCAACCCCTTTTACTGCACCAAAGCACTTGATCGAGCTCTCAATGGGGTAACGGTTCATGAACATCGTAACCTTTGATTGGATGCTCCCTACTTGGTTCATACCCATCGCGGAACGGAATTGGTTTACGTTACTATTCGGATCATAGTCGGTCTTTTCCGAATAGGTTGCTGACAAGAAGCCATTCAGATAAGCAGGGTCAATAGCAGCCTTCAACCCTTGTACATCCTTGAGCTCGTAGTTCCCATCGGCCGTTTCGAGGAGGTCTACATCCTCAAAATCCTCGGCTCTGCGTTGTAGGAACATGCCGCCACCCGAGGGAAGGTTGATATCCCCCTTCTTGTTCATAAAGAAGGCGTTCTTGTCAGCACGTACTTTTTCGCCCCAACGCCAGCCTGTGCTGTGCCCGAGGTCGATAGCTCCGTTGTAGGTCAAACCAAGTACATTGTCGTGAATATTAAGGCTTGTACCCGAGAATGAGCGGATTCCATACCCCATGTCTTCGAAAGTCTTGGTACGTGTCCAGACAAAAAGGATCGTGTTGTTGCAGATCTCCACTGGAGCACATACGCCATTCTTACGACCAGTGAGCTGAATCGCTGCATAACGCACTGCGGTAAAAACGTTGTTTTCTATCTTTACAGGAGCACCATTGTCAATGCTGAACTGGAGGGCATAGTTCGTCATATTGTTAAATACACAGTTCCGGATGATTAGCTCACCCTTCGTCTGACCATAGATTGCGGGCTTCTCCGTCTGCTTTTGGTCGGGAACCATTATCCCAGATAAGAGCCCCTTCACCTCGCTGGTAGAAACGTCTTTGTAATTGTTTGCTGCTCCACGGTCGAAGAGAAAACCGTCGATTACGGTCTTGCCAGGAGTGATCTTGTCTTCTAAGTGAATCAGCGCCTTGCTCCCTGCTGTACCGTTGTGCTTGGGCTCGGTATAGATTGTCGTGCGATTAGCTAAGACGTCGCGTGCGCTAAAGTCGGTCGTATAGCCACCGTAGAGTTCTAGCGGCTTGTCTAGGGAAATATACCCGACATCGAGCTTTCCCGTGTAGTTTCCTGCAGCGATATAGATTTTGTCCCCTGCCGTAGCTTGGTCGATAGCCTTCTGTAAATCCTTGAGTGGAGTCCCCTTCGCCCCATCATTTCGGTTTCCACCAGTGGTTGCAGACACATACCAGTCCCGTGCAAACGTTGCCGAGGCAAGCAAAAGCACTGCCGTGCCGAGTAATAAAAACTTCTTCATCGTATAACGTTGTTAATTACAAGCCCAAAAGTAGGCGATCTTTTTCATTATATAGTAGGTATTACTACGTAGTTACCCTAAATAGTAGGTATTTTTTTTTCGACAACAATTCCTTCCGTACCGACTCTCTTTCATGGGATTTCTATCAAGTCAAAAACGCTAGTACCTACTCTGAAAAAAAGTTGTTGTTCCCCAACGGGGAGGTTTTCTCTCCCAAGTTTACACACTTTTTACGGACACTTTCTCTACAACAGCTCCTGTGGCGTGAGTACCTCTTCCGCCCACTCGCCTACGTTCCTCGTTTTCTCGTCAAAGCTGACGCCCACCAGATGGATGGAACGTTTCGTCTTACTGAACTTTGCCAAGTAACCGCTCTCCTTGAGCTGGGTGATAGCCTCCTGTGGCGTACCTGCAGTCATTACCTTGAACTCGAAAAGGTAGACACGTTTGCGCGTTGTAATCACCATATCTACACGCCCCGTCGCACAAATCACCTCCGTCTGTACCTGCATATCAAGGACATAGAATAGAGCATAGAGAACGGACTGATAGTAATATTCTCGTAGCGGGCGTCCCTCCTCACCACTGGGGATATTCCCGTAATAAATCCCAGCGAGTACCTTTTTTACCCATAAGATCACTTCAGATAAATCCCCTGAGAGAAGGGCGCGATTGATTGACCCTATAGACTTGGAAATCAACGATTCATCCCCTGAGGTGTAAAACGGCAAAAGGCACTTTAAGAAACCTTGTTGTACCTCCTCATTAGGGAAGCCGAGGATGAAGTGGTCAAGTTGAGGCAGGTACTTCTTAATCGTCAGGTAGCCAGAATGAAACAACAACGGAATCGTATCCTGCGTGCCGTAACGGAAGTTCTGTAAGGACGAGCTGTCCATTTCCACGTCATCATCGAGGTCTGGGATAGGGTAAGTATTATGCAGCAGTGCTTTAACGAGGTACTCTGGCGTAGCGCTTTCGAACCAGTAATAATCGTAAGTACTTGTTACCAAGACCTTAAGAAGACTAAAGGGGTTATAGACATTCTCTCCCTTACGAGAAAAACAATAACCGTCATACTCTTTCTTGAGTCGTTGACGTGTCGCTTTTACAGTGGTATTTTCTGCTAGGGCTAGTTTCTCTATCTCGGGCATAAAGTAGTCGGTAAGTTCTTGCTCGGTAAAGCCGCAGATAGCATCGTAATTATCCAAGAGCGAGATATCCTTCAAGTTGTTAGCTCCGCTAAAGAGGTTCATCCTACTGAACTTGGTGATGCCCGTCAGGAATGCAAAGCGGATGTAGCGATCGCAATGCTTAAGTACCTCATAGAATGCGCGAAGGAGCAAGCGGTTGGCTTCGTTCAACTCTGGGTCTTCTAGGGTGAATAGGAGGGGCTTGTCATACTCGTCTATGAGGATAACGACCTGCTTTCCAGTCTGTTCGTAGATGGTTTCTATGAGGTAAATAAGTCGCTCTTCGGGAGCATCCTCATCACTTACGACTTGGTATCTCTTTTCTAGCTTCTCGAGTTGCTTTAAAAGGCGGTTGGGTAATGTTTCTCGGGTTACATAGTCCCTCGCATTCAGGTCGAAGTAGAGCACGGGACTTGCCTCCCACGGCTCGCGTCGTTGCTTGCGGGCGATCTCCTCTTCGTGGTCTGCGATGTAGAGCCCCTCGAAGAGCTCTTTTCGTCCTTCGAAATAGGATTGGAGGGTAGATAGGAAGAGGCTCTTACCGAAACGGTGGGGACGGCTGAGAAAGAAGCACTCACCCAGAAGTAAAAGCTTCTCTATGTATTGAGTTTTATCTACGTAGACACTCCCTTTATTCCGTAGCTTCTCGAATGTCTGTCCAGTGATGGGTAAGTTGCGCTGTTCGGTCATCTTTGCTTCCTCCATTCGTTTGTACAAAGGTAGGAAAAAGGGTACCGTCCAATAGACTCCTCTACATCTATACGGCGCGCCACCTCACAGGGGAGATGACGCGCCGTAGCTGATTCTTACAATGGGTATAATTCCCCTTACTTTCCACCCAAGAAATGGAAGTGACTGCCATAACGCTCAAAGGCGGCGCGGTCTAGCATCTCGCGATCATCTGGATGGGCTACCGAAGTGATCAGACGAGCACGCTCCTGCAAGGTCTTACCGTATAGATTTACAGCTCCGAACTCCGTTACGAGCCAGTGCATATGCGAACGCGTCGTTACCACACCTGCTCCGACCTTCAGAGTTGGAACGAGCTTGCTCTCCCCTTTGGCTGTGCGTGCTGGCATCGCGATGATTGGTTTCCCACCCTTTGAACGAGATGCGCCGTATAGGAAGTCCACTTGTCCTCCTACACCCGAGTAGAACTTTGTCCCGATAGAGTCGGCACAAACTTGCCCTGTGATATCTACCTCGAGAGCAGAGTTGATGGCCGTCATCCGAGGGTTCTGCGCTATGATAAATGGATCGTTCGTATAGCCCACATCCATCATCAATACTCCAGGGTTATTGTCTATGAAGTCATAAACCTTCTGCGAACCCATTAGGAATGTCGAGACGATGCGATAGGGGTCAGTCACCTTTTTCGAACCATTGATCACACCACTCGCTACCAGAGGGAGTACCCCGTCTGCAAACATCTCGGTGTGAATACCAAGGTCTTTGTGATTCGTTAGGCACGAGAGCACGGCATTGGGGATGTTCCCGATCCCCATCTGAAGCGTCGCCCCGTCCTCGATCAGCTCTGCACAGTTCCTACCAATCGTCTGCTCTTCTGCATTCGGAGTACCGAAGTGCACCTCTTCAAGGGGTTCATCATGCGCTACCCAACGATCTATCTGCTCTATGCGGATCATCGCATCGCCCAACGTGCGCGGTACGTGCTTGTTTACCACAGCGATCACACAGCGTGCCTTCTCTATTGCTGCCAAGGTCGCATCCACCGAGCTACCTAACGATACATACCCAAAAGCATCGGGAGGGGAAACCTGTACCATGGCCACGTCAACGGGCAACACCCCCTCTCTATACAGTTTTTGCGTCTCACCCAAGAAGATCGGAATATAGTCCGCATAGCCAGCTTGGGTTATCTTACGCACGTTCTTTCCTACGAAAAAGGAGTCCAGTTGAAAGATCCCTTCATACTCGGGCTCGCTATACGGGGCTGGAGGCTCGGTGTGCAAATGGTGGATATGTACATCCTTTAGCCCTGCCGATTTACCATACGCACACAGCGCATTTACTAGAATGGTGGGGGTTGTAGCTACGCTCCCCAGATGAATATGATCTCCAGAGCGGACTACCTGTACCGCCTCCTCTGCACTCATAAATTTGATACCACCCGACAACATGATTCTTTTTGTTTAGGAGGGAACGTACTATCCATACGCTCCCGATCAGAGACCCTTACTACAAAAAAAAAGCGTCCCCTTCGTGAGTAACTCTCTGCGAAGGGAACACCACATTACTACGCTATTGGAATTTGAAAATAGACTGAAGCTGAAGGAGGTTGAACAAGTCCTTCACAGCTTGCTGAGGATTGATCAGAGAGAGAGTCCACTTGTGCTCCTTACAGAGACGAAGAAGGGAGAGCAAGGCACCCACTCCTGACGAATCTATGTAGTCTAGGTTGGCTAAATCCAATACCAAACGACCATTCTCTCCTTTGACTATGCGTGCAAACTCGTTCTTTGCCTCGCCCGCCTTGGCGATGTTTAGTTTACTACCTGGATCGAAACTTACCCGCGTTTCGCTCCCATTGACTGTGACTTGCAACATCTTTATTTATGTTTATCGATTTCCTCGATGTAATGAGCTACTGCCGTCGCTCCCGTATTGATCTCCGACTCCAGCAGCTCGGCGCGACGCCGGAGATCGGACTCCGACTCTACTCCCGCACGGATATGGTTCTCAAACTCTTGGGTCAACGCAGCCAATCGCTTCAAGCCAAGTGAACTCGCACTCCCCTTGAGCTTATGGGTCAACGCACACAACTCCTCGTTCTTCTGTAGCGTTGTGCTACGAAGCGTACGGATATAATTATGACTCTGATCCTTAAAGAGCCAAAGAAGATCCCGCAAGAAACTCGTCCCCGCACTACAGAGACTGGTCAACCACTCGCGATCCAAAGGTAATTCGCTTGACATCCCTTAACTACTCTAAACCTTACCCATTGCAAATATAGTAAATCTTTTCTAATGGGAAGCCGCGTGGGAATACAGCAAATTTCTCCTTACGGGAGCGCTGTTAAAACACCTTCGAAGTCATAGTCTAACACTGAAACAAGCTTTACGGGGAGAATCTCTCCTGCGTGCACCACAGTCGCTCCCGTGCGTACGTGCACTTCGCCATCTATCTCTGGCGAGTCATAGCGTGTACGCCCCACCCAAAGCCCCGATTCCATCTCCGACTCCAAAAGCACGGGTAATGTCGTTCCAACGCGCTTGCCGCGAACAAGTTCCGCGATACCTCGTTGAAGCTTCATAAGCTCATCATACCGACGCTGTTTTTCCTCTGGAGGTACGACATCACTCAGATGCTGCGCAGCATATGTCCCGTCTTCGGAAGAGTAAGGAAAAGCGCCCAAGTGTTCGAAAGATGCCCACTGGACAAAATCAAGAAGCTCCGCGAACTCTTTGTCTCCCTCTGTCGGATATCCGACGATGAGCGTCGTGCGAAGCGCAATGTCTGGGATTGCGTCACGCAGTTGTTCGATCAAGGTTACGGTCTGTGCGTGGGAATGCGCACGATGCATCGACTGTAATACCGAGTCTGCGGCATGCTGCACGGGGATGTCTAGGTAGTGACACGCCTTCGGCTCACGTGCCATCCACGCTATCAGATCTGACGGAAAGTCATGCGGATACGCGTAGTGGAGTCGCAACCATTCGATCTCCGTCTCGCCTGCCAAACGCTCCAATAAATGGACTAACGCATTCGCCTGGCGACGTTCCCGACCATAGTAGGTTAGCTCCTGGGCTACAAGGATAAGCTCCTTCACTCCCCCTGCGGCGAGCTCCTTGGCTTCGCGTACCAAGGTTTCTTCGTCCGTAGAATGGAAACGCCCCCGTATCGCAGGGATTGCACAAAACGCACAACTACGGTCACAACCCTCTGCTATCTTCAGATAGGCAAAATGACGCGGCGTGGATTGGAGACGCAAATTTCCCGCCGCGGGAGAAAGGTTGTGGTCGCGAAGGAGAGACGCCTCCTCATTTACCCCATACCATGCATCTACGTTGGGGATCTCCGTGCGCAACTCGTTTCGGTAGCGCTGGGAAAGACAGCCCATTACCACCAAACGCTTCAAGAAGCCCTCTTTGCGAAGACGCTCCGCACGCAAGATATAGTTCACCGATTCCTCTTTGGCGTCACCGATAAATCCGCACGTGTTCAATATCAGCAGGTCGCCTCGGCGTGGCTCTTCGTCGTAATATACGCGCCAACCTCCCTCAGCAAAGGAGGCCCCGATGTGCTCGGAGTCTACGACATTCTTCGAACACCCGAGCGTTACTATCACCACGCGCGGCGAAGTAGTACCTCCCATCTAGGCAAAGAGCGAGTCTACAAAAGCTACGCGGTCGAAATTTTGTAAATCATCAATACCTTCGCCCACGCCGATATACTTGATTGGGACGCGTAACTGATCGCTAATCCCGATGGCTACGCCTCCTCGTGCTGTACCATCCAGCTTGGTGAGTGCAAGTGCGTTGATCTCCGTGACACTCATAAACTGCTTGGCCTGCTCATAGGCGTTCTGACCTGTGGCGGCATCGAGTACCAAGAGCACCTCCTGAGGTACGAATGGAAATACCTTTTGCATGACGCGCTTGATCTTGCCAAGCTCATTCATCAGATTGACCTTGTTGTGCAAGCGCCCCGCAGTGTCTATCAAGACCACATCATAGTCCCCAGCCTTAGCGGCTGTCATCGTGTCAAAGGCTACTGCCGCGGGGTCTGCGCCCATTTGTTGTTTGATGATGTGACACTGTGCACGTTCTGCCCAAATGGAAAGCTGGTCTACGGCCGCTGCACGAAAAGTATCCGCCGCCCCGATCAGTACCTTCTTCCCCTCTTCTCTAAAACGATGCGCTAACTTGCCTATGGTGGTCGTCTTTCCCACACCATTCACCCCAACTACCAAGATGACGTACGGCTTACTTTCCTCTGGGGGAGGGAGGGGGGGCTCTTCTTGGAGGAGATCAAGGATTACCTCCCGCAGGTATCCCTGCAGCTCTGCAGCGTTTTTGTACCGCTCTTGTGCTACACGCTTTTTGAGCGTATCGATGATCTTGATTGTCGTTTCTACGCCCATATCGGAGGAAATCAGGATCTCCTCCAGCTCGTCGAGCATTTCGTCGTCAATGCGTGAACGCGCCGTGATGAGCCGTGCGAATTTCGAGAAAAGCCCCTCTTTGGTCTTTTGAAGTCCTTTGTCCAAGTCCTCTTTGTCCTTCTTTTTCCGACCAAACAAACCGAATAGCGCCATTGACCGAATAGTTATTAAATTTTGGCGTAAAGATACCAAGAAAAGTTATAGCCAACAGAAAAAGTCATCAGACTATCCACCTTATGGGATTTTAATGTAGTGTCTGTAAAAGCTGCCCATTTCTCCGTCTCCTTCCGTTTCTTATCCCCCTTTCCATCCGCCTACTTTACGAATTTCTAAAGCCTCTTTTCTATACGGTAATATAAATAATGCTACGTAGAAATAAGGGAGTATATGTAAATATGGGCTATTTTTTGGGTAGGTAATTTTACCTAATTTAGTACGTGTAGAGTACGTGTAGAGCACGTATAGAGTATGTGTAGCATTGGTGTACTCCTAGTGTGCCTTTTTTGGGGATAAGGCATTAAGGAAAACATAAAGCGGTATTTCCACGTTTTTCTTCCCCATTTCTCTTCCTCATTTTTCTCCCCCGTTGCTGTGATGTGGGACACACTTTTTTAGGATCGTATCGTACTAATGGGGGTACGTAGTGCGTAGCGTCTGTAAATCTCTCTGCACGTTCGGTATATTTTTTGGGGGGACATCTTGGTAGCATGAGTAAAATCACAATAAATTAGAAACGTGGGTTGGTATTTTTATTGGATATTGTAATTTTGTTCGTGAGTAAGTGTGGAAACGAAATAACGCTAAGGCACATGAAAAGGAATTTGCTACTCTTTCTACTACTGATGCTTGTGGGAGTCGCGCTCGCACAAGAAATAGCCGTCCCCAATGTGGTGGTGGAACGTTTTACCGTCTCGGGGGTCGTGACCTCTGCAGAGGATGGGTTGCCGCTACCACAGCTTGCTGTACGAATCAAGGGTACAAATACGGGTGTGGTCACGAATATGGATGGGAAATACTCTATCAATGTAGAGGATGTGGCGGCTGTCCTGATATTCGAGTACGTTGGGATGCAAACGCAGGAGATTGTGGTTGGAGCGGGGCATGGACAGGTAGAACTCAATGTGGAGATGCAACCAGCGCTTGAGGAGATTGACCAAGTCATGGTGCTAGGATATACCTCGCGCGGAAAGAATCAGATGACGGGATCTAGTGTTCAGATGGATGCCAAGGATCTCAACGCGCGTCCTGCACTACAGGTTGTAGAGGGGATGGCGGGAAAGGTACCTGGGATGGTTACGAACATGAGCTCTTCGACTCCAGGCTCGCTCTCCACGGTGCGTGTGCGTGGGGCTAGTTCTGTAACGGGGAGTAATACCGATCCGCTTTACGTCGTAGATGGAGTGCCTATCGCATATGAAAAAGAAAACAGAGGGCTTAATTCCTCTAGTCTCTCCGCCCTTGCTTCGCTAAACAATGCAGATATCGAGTCGGTGACTTTGCTGAAGGATGCATCTGCGACGGCGGCTTACGGAGCACGGGGATCGAACGGTGTTATCGTCATCAAAACCAAGAATGGACGAAAAGGGGCTACCAAGTTCAACTTTAGTGCACGATACGGTGCGGCACAGCGTCTTCCGAACCTAGGATTTATGACGGCAGAGCAGCAGCTCGAACTCCTCGCTTTTACAAAGAGGAATGGAGCATTCGTGAAGAAGTTGCTTGATGAGCAGAAGCATGACAAAGGGATTTACCTGAACTATGCGATCGGGAAACTGACTCCGAAGCAGCTGGAGAAGGTCAACGAGTTATGGAATTCGCTGCCTGATGTGGAAACCTACAGAAAAGATATTCTGAGCAATGCTGACGGGACTACGCCGAATATCAAGGCTTGGAACGATGCGGGACGTCCCGATTACGATTTCGCGAAGGCTTACTGGCGACCCATTACGAGCACCGTCGATGCACAGATTTCTGCTTCGGGGGGAGATGATACACAGACCTTTTATGCGTCCTTCGGAGGAAACTATTCGCAAAACCCAGTTGTAGGTGCAGATTTCAAGCGAGTGAGTGGTGCACTCAACGTAGACAGAACGCTCGTAAAGTGGTTGAAGTTCTCAACGAACAACCAAGTTTCGTATACTAGACAGGACGGGGTTTTTGCTGAACAGATCGGTACTATGGGAAATCCTGTTGCGGGACCTTATTATGCCTCTCCTTTCACACCAGTCTACAAAGATGGGAAGCCCAATATTGATCTTGGAGGTGCACTGAACTGGCTCTATTTGAAAGACCATAACGAGGGAAAACAAGTGCTTTCGCACCTTTCGACGAACAACCAATTGACGGCAACTATTATTGAGGGATTAAGCTTTAAGAGTCGTGTGGCGCTAGACTTTGTACTTTTTGATGCAAAAGAGTACGACAACCGACTGCATAGCGACCATAGCTACGAGGGAGGACGCGCCTACCAGAGTAAGCAGTCTACCTACAACTTTGTGACACAGAACTCGCTGAACTACGACCTCCGATTCTTGGAGAACCACAAGATCTCCTTGCTCGCCCTCCAAGAATACCAACGTAGCTATGTCAATTTCCTCTCGGGACAGGCTTTCAACTCAGCTACGGATAAGATGAAAGAGCTTGGTTCTTTGAAGACCAATCAGGGTACTAACGGATCGGAGTCGAGCTGGGGGAATGCAGCTTACCTTCTGCTTGCCAACTACGACTACGATGGACGGTATATCCTTGACCTCTCTTATCGTCTGGAAGGTTCGTCACGTTTTGCTCGTGACAAACGGTTTGGGAACTTTGGATCGGTTGGCGTCGCTTGGAATATCCACGCTGAAAAGTTCTTTGAGCCTTTTGTGAACACCATCACTCGCCTACGCTTCCGTACCTCCTACGGGATTAGTGGAAACTCGGAGGTTGGGGGAGAGGGGAGATATCTTCGTACCCTCGAATATTTTGGTTCTTACAATGGACGTCCTGCTGGCGATGTCTATGACTACGGTAACCCAGATCTGACTTGGGAAAAGAACGCTACACTGGACGTAGGGATGGAGTTTTCGCTCTGGTATGACCGTATTTCGGGCTCGGTGACCTATTTCAACAAGCGTACCTATGACCTATTACAGCCTGTCCCGCTACCCCTCTCGTCGGGACATACCTCCGTCTATCGCAATGCTGGGGAGATGTATAACCGGGGTATAGAAACGCAGCTAGATTTCGGTATTCTACGTCTGAAAGACCTCAATATGAATTTGGGAGTAAACCTTGCTACAGTAAGCAACAAGGTGACAAAATTGGCACATGACCCTCAATCGGGAAAGACCATCCCACTAAGTAATGGTGCTTATACCAACATCGATGAAGACCATACCGTAAATGAGTGGTATCTCTATGCCTATGCAGGGGTAGATCCTACCACGGGGATGTCGCTCTACTATACCGACGAGACCCGTACCAGCACCACTAAAGACTATACACAAGCACAGCGTCTGTGGATGGGGTGCAGCGCTATACCGACGCTCACCTCGGGACTCTCTTTCCATGTTGACTGGAAGGGTGCTTACCTTGACATTAGTGGATACCTAGCCATGGGGCACAAGATTATGAACCCCTATTTCTCGGACTTCTACAACGATGACGCTTCCCATATCTTGAAACACCGCGGTGTCGACGGGATGTATGGAAAACTCTGGAAGGGGATCGGAGATACAGAGGCCGACCTACCGATTACAGGAATAGGAGCGGGACAGAACGGTGTGATTCGCAATAGCGACCATTTTCTACGAAAGGGAGACTTTTTCCGACTCAGAGACCTAACGTTAGGGTACAACCTTCCTAAATCGTGGCTCAATAGAATCCACTTCAACGGCTCGGTAACGGTGTACGGACAACTCACTAATCTCTTTACTTACAAGTTTGATAAGAAGCTGAATTACGACCCCGAGGTTCCTGACAACGGTCTGTGGGAGTTCCGTAACCCCGCTATGCGCACATACTCCGTGGGTTGTAATATTAATTTCTAGTTTGGGAGGCTCTAGAGAATGAAAAGAAGAATAATTACCCCCCTCCTTGCCCTCCTCGCTGCAGCAAGTATATTCCTCGGTGCGTGTGGTAAAGACTCTTTGGAGTTTCCTGTTTCAGGGAAGCTCAAGTACGAGGATATCAATTCCGTGGAGGTGCTCAGTTCGGTTCTCTATAGCGCGTATCGCCTCATGGCAACAGATGCATACTATGGGCGATATATGGTGGTCTTGGGAGAGCTTCGATCGGAAAATTGTATGGCGAACCTCAACGCCATGTATATGTATATGGAGTACAACGCTGGGAAGTACATCGTGCCGGAGAACTACGATATCTTGAACCTGTGGACGAATATGTACAAGGCAGTGGCCGCCACCAATGCCGTTATAGCACACGAAACCGCCTTCTCTGGTAACAAGGAAGCGCAATTCGCTGTGGGGCAAGCCTACGGGTTGCGGGCATTGATACATTACGACTTGCTGCGTGTCTTTGGGGCGCAACATTCGGGAAGCTCGGTGACGGGTATCCCGTACGCGACGGCTTATCCGCCTAAGAATCTCACGATGGCCCGTAATTCGGTTGACGAGGTAAAGACGCAACTATATGCTGATATCGATAAGGCCATCACCTTGCTGAAGGCAGGAAAGGACGATGAAAAGCTCACTGGTGGGCAGAATGCTATGAACCTGCAAGTCTACCTAAATTACTATGCGGCACACGTACTACGTGCCCGTATGGCGCTATGGTTCGGTGAATGGGAAAAAGCGCTCCAAAGTCTGAAGGAAGTCGAAAATAGCAATCAGTTCCGTATCCTAGACAAAAATGAGTACGTGGCTTCGTGGAGAAAAAAGCTGAATCCGAATTCGATCTTTGAACTCGCGATTACCGCAGCTGCGATGACCAATACCCTCAGTCTAGCACAGACCTATCACGACCCAGATTTCGGGGCTGTAGCACCAACCCAGTACCTGAAGAACCTATTCGAAGCCAACGACATCCGAGGAAGCGAGGCTATGATAGGCGAAAATGTTGAGCAAAGGAAACGCAAGGAAAAGGCGAACGAAAAGTTGCACACCTATTTGGCGAACTTGGGGAAATATCCTGACCACAAGAACAATACCGACAACATCGTACTCATGCGTTACGAAGAGGTCGTACTGATGAAGGCTGAGGCGCTCTTCCGTATAGGCGACCTTGCTGGAGCGTTGGCGGCACTCAATAGCATTGCTGCGCAGCGTGGTGCTTCTCTACACACTGAGGCGACGGAAGACGCCATCTTACTGGAGCGGCAAAAGGAGCTCTGTTTTGAAGGATTCCGTTTCGACGATTTAGCACGATTCAAACGGAGTGTAGACGAGAAGTGTGAGGTGAAGGGGACAGGCGATTTCTACAAGGATGCCTATAAGTATGGGACGAAGAAGTTTACGCTCCCTATCCCTGCCGAGGAGCTAAGAGCAAATCCGAACCTAGTCCAGACCGACGGCTTCGCTAGCTTCTAAATAACGAAGCAGCGGGGTGTGGATAACGAAAAACAAAGCCCTTCCTTGACCAATGGTCAGGGGAGGGCTTCTTCTTTTATCCTCTCTCTCTTCTCTTCTTTCTTTGTTGTTGGTATTTCAAAGAAAGGTGCTATCTTTGCGGTGGAGAAATGGCAGAGTGGTCTAATGCGACGGTCTTGAAAACCGTAGTACGGCAACGTACCGGGGGTTCGAATCCCTCTTTCTCCGCCAATGAAGGGTGTAACTCAATGAGTTACACCCTTTATTACACCCAAAAAGTTTCTCGGTATTTCTTGTATGGAATTGTTGTATTTGTGGGTTGAATCCAGCACGTAAAATGGCTTAATCTACTTGCTCTACAATCTTAGTTAATTCTTCCTCGACTTCTTCAATTGTAGGTAAGGCAGACTTCAAATTGTCTGGAATAGCCTTTGTTAGTTGATAATCGCTGACACCGATTGGCTGGTCGTAGCCTGAGAGAGCATATTGCGCCACTACCTTGTCGCCACCATTGCAGAGCAGCAAGCCGATGGTCTTGTTATCGTGTTCGCCTCGGAGCGTGTCGTCTATCACATTGATGTAGAAATTCAGTTGCCCCATGTATTCGGGTTTGAAGGGCGTTGCCTTCAGCTCGATGACCACATAGGCGTGCAGCTGAATGTTGTAGAGGACGAGGTCGGCATAGAAGTCTTGTTCGCCCACCTGAAAATGTTTTTGCTGAGCAACAAAAGCAAAACCACTCCCCATTTCAAGCAGATACTTCGTGATGTGCGAAACCAATTGCCGTTCAATATCCTTTTCTGCCATCTTGTCCGTTTGCCCCATCATATCGAAGATATAAGGGTCTTTCATCAAATAGTTAGCAAGGTCGCTTTGTGGTTTTGGCAAGCGTGCAGAGAAGTTGCTCACTTTCTTTGCCGTAATCTGACGAGCGAAAAGATTGGTGTCCAACTGTGTTTTTAGAACGTTGCTACTCCATCCATTCGCCACGGCTTGCGTGATATACCAATAGCGTTCGCCAAGAGGGAGCTTGCTGTTGAGGAGTATCACATGGCTCGCCCAATTTGTACGAACAACCGCAGAACGCTTGAAGAGCGTCTCTATTTGCTTGATGTCTGTCTGATAGACAGAGGATAACGTTTGAGCTACTTCTCCTAATTGTGCAAGAGGTTCTTGCGTAATTTCAATCGGTTGATCTTCTGTATTTGGGATTAGTGCAAGAGGCTCTTGCACTAATTGATTGAGTTGAGTCGTAAGGGCTTTCACTGCGCCCACAGATGGATTACTTAGCATGCTGTCTGCCTCGCACATTTGTTGCAACACATTCAGAGGATAGGCACTGGCAAAGCGACACATGTAGAAGATGTTTCTGCGAGAATAGCCTTTCTTATCAGGATATTGTGAGCGAATAGCCTCCGAAAGTTTGTCGATGACCTTAGCTCCCCAGCCCTCTTTCTCTTGGAGGTAGAGAATGAAATGCCCCACCTTCCAATAGTGAAAGAGCATATCGGCATTGGCGGATGCCACGATACGCACCTGCGTTTGCTCAATGTCTGCCCCGATAGCGTGTACGATAGGGGCAAAATCCTTGCGGTCTATGGCTTGTATTTCTTGTTTCATAGGGCTATAACTGATTGAATTTACTTTTTTATTGACGATAGAGATTTTTATTGACGATAGAGAGTGAAGTAGCGGTGTGACATCCCACTCTGTAGCTGCAGGAGGTAGACTCCTGAGGGTAAATTTGTCGTCGAGAGCTCTGTACATCCGACACCCCATACACCTTCAGAAAGCACGACCCCTAGGGGGGAGAGTAGGGTATAGGCTCCTTCGAGACCCAGGCTCTTTATCTGCACTCGCGTGGTAAAGGGATTGGGGGATACTGCAACTGTCGACCAGTCTACGCGCTCCTCTGTGGGGGTTCGGAGTGCTCGCAATCGGAATTCGATGCGTACGGGAAGTGTACTCCCCGTGGGGACGGTATATAAGCCTACGAATATGCCATCTTTTTGGAAGACTTGTAAGCTCCTGCCGTCACAAATCAGCTTATCGAGGACGTAATTGTCTGCTAGGCGTACCATAATTCGCAATTCTGCCCCTTGTACACAGAGACTATCTGCCCCTACGGGAGCGCCATTGCTCTCACATTCCCATGTAGCTTCGCCACCAGCTAGCGTGCAATGTAGGCGGCGCGTAGGCAACGCCTCGTAGGCACACGAAACGTTCAATGTCGGTTCGGAATAATCCGCAGGTAACCGATACAGCGCCACGAGCGCCCCTTTCTCGTGAAGCCCCATGAGCGGACGCCCATTCACCAAAAAGTGGGTCGGAAGAAAACGTCCACGTATGGGATGATGGAGGTGCAACCACGTACCGCCCAATAGTAGCGTCCCATTTTGTAGCGTATCTGAGCCCCATAGTACCGCATAATCCCCTTTTTCTGAACGAAGGGTGTGTAATGTTACCTGAGGGCGTTCTATCGCCTGTGTTGAGGCTGTAATGTGGAAAACGGGGAAGAGCCCTGAGTAGGGGATCGTAAATTGTGCTGTGTATCGCCCTGCATTTTGACGTCGGAAGTCAATGGACACCCCATTCACCGAAAGGCGCTCTAGCGCCTTCCCATCGCTGGTTTGAACCCCAAGGGTGAGACGTGTCCCTCGTGGAAGCCGTGCGCCACTGGTGAGTTTCTGACCCTCTACCTCGGGGATGATTTCCACCTCTGGGGTATTGTCGAACTGCAAGCTTGCTTCTGTCAAATAGGGTAATGAGGGGGAGAGCACTGTCTCTGAAAGACCTCCCTCTCCCTTTGCTGTGACGACATTGACGGCAAAGGCTACCTCTGTTGCACCAAAAAGCTTTTCTAAGGGAAGGGTACACTCTGGCGCTGTAGAGACTTGAGCCACTTCCTGCCAAGCATCCTGCGCGCCACACGACATCTTTACACTGTAATGGAAGGGCTCGGAGACTCCCTGCACAGCATCCCAAGAAAGGAAAATGTGGGTCTCTGTCGCGCTTAGGGTCAGACCTGTTGGGATGGGGAGTAGCTGCAGTTGAGGTGACAATACCTTGTTCCCCTTGGTATCGCGGGCGCGTAGGTGGAACGATCCCTGCAGCGTCTCGGGGAGACGAAGCAATGTCCCTGGGGTCGAGAGCGACTGTTCCGATATCTTACTCTCCCCCTTCAAGACTTCGAGACGAAGGGGCGGGACAAAACCTTCTGTAAAAACAGGCAAGAGACGCCCCACCGTTCCCTCCTTACTAGGTACTAGGAACTTGGGGGTACTCTCTCGTTCAAAGTACCAGACTAAGACCCAGTCCTGAGCAGGCTTGGGAAGTTCGTGTGCCAGAACCTCAACCTTTAACATTCCAGTGGGGTTGTCTAGAGTTACCTGCTCTATGTTGTTGAATCGATCTGTACCGCGAGTGGCCACTGCCGTGGGATGGCTGGCGTCAAGAATCCATGGGAGCGTAGAGCCCTTGGAACTCGTCACACGTAGGTCTAGGTCGTTGATCAAGGCTCGTGCCCCCCATACGTGTGGTCGGAGCGATACGGCATCGTTCCATACTAGCATGACGCGCACGCGCGTCGTACCTTCGGGGACAATGAGGGTATGTTCCGAGGTTTCTCCTTGAGACTCCGCGCGTCCGAAAGCATACCATCCCTGCTCGAGGGTCGTTATCATGGCTGGGGCATTCACGAGCCCATACCCCGAGGTGTAATCTGGTCCAGCGGCAAAAAGATCGTCGGCACAGTTTGCTGCTAGTGCGCGAAGAAGGTCACTACGTGGGACGTCGCCGCCGTGTTGTTGCGCGTAATACTCGGTTGCGAGGGCTAAGACGCCTGTCGCTGCAGGGGTAGACATCGACGTCCCAGAATAGGGGATATACCCAGCCTCTTTATTGGTACTCATGACTTGCACGCCATGGGCAACTACTGTGGGGAGAAGACGACCATCGTCGCTAGGACCCCAAGAGGAGAAACGCGGCATGCTCTGATCGGCGTCAATTGCTCCGACGAACAAAAGATTTTTACCGCGGCTCGGAGAGGAGGCATACCCTCCGTTACGGAACTTCGTCTGACACGCCTTCAGTGCTCGTTCATTTCCTACCGCAAAAACATGCGTCATGAATGGGTAGTGTGCCGCTACTTGGTCGTAGGGGGCGTCGAGGTCATAGACCATCTCATTGTAGTCCGAACAAGTTTTTTCGTCATACGAAACTCCGTAGGAGTTGTTGGTTAGGCTGATGCGATGGGTGATATGTGCCGAGGCCATCTCTTCCCAATCGTCGCGTTGGGTCACCTCGCCCGTTGTCTTAAAATTGTAGCACCAAGCATGTGCCGCTGGCGCTATGCCGCGTGCAGTACGGTTTCCATACCCTCCGCCGAGTAGGATTCCCGCTACGTGTGTCCCATGCCCATTGCTCAGGAGGTTGTGTTCCTCCTGCGTATAGCGCCCCCGCAGGTCGGGGTGTGGGTCGAGACTCTCGTCCCAGATTCCGACCCGTACGCCCTTGCCAGTAAGGTGGTAACGTCCTCCTAAAGCTTGCGCATCAAGGAGGGGAACCCCACTCAGCAGCCCACTCGTTGCATCCAGGACGTGACGCGGGCGAGGGGAAGGATGTATCCAAAGAACCCACTCCTGCGAGGCAAGTGGTTTTAGATTTTGCGCTGAAATCGTGCAACGTAGGGTAGAGGTGATGGGGTCATAGCCGAGCCACTCTCCACCGAGTGTGAGCAAGGTGCTACGCATCAAGGACTCCTCGCTTCTCGGTAATGACACCACACGCAGGGAAAGGCGGGAAGTATCCTTCTGTAAACGAGCCACTAACCTAGGGGATATCTTCTCCTCTGGTGTAAAAAGAGTGGGAGGAGGTGACACCTCGCCCCGAGTGATTTGGGTGACCTTTTTGTGAGAAAGAGCCTGAGGGATTCTCACCAGATAGTCCCCCTCACCAAGGTAATCAACTATCTCGACGCCACGCTGTTGACACGCTGTCCATTTTTCGACAGACATCTCCTTGCCCAAGTGGACACGCCAGAGCTCGGTCGGAACAGCAAAAAGATTAGAAACGACCACGAGCAGGAAGACCAGTGTATAGAGTATACGATGCATTGGGTACTGGATTAGCCACAACATAGTAGCGGGGGCTGTTGCTCCCTCCCGTTCGTGATTTTCTTTGCAGAGAGGATGAGAATACCCCCTTACGCCCCAACAAGAAAACAATGAGAGTGGTGCAACGAGCCCCCGCCAATTTATCTACCCTACGATTTATCTAAAAATATAGTCCCTTCCCTACGGGGACGTGCTACGCCTCTTCTGTTTTCTCTTTGGGTTGCAGGGAGGCCATCGGGTTGTGCTTGTGGGCACGATCTTTTACGATCAGGGTGGTCGTAGGCACCTTGCTGTACTTGTAAAAAAGCATGTCGTGACCAAGACAGAGCCCCACGACGATGTTGAATTCGCTACCCCAGTGCTCCAATTCCTGCACTTGACCTATCGGGTTACAAGCCAATCCCTGAGAATCGTCGTTTAAGATACTTGCCAGTGGGAGCTTGGACACTTTACACCCTACGGCAAAGGTCTCAAACTCATCTCCCAAACGCTCGGCAATGATCGCAGCCTCACGCGCTAGGGCAGCACAGTGTGCTATCCCGATCTTGTGTATCCCGGCGTTGCGAGCGAATAAACGGATCTCTTCTAGTTTCTCGCCATGCGCGATTGTCGCATCCTTGGCTGCGCGCATCAATTCTAGATCCTCTCCTACGTACTGTGCTACCTCTTCCATTGTCCCTTTTAGCTAATAAGGTTCTACTGTATGAAAAACGTCTGTTACCTTGCTTTGTTTGACAAATACTATAGATAGCGCTAGTTTATACGCTGTCTTTTCTTGCTTTTGCTAGAACATTTGAAAATTAGTGTACCTTTGCAAGAGAAGAGAGGGGACTAGAAGTGTCATACGACGAGCGATTAAAAGCATTGGAATCCCTAGAGGATAGTGTCGGACGGTTGCTCGCGTATGTAGCTGTTCTGGAGGAGCGTGTGCAGAAACTCGAGGTGGAGAAAGCGGAGTTGGAACAAGAGCTTGCGACGCTGCGGTCGCAGGTGAAGGTCTCTACCGAAGAGGTCAAAGTCTTGAGTGCTGCCGCAGTGTTATCCTCAGATCCAGAGCAGGTGCGAAAGGCACGGAAACTCCTCACTTCGTTGTTACGGGAAATAGATGCTTGTATTGCGCTATTACAAGCGTAAGAAGCTCGCTCTCTATATATGATTACCCAAGAAGGGGCGCATGGCAAGTGAATTGGTACAAATTGGACGTATTACTCTGAGTGTCAACCTGAGCAAGGAACACCTGGCAAGGGTACGTCGCGCCGAGGAGCGGATCAATCAGATGATTCGTCAGAAGTTTGTCCATCTTTCACTCAAGGATGAGGATCAGGCGATTGCAATCATTGCACTGGAGCTCATGACCCTGCAACTCCGGGAGGAAGAAAAATCCTTGCAACAAGATATCGAAGGGCGTTTGAAAAGCCTTGATATCCAGATCCAAGAGGCAATAGAGAGTGGTATGCAACGTTCTAAATAGTGCGAGAAAATTCTATAGCCCGTTTGCCTAGCTGTTTGCTTACGCGGAACTCGACATTTTAGCGTATTGGGTTGAGATTTAGTGTCCTAATGAAAGGCCTTTTTACCCCATGCACTCCCCCTGAGGGGAGCGTGGCGGGATTCTAGAAATAGGACGTTGGACTTCAGAAGTACACAACCGACCCATCCGTAATTTTCTTTGGAGTTTCTTGCTGTAGCCAGTGGGGGCACGGGCTTTTTTATTGTTATAAGGTCGATTGGAGGAAAGATGGGAACAATTATAGGAATCGTCGTAGCCGTGCTGATTTCGCTAGCCGTAGGCTTTGCTGTAGCCTATTGGATGCTGGGGAAGGTACTGCGCGAACGAAATGAAAGGCTTATTGCAGAGGCTAAATTAGAGGCTGAACGAGTGCATGCTGAAAAGGTCGAAAAGGCTGAGGCGCACTTCCAACGCTTGAAGGCGGAGTTTGATGCTAAAACGCAGGTTCGAGAAGAAAAGCTGGTGACTGCGGAGAGGGATCTCAAACAGAGGGAAAATAACCTCCGAAATCAACAAACTGAGTTACAAAAGAAGCGTAAAGAGCATGAGGCGCAGAGAGCATCGCTGACGGCAAAAATGGAGCACTATGACGGTCTATGCCGTGAGGCTGAGGAGCTCAAGGCGCAACACATCTCTCGTATCGAAGAGATTGCTGGCATGTCTGCTGAAACCGCGAAGCAGCAGCTGGTACAGGCTATGACAGAGGCTGCCCAGAACGAGGCGGCGAGTTACGAAGCCGAGATTATCGAGGAAGCAAAGCTCAATGCGAACAAAGAAGCAAAGCGTATTATCGTGCAGTCCGTACAACGTCTGGCGACGGAAACGGCCATTGAGAATGCAGTCTCTGTATTCCATATCGACTCTGACGAGGTAAAGGGAAAGATCATCGGACGTGAGGGACGAAATATACGTTCCCTCGAAGCTGCTACTGGGGTCGAATTGATTGTCGATGACACGCCAGACGCCATTGTCCTCTCCGCCTTCGATCCCGTACGTCGAGAAATTGCACGACTCTCTCTACATCAACTGGTACAGGATGGGCGTATCCACCCAGCACGTATCGAGGAGGTGGTGGCACGGGTTACCAAGCAGCTCGAGGAGGAAATTCAGGAGACTGGAAAGCGGACTATCATCGACCTCGGGGTACAGCCCATGCATCCCGAATTGGTGCGAATGGTCGGGCGTATGAAATACAGATCATCCTACGGACAAAACCTCTTACAGCACTCTAGAGAAGTGGCAAACCTTTGTGCCATTATGGCGAGCGAGTTGGGACTCAATGCAAAGCTCGCGAAGCGTGCTGGACTCCTCCACGATATCGGTAAGGTGCCCGACGAGGAGCCCGAGTTGCCACACGCTCTCTATGGGATGAAGCTCGCAGAGCAGTACAAGGAGAAGCCCGAGGTATGCAACGCTATCGGTGCGCACCATGACGAGATCGAGATGAGTACCCTCATCGCCCCCATTGTACAGGTATGCGATGCGATCTCTGGGGCACGTCCTGGGGCACGACGTGAAGTGGTAGAGGCCTATATCAAGCGTCTCAAGAATATGGAATCCTTGGCGCTCTCCTACCCAGGGGTAGAAAAGACCTATGCTATCCAAGCAGGACGTGAACTCCGAGTTATCGTGGGAAGCGAGAAGATTGACGACCAAGCCTCCCAGCACTTGGCATTGGATATCGCGCGGCGTATCCAAGAGGAAATGACCTATCCGGGACAAGTCAAGGTCACCGTAATTCGCGAGACGAGAGCCACTGGTATCGCACGCTAGGAAAGGTCTGTAAGGTGAGCCTATACAACAAGTGGGATTACAACAAGTGAGATGCCCTCTTGGAGTATCAACCTCTTTTTGCAAGAGTAAGGTTATTCTGTAATAAAGCCTCCGCGATGCGCAAGAGGAGATGAGGGGCATGTACAGAGAATAGAGTCATCCTCCCCTCAATACCCCTTAATAATAAACGTAAAGCCGCCCCCCATCAGGGAGACGGCTTTTTTCATAGTTGGGCGTGAGTGGATGGTGGGATTAGCAGATGCTCTGTGAGAGCCTACTGTTTCGACGCTCTCCGTTACACCTTCTTCGTTTTACTCAACAAGCCACACGCTGCGCCGATATCCATGCCGCGACTCGCACGTAAGGTAGCAAGGATACCCGCCTGCCCCAATTTGTCGCGCATCCGCAGTAGGACGGCATCTTTCGGGCGCTCAAACGATGCCCCATCATGGGGGTGATAGCCTATCAGGTTGACTAAGCACGGCACGCCTCGCAATAACTTGACGAGTCCCTCCAGATGGGCTGTTGAGTCATTGACCCCAGCCAGTACAACATATTCAAAGGAAAGCTTACGTTGTCCTCGCCAATTTACAGTACGAAGCAACGAAAAAAGCTCACGGAGCGGTAGTCCCCCCGTGCCGGGTAGGAGTACACGACGTTCCTCTTCAAATGGGGTGTGGAGACTAATAGCAAGGTGACATTCACTCTCGCGTAAGAAACGTTCCAGACCGCGACGTACACCAATGGTCGAGACCGTAATCCTGCGTGGACTCATCGCCAGCCCCCACGACGCCGTCAGGACTTCGAGAACACGCAAGAGCACATCGACATTGTCTAGGGGCTCGCCCATCCCCATAAATACCAAGTTCGAGAGCTCGGGACGCTCGTCAACACTCAAGATCTGATTGAGGATTTGCGAAGCGGAGAGATTCCCACCCCACGGCTGTTGTCCCGTAGCACAGAACTGACACCCCATGCGACAGCCTACTTGCGAGGAAACGCAAAGCGTGCGGCGATCGAGCTCGGGGATCATCGCCGTCTCGACGGTACGGTCGTTGTCGGCAGGAAAGAGGTATTTGCGTGTACCGTCTCGTGAAGTCTGAACAGAAAGGTAGCTCTCGCGCCCAATAAGGTACTTTTCACTCAGATCGGCACGCGTCTGCTTAGATAGATTGGTCATCTCCTCAAACGAAGCGACACAGCGCTTATAGAGCCATTCGCTAAGCTGTTGCGCAGCAAAACGCGGATACCCGTTCGCAGCAACAAGTTCTTTTAACTCAACAAGGTTCTTCCCTAACAGGTTTTCCGTAGGCATGCGAATTATTTGGCTTTACGGTAACGATTGTATAGAATAGCGCCGTCAAGCCCCAGTAATACCATGAGCATAAAGAGCTTACCCATCCCCATGAGTACAAAGACGAGCCCCACCAAGAGGAGAAAGAGGAGCAGTAGGCGCGACTTGGGTTCGTAGCGGATACCACGCCCGAGAATGCTGATCCCACGTGCCATGACATAGAATAGCACTGCCAAGACCCCGAGACCATTGGCCGCACTGTAAGAGAGGAGCGTCAACAGCCCCGCTAGCAAGATGAGTAGGATACTCCCCGTGAGTACCCAGAGTTCGAAACGATAGAAGGCACGTGCTTTGCTACTCGCCATCTCTCTAGAAGATAGAAAGTCCAGTGCGTGTCGTGAACTCCTCGAGAAAGTCTATCCCTAATTGTGAATTGCCTAGCGAATTAAGCCCAGGCGACCAAGTGGCGACCGTGAGCTCGCCCGGAATGAGTCCGACGATCCCACCGCCAACACCACTCTTTGCTGGGATACCGACCCGAAAAGCAAAATCCCCCGCCTCATTGTAGAGTCCCGTCGTAAGCATCAGCGCATTCGTACGCTTGGTTTGACTGGGCGTAAGAAAGGCCTTGCCTGAAAGAGGATTGACACCGTGCTGTGCTAAGAATTGTACCGATTGCGCAAGCTCCCTACACGTCATCCGTACCGAGCATTGCATAAAGTAAAGGTCGAGCACTTGCCGTACCGAGTGATGGATATTCCCAAAGCTCTTCATCAGATAGCACAGTGCAGCGTTACGCGAACCGTAGGCAAGCTCTGAACGGTAAACCTCTTCATCATAATCGATAGAGTGACACCCCGTGAGCTGGTGCAAAATAGCAAGGAGCTCGCCCATAGGGTCGTCGAAATCATCAATCAGCATATCCGTGATCACCATAGCGCCTGCATTGATGAACGGGTTGCGGGGAATGCCATTCTCTGCCTCGAGTTGAAAGAGTGAGTTAAACGACGTACCAGAAGGCTCTTTCCCAATACGCTCCCAGATACGCTCGCCACGTGCCGCAAAGGCCATCGTGAAGGCAAAAAGCTTGCTGATACTCTGGATAGAAAAACGTACCTGCGCTTCCCCACAACAGATACATTCCCCCTCCAACGGCTGCACGGCAACACCAAACTGGTGCGCATCGACCGTGCCAAGTGCAGGGATATAATTCGCCACCTTACCAAGCCCTCGCCGTGGCGAGAACTCAGCGAAAAGCCCTTCCACTATCGAGCGCAAGGGCTGTTTTTCTGCTCCCATGAGACCGAAGACCTTACTGCTCTACACCGCCGAGGAAAACGCGAGAAATGAGCCGTGTCGTGTAGGCGTAGGGCATGAACTCGTACGAGGGGATAGGCTTCGTTATGTAGAAATTCGCCACCTTACCCCGAGCGATACTCCCGTGGGTATCACTAAGCCCCATGGCGTAGGCGGAGTTGATCGTGGTCGCATTAAAAGCTTCTTCAGGCAAAAGACGGAGCTTGACACACCCGAGCGATACGACGAACTTCATATCTCCCGAGGGGGACGAACCTGGGTTGTAGTCCGATGCCATCGCAAGCGGAAGCCCTGCCTCAATCATCTTGCGTGCAGGCGGGTTCTCCATCCCAAGGAAGAAGGCTGCTCCCGGCAATAGGGTCGGCATGGTCTCCGAACCAAGCAGGGCGGCGATTTCCTCATCCCCCGTATACTCGAGGTGGTCTACGGAAAGAGCGTTGTACTTCACACCAACCTGAATCCCGCCCGAGCAAGCCAGCTCGTTGGCGTGAATCTTCGGGCGCATGCCGTACTTGATGCCTTGCATCAGGATGCGCTCCGTCTCCTCCACGGTAAAGAAGCCTGCGTCGCAGAAGACGTCAACAAAGTCTGCAAGATCCTCGGACGCTACCAGTGGGATCATCTCGTTGATAAGAAGGTCTACATACTCCCCCTGACGTCCCTTGTAGGCGAGTGGGACTGCGTGTGCCCCGAGGAAGTTGGCACGCACGACCAGAGGACTCGTCTCGCGGATGCGGCGGATAACGCGTAACATCTTCAGCTCATCCTCGGTCGTGAGCCCGTAGCCGCTCTTAATCTCCACGGCGCCCGTACCGCACTGGATGATCTCGCGGATGCGCTCCATAGCACTCTCGTAGAGCTCATCTTCCGAGGCGGCATGAAGCCGCGCCGCAGAGTTATTTATCCCACCGCCGCGCTTGGCGATCTCTTCGTAAGAGAGTCCACGAATCTTGTCTATATATTCTATTTCTCGGCTTCCCGCATAAACGAGATGGGTGTGGCTGTCGCAGAAAGAAGGGAAGACCATCCCCCCCTTGGCATCTACGCGCACGTCGATCCCAGCCTGTGGCGCATCTGCGCTCTTACCCCACTGTCGGATCTTGCCGTCTTCCACCAAAAGGTAAGCATCCTCTACACAGGCGAGGTGCTGCATATCTTGCCCTGCGACCCACTTCCGCGGTTCGCCTTCTTCTACTTGTACCAGTTTGGCTATATTCTCTACGACCAGCGTACTCATCTTTTCTTCGGTTACGTTGTTGTAAAACACTTGTCAAAGATAGAGAAAAAGCGGGGGTTGTGTGTGGAAGGGGAGGGTTTGGCTATATAGAGTCTGTTCAATAACTTTGCTTTGTTCAATAATATTGAAGGGTATGAGTTTTTTGAACACCGCTGGAGGAATGAAGGGTGACGGAAAACTATATACTTTTAACTCTACTGATATCTTTTAGCATCCCGATCAAGCAATAAACCGTCGTACAGGACTCGCTGTAAGGTTTTCCTTCAGTAATCTTTTTCTCATGAATCCGTTTTGCACGTGATATTGCTTGGTCTATAAGTTTGCTATCCATTAGCACATCCAGTAATTCTGGTGAAAGAGTCTTAGGCGTCGTTGTATATGCGATATTATACGGTCTCAGTACTTGATTCAATTTCTTTTCGTAATCCCTTCTATCGATAGCTTCCCCTTGAAGATCAGAGAAATGAAGCAAGACCCAATACTCAAAAGCTTGGTTGGAATAGGCTACTTGTATCTTTTGCGAACGAGCCTGTGCTAACATTTGAGAAAACACGTCATCGCCATTCTCATCCTTGTCACATACGATCCAGACATCGTCGCATTCTTTCTTCTTTTTCCTTGCCTCTTGCAATAACGTTTTGGACGCTCCTGTATTGATAGACCTTATCTGTATTTCAACACGTGGATTCTTGCGTAGTTCGAACTCTTCCACGAAGCGTTGCAAATAGAGTTGTTCGGTCTTACCCTCTGTTACTATTCCTATGATTCTCTTTGGGTCTCGATTCGGAGACGGACGTTTTAGCTTGGGTTCACTAGCATGTTTTTTATTTGTCATCATGGTCTATTATACTAGTTAAATCTTCTATTATGGGAACCGCCCCATACTTCCCAAGTAAGTAGTTCCGTTGGAAGGGTTCATCTCTTCGGGTGCCTTTGAAATCAGAAAGAGAATAGAGCGAGCCTTCTTCTAGAGCATTCTTTTCTACAAACCAGACCTGATCGCGACGGAGCAAGCCAGTGTCTAAGAGTTGGCTATAATGGGTATTAAATATCAACTGCGCATCGTGAGGATTACTTTGTGCCGAATTGAAAAGAGCGAGAAGAGCACTGACTAAACGGGGATGTAAGCGTGCATCTAGCTCGTCGACATAGAGGAGGTAGCCGTGTACCAGAACATCAATAATCGGACCCACTATCGAAAAGAACTGCTGTGTACCAGCCGATTCATTCTCATTGAAGGAGAAGACGGCGCGTTCTGTTAGTAGATTTCCTTGGGCATCAAACTTTCTGTGAAAGGTGTTGAGGTCATGGTAAAAGACGGCATTCGGATTGAGTTGTTTCAAATGCTGGATAAGTTCTTTGGGGAGGTGCTCTTCGGGGTTATCTCGCTTGAGTTCAATATCCTCTAACGCGATGTCTGCTGCCTGTAAGAGATGCAATAGAGTTTTCTTGAATTCCGAATTCGTGAGTTGAGATAAGGTAACGCTCTCGAACCCTTCTTTACGTAACCCAGAAATAATCTTTAAGTTCAGAAACCAAGCCAGTACCTCTCCTGCCAATTCGTCGTTAAACTGTGCCGCCACAGAGAGGAAGAGCGCATTGTTTCGCACCATCTTGTCTTCCCAGAGGCGTTTCCCGCGTGAAAAATACTTGTCATGGATGTGCATGTGTTCCCCTTCCCGCACAAAGATCTCCACTTCTTTACGTAAAGCTTTTACATACAGCCATTCTTCACATACCTGCTCTTTGTTCACAGAGAAACCGTATCGATAAAGCTTATTAGTGGCATAAAAGATCACCTCAAACTCACTGGGCTCTTTTTCACTTGCTACATTCAGGCGAAAAGGTTCGACATCTATCGTGTCTCCCTTTTGTCCTTCCTTAGAGCTTGTGAGTACGAAGTTGCGCATAAATAATAGTGCCTCTAGTAGCTTGGTTTTACCGCTTGCATTCGCACCATAAATTGCAGCGCTACGTAATAAGCGTAGTCGGAAGGGCTTTACTAGGATCACATTCTCGGTCTCGCGGGTTTGCTTGTCATAGTTGGATGCTACAAGACTGAGTGTCGCCTTGTGTCTAAAGGTCATATAGTTCTCTACAGAGAATTGTACAAGCATATATAGGACTCGTTATATGAAATAATATGCAAAAGTAGCGTCTATTATTGTGAATCACAAACATTATACCATAGCTTGTGCTTCTTTTGCGTGAGAGTCTCTATTCTCTCCATCTTTTCAATACATAAAAAAAACCGCCCCCCTTGGCGAAGGGGGACGGCGGGAAAAGACGCTACAAAGAACTATTTCGCTTCATTTGAAGGAGGTGCCTTGTATTCGTTCTGCACTATCGCTGGGTTCTGCGATAACTCACGCTCGGGGAACTGCATAATCAGACGTGGATCCCCTGCAGCGAGGTTGAAGGATTGGATAGGCTGATAAATCAGCGAAGCAATTCCATCCTTTTTGATACGCTCCATGGGTTTGTTCAAACGCATCATATCGTAATAGGGTAACATCTCACCCCAGAACTCTAGACGGCGCTGACGGTAGATCTCGTCTATAAAGGCGTTCAGATCTGCAATCTCGGGGTCATAGTCCTCTTGGCGGTACGTGGATACGAAGCTTTTCAGAACCTCCTTACCGTTTTCTAGATCGGAGTGTGCGATACCCTCTGCCACGATGTAGTACATCTCCTCAATTCGCATCAAAGGGAAGTCCGAAGAGTTCTCCTTCTTGTAGATGTCTTTATCTACTGGAGCGAACTTGATATTTGTAAAAGCTTTCAAGCCTTTCTTCGCTACATACTTTTCAGCTGTGGTCGTCGCTGTGGCTTGATCTAAGCCATAGATCTGCATGAAGTGATTAATCATCCCATCGATGTTCTTTTTTATCGAATTCTTCTCAATGTCCTCAGGTATTACCCACCAGCAGCGACGCACATCGGACTCATTGATAGACTGGTAAAGATCTGGGTTGATACGCATCGGCGCGACCGATGTATAAGCAAGACGTCCAGAGAGAGAACACATCATGGATTGGAAGTTTACAAGCCCCGAGGTCGTGAGCCGATCCACTGAGGTCTGTATACTTGCCCAGAGCATGTTGGACGCCTCGCCGTCATCAAAGTTCGGCATGCTCGCCTCGGTCATCGACAAGGGTTTAGCGCCACTCTTTTCGATCACTTGTTTTGCCGCCTCTGCCGCCTCCGCCCATTCTCCTTTGAGGAGATGCATCCGCGCCTGTAGACCACGTACGACATGCTTGTCTATGTATGCGTGGGAGGTACTATTTTCCATACCCGCCAGTGCTTCATAGGCAGCCTTTAGATCATCCCCGATGAACTTGTACACCTCTGTTAGGGTCTTGCGGGGGTTTTTAAGAGTCTCTTGTGTAGAAGTCGCTTCCGTGATAATCGGTACCCCGAGTGCATTGGGATCCTTTTGATAGTTGAATTGGAAGATCTGCACAAGGTTCATATACGCCCACGCACGAAAGGCTTTCGCCTCAGCACGGTACTGCACCACCTCGGTTGCAGTAGACTTCGGATCGGTAGTCTTCAACAAGTCATTGGCGCTTTTGATAAAAGCATAGAACGACTCGTAGATAAAGCGCGATTGGAACGAGGTCGGAGAATTAGAACTATAGTCGGTATCTTTCCAATATTTGTTATAACCGTCTAGACGGTTACAAATGAGCCCATCGCCACGATTTCCGAGCGTAAGAGAGATAGACCCGATACCAAAATCGGATTGAGATTCCACCCCGATACGGTTGTATTTCTTGAGCTCGGCATACATCCCCACCCGAGGCGCTTCACTCAATTCGGGACGTACACGCGACGATTCTAGGACTTGCTCCTGGGTTAAGTAGTCGTTCTGGGGCTCTAGTTCCAATTCCTTGGAGCAGCTCGAGAAGATGACTGGTAAAGCGAGCCCGAAAAGATAAAAAACACGTTTATTACGCATTGTGAAAACCTTTCGCTAGATTGTTAGAATGTGAGATTCAGACCACCCGAGATGGTACGAATCGCCTTGTAACCCACACCACCACCAAAGCGGGGGTCGAAACCCTTGCGGGCAGAGAAGAGCCAGATATTATCTGCCACGGCATATACACGGAGGCTACCAAGATTGATCTTGTCCAACCAAGCCTTGGGGAAGGTATAGCCAAGGGTCAGGTTGTCGATAGAGAAGTAGGTGCGCGATACCAAGAAACGATCCGAGGTCCGATGGAACTCTTTGTTCGTCTCAAGACGAGGGATATCACTCTTCCGGTTCGGTGTCCAAGCTTTCAAGAGATCCTTATGCATTGCATCACCATTCTTCGGTCTCATGAGCGACTGATAGGCTTCGTCTATCAGTTGTCCGCCGATGGAATAACTAAAGGCTGCACCAAAGTCAAAACCGTAGAAATCTACGTTTGTACCGAAACCACCACGAACCTTCGGAGCGAGATTGGTATAGTAGGTTCTATTCTTGGGCAACTGTGCCGTGGTATAATCGGTTGTCTCACCCTCTTGGGTCTTCCACTTAGCCGCTCCGTTTTCTGTAACGCCGAGGTACTGTGGTATGAGAAGATCGCCAAGAGAACCTCCTTCACGATAGACCAAGGTCCCCACCACGTGACCATAATCTTTGGTCTTCCACTCTGCAGGGAGTTTATCGATACGGTTCGTTACATGACCTCCGTTCAGGTAAACAGACCACTCAATATCCTTGCTACGGAAGGGCACACCGCGCAACTCGAAATCTACCCCTGTGTTGGACATAGCGCCGATATTATCCCAGTAATAAGCATAACCACTGGAAACAGGCACACTCAACTTAAACAACATATCCGACACCGAACGACGAAAGACTTCGATACCTCCCGTCAGACGATGCTTGAAGAAGGCGAATTCTGCACCGATATTGAAGTTATTACTCTTTTCCCACGTGATGTTAGGATTCCCCTTGCTAGCGAAGTTAAGCCCAAAATTATCGCTCTGGTTGGTGACACGATACAGGTCGGTGTATGCGAAATCTACTCCCAGATTGTCATTCCCCTGTATCCCATAGCTAGCCTTTACTTTCAATAGGTCTAGGAAGCTGCGCGTGGACTCCATAAAGCTTTCATTAGAGAGCATCCACGATGCCCCCACGCTACCGAAGTTCCCCCAACGGTTATTCTTCGCAAAGCGGCTCGAACCATCGCGACGGAACGAGAGCGTGAGGAAGTACTTCTCTGCAAAGTCATACTGCGCACGACCCAAGAAACCTTCTACACGATACTGTTCACTACTAGATCCTGTCTTTGGATTGGCGATAGCCCCGTCCAATTCCTTGGTCTTGTAGTTAAACATCTTATCCCGTATACCATAGATGTTACGACTCTCTTTGGTGTTATATTCGTGCCCGATAAGGAGGTCGATGTTGTGCTGATCGAAACTCTTGCTCCAATTCACAAGTTGTTGCAAGTTGAGCGTACCGATGTAATCTACCTGCTTGATCACCTGTCCACCCTCACTCGCATACTGCCCATAGAATGGGTTGGTGGTTCGGGTGAAATGGGTATTGTCTACATCATACCCTACATTGAGCGTTACCTTGAAACCGTAAGGAATAAGAATGTCGGCATAACTACGAAGCCCGAGTACCGACGCATCGCTCAAGTTGATATTGTAGGTATTCTCTGCCAAGGGGTTTGCCCAGCCGCTCCCAGGACGCGCTTCGATACCAGGAAACTGCTCGTAACCAAAGTCATAAACAGGTAACCCGTTGCTACCTTTTAGGATATTCTTCTCCCCATCCCGAACATACATCGGGTACAGAGGGGAGATTACATCCAAAACGCTAAAGAGGTTTGTAGAGAGTCCTGCATCCTCTGTACCGTCAAGGGTATTACCTTGGTAACCCGTGTAGGAGATGTTCCCCCCCATGTTCAACCAGCTTTTTGCTTTGTAATCGCCACGCAGACGGAAGGAATAGCGCGTGAAGTCCGAATTGTTCGTATACCCTTTATCGTTCAAGTATCCTGCAGACATGAAGTAGTTGGTCTTTTCGCTACGCCCAGACATCGAGAGGGTATACTCTTGGCGCATATTGGGCTTAATCGCCTCCTTTTCCCAGTCATCGGGTTGCATCCAATACTTGTTCCCGTCCTTATCTTCAACATAACGCCCTATGGTGGCATTGGGGTTTATGGCCCATGTGCCATCGGCACGACGCTTAAACCACTCGGTCGTAGGTTTTACTCCATTGACGTTATCGTCTCCTACGGAGAAGGGGAAATATACATATCCATCCGCGGGATCGAATACTTCTTCCAGCGCTGCCGCTGTCACATCATCGTCATCCGCGTCTTTGGGAATTTTGGGGTTGCTATAACGATGGGAGTTCCACACCGCCTCGAAATACTTTTCTGCGTATTGCTTGGGATCAGAAATACGATCGTAGCTAGGAATCCCACGGAAGTTGTAACCGAGCTTGGCGGCAAAGTTGATATTTGCCATCCCTGCGTTCTTGGCATTCGCACCATTCTTGGTGGTGATCATCACCACGCCATTCGCAGCACGAGCCCCGTAGAGGGCTGCCGAGGCTGCATCCTTGAGCAGGACGGTACTCTCTACGTCGGCGGGGTTGATCGAGGCGATATCCCCTTCAAAGGGCACACCGTCCACCACGTAGAGTGGGTTATTGCTCGCATAAAACGAACCATTTATATATACCACCCTTTTCAGAGGAACACACCCAATAAATACAGATACTGTCCGTAAAAAATGTGCGCATCTTTGATACTCTCCTAGGAGAGTGTGTAAATGTCGCAGCAACTGGGGAGAAAAACAGGGAAATGTCGCTTTACATTTTCCTCAATTCCCTATCCCAAAACAAGGCATGCTAGGAGTACACCAATGCTACACGTACTCTACACGTGCTCTACACGTACTCTACACCGACTAAATTAGGTAAAATTACCTACTCCAAAATAGCCCATATTCTATACGCATTTCTTTATTTAATTACTCTATTATTTAGCTCATCGTATAAAAATAGCGCCTTAGGATTTCCTAAAGTAGTGGTCTACACTATGCGCATTAAAAAAAGTCGTAGACAAGTAGATAGGTAGCTTCTTTACACACTGTGTAGGTGTAGGACAGTATCTAGGAGAATAACCCGATACGATGAAGAAGTGGGCAAAAAGTTACACTTATGTTTCTATTTTTTTTTATCTTTGAGTAGAGATTCTCCGTCGCGGAAAATAAAAAGCACCAAATTCGTGTGGGAAACGACAGGGGTCGCAAGGCGATGTTGGCACTCTTGCAAAGTGAAAGGTAACTAGCACATGTTATTCATTTTCAAAAAGATAGCTGTATGAGAAAAGTAGTACTTCTACTCGCAGCCTTGGCTGTCGGGATAAGCTGTGCGTTGGGTCAGCAGCGCACCGTGACGGGGGTGGTTACGTCTGTCGAAGACGGCGCTCCATTAATTCAGCTGGCAGTGCAAGTGAAAGGCACAACAACGGGAGCTGTGACCGATGCCAACGGACGTTATTCGATTCGTGTTGCAGGTCCCGAATCGGTACTTGTGTTTTCTTACACAGGTTTTGACACTCAAGAGATTACGGTGGGAGAACAAGAAACCATCAACGTAGTGATGCAGCTCGCCAACGAGGAAATCGACGAGGTCATGGTCGTAGCATTCGGTAAGGCGAAAAAGAGCACCTTTACCGGTTCGGCAGCCTCGGTAAGTGGCAAAGAATTAGAGCGTAAGCAAGTCTCGAACGTCTTGAATGCCTTGAGTGGGAAAGTGCCAGGGGTTACGGTAACCTCTTCCAACAACCAACCGGGTTCTTCATCCACAATCCGTATTCGAGGAAATGGTTCGTTTAATGCGAACAGTAACCCACTCTACGTAGTCGATGGTATGCCTTACGAGGGCGATGTATCTGCCATCAACCCCGCTGACGTAGAGAGTACCGTATTGCTCAAGGACGCAGCCTCGGCGGCGCTCTACGGGGCTCGTGCAGCCAACGGCGTGGTGATGATCACGACCAAGAATGGTGCAAATGCGCGTCATGGTGGGGTCATGAATGTAAATGTCACCGCAAAGGTAGGGTATAACTTCCGCGGGATTCCTGACTATGACAAGATTACAGACCCCAAGCAGTATGCAGCAAAGTACTATGAAGCGATATGGAATCAACAAAAGTATCGCGTGAAGGGAAACAAGGATAAGGATGATGAAGATATCACTCAGGCAGCTGATGCCGAGTTCTCAAATCCGAAAAAGGGTATCGTATACTTCCCATTCTCGCGTGCCGAAGGCAGCACAAACCCTTGGTTTACAAGAACGAATGATGGTCACTGGGAGATGGATAAGAGCGCCACGATAGGGACCACTGTCAAAGATAAAGAAGGCAACGAGTATTGGATGCAACCCGATGATTGGAACGAAGAAGCTTTTGAAGCGAACATGCGTCAGGAGTATACGGTTTCTCTTTCTGGGCGTACTGACAAGGCTAATTATTTCTTCTCTTCTGGTTACCTCAATGATAAGGGATATACCGTTCGTTCAAACTTTGAGCGTTTTACCACGCGTCTCCGTGGAGATTTTAAGCCTAAGACATGGTTGAACCTCGGCGCAAATCTCTCCTATACGGGGTATAAGACCAACTCGCTAGATGCGACAACGACCCAATCTTCTGGGAGCTCGGGGAACATTTTTGCAATGACCAACTTTGCAGCTCCGATTTACCCGATCTATGTACGCGATAAGAATAAGCAGATTTTGAAGAATAAGTGGGGAAAGCCAGTCTATGACTTTGGTACAGGACAGTTCCCTGGGCTTATCCGTCCTTACCTTTCTCTAGCCAACCCATTGGCAGCGAATACGTATGATATCTACGATAATGTCGCAGCTATCATCGGTATGCGTTCGAATGCAGACTTCATTATGCCCTACGGTTTCCGTTTCAGTATCATCGGAGGGTATGACTTAGACGATTCTTACCAGACTGCGACGCGTAACCCCTATTATGGACAGTTTGCCTCTATCGGTGGTATTATTGACAAGTCCTTCGATCGCTATACAACCCTCAATCTTCAACAATTGTTGACTTGGAATCAAGCTTACGGCGAGAATCACATCGACGTTCTTCTCGGACATGAATACTACGATCGCGATGTGCAATACCTCAGTGGTAGTAAAGAGGGGATGTTTCACCCAGATTCTCGGGAATTGGATCAAGCCATCCGTCAACCTTCGACGAGCTCCTCGCGTAGTCGTTACCGTGTAGAAGGTTTCCTAGGACGTGCTCAGTATGACTTTGCTGAGAAGTACTTCCTCACACTCTCGTTCCGTCGCGATGGTTCGAGCCGCTTCTCCGAAAATAGACGTTGGGGGAACTTCGGTAGCGTGGGGGCATCGTGGATGCTCTCTAATGAAAGCTTTATGGAGTCCACTCGCAGCTTCCTCGACCTCTTGAAGGTAAAGGCTAGCTATGGGATACAGGGGAACGATAATATTGAGGTGAACTTCGCTTACCTCGATCGTTTCAAACTGACTAATAATAACGGTGCTTATGCAACGACCTTCTACTACAAGGGGAATGATATTACTTGGGAAACGAGTCATAACCTGAACTTTGGGGTAGAGTTTGCCTTTTTCCGCCACCGCTTGTCTGGAAATATAGAGCTCTATCGTCGTGAGGTCTCCGACATGTTGTTTAAGTTGACCATGCCAGGCTCATCAGGCTACCGCTATGTTTGGGACAATGTAGGGGCGATGTCTAACACGGGGATGGAGTTTGAGATCACGGGTGTTCCCTACCAAGACAAGAATATCCGTTGGTCAGTAACCCTGAATGGTGGTATGATAAAAAATAAGCTAGAGAAACTCCCTGCTGAGTGGAAACAAAGTGAGTATGGGTATGTAGAAGGTAGTATCATCTATAAGGAAGGTGGTTCCTTGTATGACTATTTTATTCCAAAGTACAAGGGAGTAAATGAGCAGGGGGAAGCTCTATGGCAAACCTATGACAAAAAAACGGGGCAGTACGGGGTGACTACCGACTATAGTGTAGCTTCGAAGAATGAGAACCGCGTCGAAATGAAAGACCTCTCTTCCATCATCAATGGTGGTATCTCTACTAGTGTAGATTTCTGGGATTTTGACTTCAGTGCAGGATTTACCTATACTCTCGGTGGTAAGCGTTTTGATGGTGCATACCAAGATCTGATGCAAAATGGTAACCGTAATGGAGCTGCTATGCACAAGGATCTCTTGAATTCTTGGACACCACAGAATACCAATACAAACGTCCCACGTATGGATGCTAGTAGCAATGCTAAGTTTAATGAGACGTCTGATCGTTTCCTCACCAGCCGTAGCTTTTTCGCTATCGATAATTTGACGCTCGGTTATACGCTTCCGAAGTCATGGGTGGATAAGATCAATGTCGGTAGTCTACGTGTCTATGTCGTAGCTGACAATGTATGGCTTTTCTCTGCCCGCAAGGGTTTTGACCCTCGCTTTACTACAACCTCTGGGGTGGGTTATAAGGCGATTCGTTCGATCTCTGGAGGTTTGAACCTTACATTCTAGTCCCAAGTCAATTAAATAAGGAAAGGATTGATACAATGCGTTATATTCGTTTTTCATACGTTGTGGGGCTTTTTCTTGGGGCGACTTTGTTTGTAAGTTGCGCGAAAGAATTGGAACTACAGCCAGAAGATGATCTCTTGAGTACTAAGCAAGTACAGGAAGCGGGCGATGCTTTTGACGACCGTGCGTCCTCTTCGGTGGACGGTATGTATGCAGAACTTAAGATATATGCAAAGTTTGGTAGTCGTCAGAGGCACAGCGATTTCGGATTACCTAGTATCTCGTTAATGCTAGATGAGCGTACGGATAACATGTGGTCGAACTGTGGCGATTATGACTGGTATAGTCCTGCACTGGATTACTCAGGATTTCGTCCAAACTACTTCATCACAAACCAGTTCTATACCTGCTTCTACAATTTCATAGGAGCTGCGAATAAGATTATCTTGGCGTCGAAAGAAGACTCTAAGAGTGAGGCTGTACAGAATGCACGTGCACAAGCCAAGGCATTCCGTGCATGGTCTTATCTGAATTTGGTGCAAGGATACCAGTATACCTATGTAGACAATAAGGATAAGTTGGCCGTACCGCTCGTAACGGAGACAATGACGCAAAAAGACTTCATCAACAATCCGCGTGTAACGGTGGAGACTATTTACAAATACATTGTCACCAACCTTGAACAAGCAAAAGAAACCTTGACTGGTAAGGGACATGCAAAGAGTAATGCACTCATTGATGAGTTTGTGGTCTATGGGCTTTTGGCACGTACTTACCTCGTGATGCAGGAGTATGCTAAGGCAGCTGAAGCTGCAAAGTATGTCATAGAAAAGAGTGGTCTTACTCCCTATAACCTAGAGGAAGCATCTAGACCTGGTCTGTCCGACATTGCTGATCACAATGTATTGTGGGGGATTCCTGTTACGAGTCGCGATGAAGATATTATTGCTATTGCTGGGTGGGGCTCTTCTGTGGGATTTCTTAGTAGCGCACAATGCTATGCAGATTTCGTTCCTCGTTGTATCAACCCCGCGCTCTATGAGAGTATGGGAGAGAATGACGTTCGTCGTGCTTTGTGGATCTCTACGGTACCTCAAAAACGTCTAGATGGTCTTGTAAACTATTACAAGGCGTATAAGGGACAAAGTGATGGGGATGCAATGACGTCGGCTGAAGCTTTCTTAGAGATGAAGCGAATTGATACGCTCACGTATGCGAGCGTGAAGTTCGGACCTGCGGATAATAATATCGATCTCGAGGAAAATTCGGCAGACTACATTATGATGCGTATCGAAGAGATGCACTACATCTATGCTGAAGCGATCGGTGAGACAGAGGGGAAAGCTTATCTAGAGAACTTCATCAAGACAAATCGCGATGAAGAGTATGAATTCCCCTCCGATGTGAATTTCTTTGATGAGATCTACCGTCAGCGCCGTCTAGAGTTCTGGGGTGAGATGCTTAGCTACTATGATATGATGCGTTTCAAGAAAAAGATGGTTCGTAGTGATTCGAAGAAATTTGAAGTGGGAACCATGCAATACTATCCTCAGGGTACACGTTTCGACCTCGAACCAGATGCGCCTGAAATGCTTTTCGTCTTCCCAAGACGTGAGGTATTGCAGAATCCTGCAATCGTAGACAATACATTGGGGAAGACTCAGGACGATACCTTCTAGTCTGCTTATTGTAGTGTAGCACGTTTTTCCCGCCGTCCCCCTTCTCCAAGGGGGGCGGCTTTTTCGTTGCTAGATAAAAGCTCAAAGATGGGTAGCCGCTACTCGCGGGTAGGGGGGGGACAATCTCAAGGGGGCAAGCTCCATTCGTCAAAGAATGCAACTTGCCCCCCTTTTCTATCCGAGATACCAGAGAATGTCTGGTAGCAGCGCGCTAGGCTTTTCCCATCAACGCCGCAACGTATTTGCCAAGAATATCGAATTCGAGGTTGACAATCGTCCCCACCTCGAAAGTATGGAAATTGGTGTGTTCGTGGGTGTAGGGAATGATAGCTACTTGAAAGCCCCCGCGACGCGAGTTGACCACCGTCAAGCTCACGCCATTCACCGTGATAGAACCTTTTTCTACCGTAATCATCCCCTCGCGAGGCTCGTATTCGAAGGTGTAGAGCCAGCTTCCGTTTTCAGGGGTCACCGCCATACAGCGCGCCGTCTGGTCTACGTGCCCCTGTACGATGTGCCCGTCGAGGCGACCGTCCATCTTCATACTCCGTTCGAGGTTGACCTTACTCCCGACCTCCAAGAGACCGAGGTTCGACTTCCGGAGGGTCTCCTCTATCGCAGTGACAGTGTAGTGCGTCGGTTGGAGGTCGACCACCGTCAGGCATACCCCATTGTGAGCAATGCTTTGGTCTATGGTCAGTTCCGATAGGAAAGAGCAGGAGAGAGAGAGGTCTACGTTCCCAGCATTGCGGGTGATATTGCGTACGATCCCTACTTCTTCGATAATTCCAGAAAACATCTTGGTCATTCGTTATGTGTGAATCGAATACAAAAATAGCGTTTGTATGGAATTTTGTCGGCTTTGTATGAACGATATCTTCCTCTTGTGCGTTACTTTGTTGTAGCGAAGTGTGTAGATTTATATCACGGTTCTGAAACTAACTAGTTTATAGATGAAAATAAAGCAGATTGCATGTTGTGGCATATTGTTGCCATTGCTCTTGCTTGTCTTAGGTGTGGGACAGGCGTGGGCTGCCTATCAGACAGGAGCTTTTGTCACGAAGTGGAAGGGCTCCAATAGTGGTAAAGACACCGAGATGCTTCTCAAGGGGAAGGGGATCAAGATCTGGGTCTACAAGGCTTCGGAGTCTTGTCCTTCGACCCCGACAAAGGAGTTCACCGAGTATCAAGATGTTTTCCCTTGGAGCTTTCATTCGGATGCTGGGGTGGAGTACATCGTTGAGATGTTGGGGGATCTCGAATCTATCCAAGTGAACTCCTACCTCGACCTCTTGTCGGTTGAGCAGTGGGGGAATATCAAATGGAAGTCGTTTAACAATGCATTCAAGGATTGTAGTCAGCTCACCATTTCCGCATCAGCGGGGAGTCCAAACCTTGAACGGTGTACCTCCCTCTCCAATATGTTTTATGGGTGTAGCAATCAGAACTTTGTGACCATTGGAGCCTCTAGCTGGAATGTCTCCAATGTGCAATATTTTAGTGCCATGTTCTATGGTTGCTCATTTTTCAATGAAGATCTGGGTAACTGGGATATGTCCAATGCGTCCAGCATCACCACAATGTTTTTCAAGTGTGGAAAGTTTGACAAAAATCTTTCGGGGTGGAAGGACAAGCTCAAGAAAGTCCGCAATTTCGACAATGTCTTCTACGAGTGCGGTAATTTCCACGGGATGGGATTGAAGGATTGGGATGTCTCCAATGGAGAATCCTTTTCAAATCTTTTTTATGGTTGCTCCAACTTTAACGAGGATATTTCGGGATGGGATGTGCGTAAGGCTACGGATATGTCTGGGATGTTCCGCGGTTGTAAATATTTCAATATAGATATTAAGAACTGGAATGTCAAGAACGTCAGGAACTTCAAGAACATGTTCTCTGGTTGTAGCATCTTTGCTGGAGATTTGTCGCAGTGGCTGGTTGGGGATAATCATGCCGAGAATCTCTCGGGGATGTTTGCCGATTGTTTGGCGTTCAATGCCGATCTCTCGCAGTGGAACGTCACTCGTGTCACGGACATGAGTCGCCTCTTTTCCAATTGCAAGAAGTTTGATAGCAATCTAGGGAACTGGAACGTCACCAATGTTACCAATATGTCGGAGATGTTCTCGAAGTGTGGGGTCTTTGCACAGGATCTCTCCAAGTGGAATGTGAGCAAGGTCACCGACATGAGTTGGATGTTCAATGAGTGTACATTGCTCAAGACGCAAGATTTCTCTAAGTGGGCGGAGAAGGTTTATAACGTGACGAACTTCTCTTACATGTTTGCTAGGTGTCCGACGTTCGTAGGAAATGGGCTTAACAGTTGGCATGTCTCTAATGGAGTGAAATTCGATGCTATGTTCCTGTCCTGCAAGGAAATGAGGTTAAGCCTTGAGAACTGGGATATGGAAAACGCTGTCTCCACGCGCTATATGTTTAATGGGGCTATCAACTTCAATGGCAATATCAACGGTTGGTCACTAAAGAGTCTTCAGAATGCCAAGGGGATGTTCACTGGGTGTACCTCTTTCAATCAATCTCTTCGTGACTGGAGAACACCCCTCCTCACGGATATGGAAGATATGTTTGCGGGATGTACGAGCTTCGAAGGCGATCTCTCGGGCTGGTATGTCAATAATGTGAGAACGTTCAAGGCTACATTCTCGGGGGCGAGTAAGTTCAAATGCGACCTCTCGAAATGGCAAGTCGGGAATGCTACCGACTTTGGTTCGATGTTCTCGGGGGCGACCAAGTTCCAAAGTGACTTGTCGCAGTGGGATGTCTCCAACGCGACCAACATGTATCGTATGTTCCGAAATGCCCAGGAATTCAACTCCGATCTCTCTGCATGGAAAGTGGGGAACGTTATAAACATGGAGTCTATGTTTGAGGGGACGAAGAAATTTAATTCCGACCTCTCAGGGTGGGATGTCTCCAATGTTGTCAACATGGAGAACCTATTCGCTCAGGCAAAAGCTTTTGACTGTTGCTTGGAAAAATGGAAGCTCGCCAGCCTCGGAGGTACCTTCACCCTTACGGGCTGTAACATGAGTATTGCGAACTACGACCGCTCATTGAAGGGGTGGGCAGCGAATCCCGCAACGTCAACGAAAATCACCCTCGATGCTACACCCATTAAGTATTTCGAGAGTGAGGACGCGCATAATACACTGACTAATGACAAGCTCTGGGTAATTAACGATGGTGAAAAGGGAACAGTGAAAAAGCTCTACCTAGATAAGATTTCTTTGTTGGTAAACAAGGGAACGAGCGAGTCAATTAAGGCTACGGTTTCCCCAGACGAATCTGACCAGATCGAATGGACAACAACCGATGATAAAGTTGCTGTCTACAAAGATGGTAAGATCGAGGGGTTGAGTGTAGGGAAGGCCATCATCACGGCTACGGTAAAGAATAGTACCGAACGAGCCTACGACCGGTGTTTTGTAACGGTAGCCATCTTGGTTGAAAAGCTTGCTTTCAAACAAAAGTCTTACGAAAATATCCCCTTGGATACCGAGTTCGATTTTGCTAAGCAACTACTCATCACGCCCGATAACGCTACCGATAAGAGTGTGCGTTGGAAATCAGAAGATGAGAATATCATTAAGATCGATGAGAATACAGGACTCGCTATCGCAAAGGGCGAGGGGAGTACGGAGATTGTCGTAGATGCTCTCGATGGGTCTAGAAAGCAAGCTAAGGCAAAGGTCACTGTTGTGAAGGTAGATCCTCAAGAAATAGAGGCTACGCCTAGTGAGATCTCACTTAAGCCAGGGACTACCTATAAGCTCGGGGTCGTATTCAAACCTGAATATACGACGAACAAGAGTGTGAAGTGGTCGACGAAATCGACGCGTATTAAAGTCCTTAACGAAGATACGGGCGAGATTGAGGTGGTGGATGATAATGATCCTAACTACGGAGGGTTCATAGAAGAGGTTATCGTCCAGCATGCAGAGAAACCAGCAGTAACCTCGCGGTGTCTCGTGCACATCATCTATAAGAAGACGATTGTTCCTACACACATTTCGATGGAACCATTTACCATCAATGTGAATGAAGAACGACATATCCAGCCGATCGTGACTCCACAGGATGCCCAGAATAAAGACCTCGAGTGGTGGAGTTCGAAGCCAGAAATCCTCTCTGTAGATAAGGAGGGGAACGTAAAAGGCGTGAAAGAGGGTGAGGCTACCTTACGCGCAACCTCCGTCGTAGATCGTAATGTCTTCCGTCTAGTGAAGGTCACCGTAAAGGCTGTCCCTGTGACTAGCGTGATTATTACACGTCCGTCAGAAGACCACGTCTTTGAAATTCCTGACAATACGCCTGCGACGATCCCCTATAAATTGGAACCTAGCAATGCAACGGACAAACGTGTGCAGTTCGAGTCTGAGAATACTAGTATTATAGAGGTCGATGAAAATAATCGTCTCGTGGGCAAGACGATCTCTCAGACTCCTGTACGGGTCAAGGTTATTGCGCAGGGGGGAGCCAACGTATGGAAAGACTGTCTTGTGCGCGTGGTAGCGAAAATAGAAACCAAGGAACTCGAAATCGATGCGAGTCGCGAGCTTCTACCAGGGCAGACCGGAAAGTTGATCTTGGGCTATAAACCAGAAGGTGCTACCGATAGGCTGGTAGTTTGGGAAACCAGCGATTCGAAGATTGTACAGGTCTCCGACGACGGATCGTATAAAGCAATAGAGGCTGGGGATGCTGAGATTACGGTTAAGCTCGTATCCAACGAGACCGTACGGAAGGTATGTAAGATTAAGGTGCTCCCACGTGTCACCACTACGGGCGTAACGCTCATCAAGAATCTGAAGTTGGGTAAGGGTGCTACCTATACCTTTGCCCCACAGGTAGAGCCAGAGCATGCAACGGACAAGGAGATCGCTTGGAGTGTGATCAGCGGTGCCGATAAGATTGAGTTCGATGTCCTCAAACGTACCGTAAAAGGCAAGGAAGTCGGGGAGGCTAAGATTCGTGTCTACCTTAAAAACAAGCCGTCGCTCATGAGCGAATGTACTATCGTGGTAGAGGAGCTCAATGAACTCACTGGGGATATCGCCTTCGAAGAACCAATGTACGAGGTAGAACAGGGGGCTACGATCGATCTTAAGTTGAAGTACAATCCTCCAACAGCCAATAACCTCACCCTTTCCTTCCTCTCAGGGGATGCAAAGCTTGTCTCCATCCAACCTCACCCTGACAAGTATGGCTATGCCCTTGTTCGTGGCTTGGCGCTCACCACAGAGCCCATTGAGGTGATGGGAACACTCGAAAATACGGACCCAAAGAAGACATTTACTACGAAGATTAAGGTGACTCCTGTCAAGCGTATCTTACCAGCTCCGGAGACTTTCGGTGTTAAGCAGAGTACTATCTCGGTATTGGTCAATTCTACGGGTGTGATTACTATCACGGGTGTAGATCATGAACTGTTCGATATCCGTAAGCTCACGTGGAAAACTTCCGATGAAACGAAGTGTCCTGTGGATAACTCTGGGGTGGTGACTCCTAAGGAAAGAGGTTCTTATACTATCAAGGTATCAAGCCCCTCGCATGAAGAAACGGTGATCGTGAATGCTCTAGAGTCCGAGACCGAGTTGGTAGACATCACTGCTTTCCAAGCGCCTACGGCGATTACAGTTTTCAAGGGTGCTACGACATTGATCGAGCTCACGGGCGTAGAACCTGCTGCAGCTTCGCCAGAAACCCTCGCTTGGTCGTCGGCTGACGAAGCCGTGGCTACGGTGAACAAAAAGGGTTTCGTGACAGGGGTTGCTGTAGGATCGGTTGACATTACGATTACTGCCAAGAACGGAACCTCGGGTACCGTCAAAGTGAAGGTGGTAGAAGAGTCGGCTACCGACCCATCTAAGCCAGCGCTCACTTCCTTTGACAAGCCAGATAAGCCTGTAGTCGTCGTAGAGGGAAATCAAACCCTAGTGAACCTGAAGCTCACACCCGCCAATGGCGATACGAGTAAGCTCGAATGGACCTCGGAGGACGAGAGCGTAGCCACCGTCAAGAACGGCGTCGTGACGGGTGTCAAGACTGGAGAAACGAAGATTACCGTAAAGGATGCTAATGGAAATAGCGTAGAAATCCCTGTAACGGTGCAGTCGGCAAATGGGAATAATGGAGGTGAAAACGGAAATAAGAAGCCGCTAGAGGACTTTACTCTGGAGACCTCTTCAATCTTTGTGGTAGTTGGTTATAAGACCAATATCGACCTAAAGCTTACTCCTGAAGATGCTGATATGTCGCATATCGAATGGAGCTCGGCTGATGAAGGTATTTGCACGGTGAATAATGGTATGGTAACTGGGGTAAGCCTCGGAGAAACGAGCATTACCATCAAGGATACCCGTATAAACAAAGAACTTACGGTGACTGTGACAGTGGTCGACGACAGGGTAAATTCTGTAGAGGAAGCTCTCTTAGCACAGGTAGAGGTTGCGCCGAATCCGTTCAGCACACAGTTGCGCGTACTTCACGACGGTGTTACGGAGGGTCGTTATACACTCCTCAGTACAACGGGAATTGTGGTACGTGCGGGTGAGTTATCGGGGGCGGTAACGGTACTGTCTACCGCGGATCTACCAGCAGGGCTTTATCTCTTGCAGCTCCAGATGCCGAGTGGTGTGGCACGTACTGTACGTGTAGTGAAGCGTTAGTTTGAAAATACGTTCTCTTTCTTGAGAAGAAGAGGGTGTTTCGCGATAAGCGAAGCATCCTCTTTTTTTGTACTATCGGTAATCGTGTATAATGGTCATCGTGTGTATAAGTGCTTCTTTCTAACCACTGAAATGGGGTACGTACCAGTGATTCCCGTAACGAGTCCTGCAGGGTGACGGAAAGGCGTTAGGATTGTATCTTTGTACAAACAAATTGAGGAAGCAAAGATGACCCCACCGCGCAACTTACCCATCACTGGACAGACATTCGAGAAGCTACGGAATAAAGGGAGTGTCTACGTAGATAAAACTCAATACATAGAGAAGCTTTTGCTTCTGGGTGAGTGCTTCTTCCTTAGCCGCCCCCACCGTTTCGGTAAGAGCCTCTTCCTCTCGACGCTACAAGCTTACTTTGAAGGAAAAAAGGAGCTCTTTGAGGGGCTCTACATCGCAGAGCGCGAAGAAGAGATCGCCCGCTGGCAACAACGCGAGCCGTGGGAGGCGAGTCCCGTGCTCTACTTCAATATGAACGCTGAGCGGTTTACAGATAATACTGCCTTGGAGAATTTGCTAGATCGGCAGCTCACTGCGATGGAAAGACGTTACGGTAGTGAGGGCGTCGCAAGAACCTTCCCTGGACGATTCAATAATGTGATCGAAAGTGTCTACGAAAATACAGGTAAACAGATCGTTATCCTAATAGACGAGTATGACAAGCCGCTCCTACTCACCCTAGAAGACCCAAAGTTGAACGAAGCCAACCGCTTGCTCCTCCGCGCCTTCTACGAGATACTCAAGAACTGCGACCGCTATATCCGCTTTGCCTTCCTAACGGGCATCACCCAGTTCAGTAGGATGAACCTCTTTAGCGGAGCTAACAACCTGATGGATGTCTCGCTCTTGGATAATTACGATGCTATCTGCGGCTTTACCGAGCAAGAACTTACCGACTACTTTATGCCCGAGATAGAGAAACTAGCCCTAGCAGAAAATACCACTGTAAAAGCGACACGTCAACGACTCAAGAAAGAGTATGACGGTTATTGTTTTTCTCGTAAGGGAGAGAATGTCTATAACCCCTTTAGTCTTCTTAAGGTCTTGGTAACAAGTACTTACGATTATTACTGGTTCGAAAGCGCTACGCCAGAGTACCTCGTTAAAGCACTGCTGCATAATACTTACCCTATCCCAGACCTCGATGATGACGTGGAAATGGACAGCTCGTCCTTACAGAACTTCCGTTACGGCACGCAGGATACGATTCCGTTGTTGTTTCATTCTGGCTACCTGACGATTAAGAAGTACCTGCCTCAACTTGACCACTTCATCCTCGGCTTCCCTAATGAGGAGGTACAACAAGGTTTCTTAAAGTGCCTTTTGCCGTTTTACACCTCAGGGGATGAATCGTTGATTTCCAAGTCTATAGGGTCAATCAATCGCGCCCTTCTCTCAGGGGATTTATCTGAAGTGATCTTATGGGTAAAAAAGGTACTCGCTGGGATTTATTACGGGAATATCCCCAGTGGTGAGGAGGGACGCCCGCTACGAGAATATTACTATCAGTCCGTTCTCTATGCTCTATTCTATGTCCTTGATATGCAGGTACAGACGGAGGTGATTTGTGCGACGGGGCGTGTAGATATGGTGATTACAACGCGCAAACGTGTCTACCTTTTCGAGTTCAAGGTAATGACTGCAGGTACGCCACAGGAGGCTATCACCCAGCTCAAGGAGAGCGGTTACTTGGCAAAGTTCAGTAAGACGAAACGTTCCGTGCATCTGGTGGGCGTCAGCTTTGACGAGAAGACGAGGAACGTAGGCGAGTGGGCGGAGGAGGTCATAAATCAGTAAACCCTCTCTGCGCTTCTTACTGCCTCGAGCGTCGCTAGCCTCAGTAGATAGGTGTTCTTTTTCCTATCTTTGTACAAATCAATAACAAGGAGATGACAGAACAGCGTCTGCTACCCGTGGGGGTTCAAACCTTTGAAGATATCCGAAGGAATCGGATGATCTATGTAGACAAGACTCACTACATAGTGAAATGTATGAGTGTCGGCTCTAAGTCGTTTTTCCTCAGCCGCCCCCACCGTTTTGGAAAGAGCCTCTTCCTGTCTACCCTCCAAGCCTATTTCGAAGGACGGAAGGAGCTCTTTGAGGGGCTCTATATCGCAGACCACGAGGAGGAAATCGCCTGCAGGCAACAACGCGAGCCGTGGGAGGCAAGTCCCGTGCTCTACTTCGACCTGAATGCGAGGGACTATGTAACCCGAGAAACATTACCCAACCGCCTTTTAAAGCAACTCGAGAAGCTAGAAAAGAGATACCAAGTCGTAAGTGATGAGGATGCTCCCGAAGAGCGACTTATTTACCTCATAGAAACCATCTACGAACAGACTGGAAAGCAGGTCGTTATCCTCATCGACGAGTATGACAAACCCCTCCTGCTCACCCTAGAAGACCCCGAGCTCAACGAAGCCAACCGCTTGCTCCTTCGCGCATTCTACGAGGTACTCAAGCACTGCGACCGCTACATCCGCTTTGCCTTCCTGACGGGCATCACCAAGTTCAGTAGGATGAACCTCTTTAGCGGGGCTAACAACCTGATGGATGTCTCGCTCTTGGATAATTACGATGCTATCTGCGGCTTTACCGAGCAAGAACTTACCGACTACTTTATGCCCGAGATAGAGAAACTAGCCCTAGCAGAAAATACCACTGTAAAAGCGACACGTCAACGACTCAAGAAAGAGTATGACGGTTATTGTTTTTCTCGTAAGGGAGAGAATGTCTATAACCCCTTTAGTCTTCTTAAGGTCTTGGTAACAAGTACTTACGATTATTACTGGTTCGAAAGCGCTACGCCAGAGTACCTCGTTAAAGCACTGCTGCATAATACTTACCCTATCCCAGACCTCGATGATGACGTGGAAATGGACAGCTCGTCCTTACAGAACTTCCGTTACGGCACGCAGGATACGATTCCGTTGTTGTTTCATTCTGGCTACCTGACGATTAAGAAGTACCTGCCTCAACTTGACCACTTCATCCTCGGCTTCCCTAATGAGGAGGTACAACAAGGTTTCTTAAAGTGCCTTTTGCCGTTTTACACCTCAGGGGATGAATCGTTGATTTCCAAGTCTATAGGGTCAATCAATCGCGCCCTTCTCTCAGGGGATTTATCTGAAGTGATCTTATGGGTAAAAAAGGTACTCGCTGGGATTTATTACGGGAATATCCCCAGTGGTGAGGAGGGACGCCCGCTACGAGAATATTACTATCAGTCCGTTCTCTATGCTCTATTCTATGTCCTTGATATGCAGGTACAGACGGAGGTGATTTGTGCGACGGGGCGTGTAGATATGGTGATTACAACGCGCAAACGTGTCTACCTTTTCGAGTTCAAGGTAATGACTGCAGGTACGCCACAGGAGGCTATCACCCAGCTCAAGGAGAGCGGTTACTTGGCAAAGTTCAGCAAGACGAAGCGTCCCATCCATCTGGTGGGCGTCAGCTTTGACGAAAAGACAAGAAACGTAGGCGAGTGGGCGGAAGAGGTACTCACCCCACAGGAGCGATCGTAGAAAAATACTGTCCTAAAAAAGTGCCTAGGTATCACAGCAACTGGGGAGAAAAACGGGGAAATCTCGCTTTATATTTTCCTTAATTCCTTATCCCACAAACAAGGCATGCTAGGGGTATACCCTCTATACTCCCTATATACTCCCGCTGAAGGTACACACGGTGTTTACACACTTCCTAGAGCACTCCTTTCCCCCATACCCCCATATACACGTGATGGGCTATTTGTTGTCCATATCGAATTTTACCAAGACAAAAAGGAGCATCGTAAAAGCCCATAGACTCGATCCGCCATAGCTAAAGAAGGGAAGTGGGATACCTACTACGGGGAATAAACCGATGGTCATCGATAGATTTATCGCCATGTGAAAAAAGAGGATCGAAGCCACGGAATAACCATAAATCCGATGGAAAGGCTCCTTTTGTCGCTCGGCTACAAGGACGATCCGGTAAAGAAGCACCATAAATAGGGTTACCACGAAGGCCGTCCCGATAAATCCCCACTCTTCGCCTACAGTACAAAAAATGAAGTCGGTGCTCTGCTCGGGGACGAAATTGAACTTGGTTTGCGTACCTTCCAAGAACCCTTTACCCCAAAGCCCTCCAGAACCAATCGCTATCATGGATTGGTTGACATTGTAACCCCACCCCAACGGGTCATTCTCTATACCGAGTAGGTCATTGATCCGTCGCTGGTGGTGCGTATCAAGGATGTGGTTGAATACGTAGTCTACACTGAAACTGCACAGGAGACTAAAGGCAAGTAACCCTCCTAATATCCACAAACGGCGAAGACGCAACAAAAAGCTTTGCAGCAGAAGGTAAAAGATCGTGAGCACCGCTGGAAACAAACAGAGGATGTACCATTCCCACTCCCAGCCCATGAGCCAATTGGCAAAATAAGCAACCCCGAACGAGAGGAGCTGAAATATCAGTAAACGCAAGAGCGCCTTCGGTTGACGTTGAAGAAAGTAGTAAGTGAGCTGGGTAAGGGTGAGCAAGCCAAGGAGGATATAGAGCTTGTCAAAAAGGAGTTCGAAGATGAAGATGGCTGCAACGAAAAAAAGGAAGAGGAGTACCTCGCCACGCATCCCCTCGCGATAACATACCAGCAGAAAGGTCGAATACACGATGGCCGAGCCAAGGTCGTTCTGTAACAGGATTAACCCCACTGGCAGTCCTACGATCAGCCCCACGCGCATCCACTCTCGTACCGAGTGACGTTGGAACTGAGCACGCCCCATGTACCGCGCTAAGGCCAGCGCTGTGGCAAATTTCCCGAATTCCGAGGGCTGAATCTTAAAGAATCCAAAGTCTAGCCACGAACGAGCACCATGCTTGGCCACCCCGATGAATAGAACCAAAAGGAGTATAAAAAGCAACGCCCCATAAATGATGTACGCAGATGCATAGAAAAGACGACGGTCAACCAATAAAATCCCTGTTGCCAGCACAAAAGCCGCCGAGATCCAAAGGAGTTGCTGACCATAGCGTTGCGAAAGGTCAAAGAAAGAAGGATGCGCATCGGTATACGCCGACGCATAGATACTTAACCATCCTAAAATGACCAAGATGAGGTAGAGGAACACCAGTCCCCAGTCTACCCGATTGAGTGTACTCCCTCTTGCCACGACAAATCCTAAATATTGTACAGTCCTGTAAAGAGGTGCATACGACAGAACCGATGATGAGGGAGGGGGCGAGTGGGCTTCGAATCTGACACCTCTTGCAGCAACAAAGATAGCGAAGTGTACCGATTTCTACATGCAGCGCATCCCGATCGCAGCAGATGATTTAACTGTGTTGTGCAGCGTCGTGTTGTTCAAAAAAAAAATTAACATTACCTTTGCGTGTTGAGAATAAAACACAAGTAACAGAAATGAAGAAATTGTTCTACGGTTTCGCAGTACTAGCAGCTATGGCTAGTATGTTTATGACTTCTTGCGATAGCAAGATTGTAAGCTCTGAAGCCCAAGTGGATGAGTCTCGTAGCGCTAAGGTCTATCTTAGTCTTGGGATTGTGATGAGTGACGTCGTGGATGCTAAGGCTGATACCCTAAAAGTAAAATCTACGATTCTTGTGAGCACATCTTACAAGGGAATCTACGGAACGTCCACGGATAACTATGTCAAGAGATTCGAGGTAACGGGTTCGGCTGCAGAACTCGATCTCCCTGTAAAGGCGTCGGGATCGGATTATACGATTACCTTCAACCCATTCGTGTATGATTTTACCGCAAAGGGACAAGCTACTCGTTGCGTGTATAAGCGTAAGCTCGGAAATACCGAGGTTTTGAACGGTCTACTCCCTGGCGAAGTACGGTTCGTCGAAGTAACGTACGTATCGGACGGTGTCAATAGCAACGTAAAGTAATCCCGTCCCTTAGTTCACGTACTAATTATAGAAAGGAGTTTCTTTCATGAGAAAGTTAGGTATCCTCCTCTTTTCCGCACTGGCTGCCATGTCTACGGTCGTGAGTGCGCAGGAGGGGCAGAGTAATATAGAGCTCCCCAAGGCGGGAGATATCGCAGTCGGTATCGAGGCAAGCCCTATTCTCGATTTTGTCGGGAATATGTTTAACGGAACTGTTAGTCAGCAATCGGATTCCCGCTGGGCTAAGCAGGACTATACTTTGCACGGACGTTATTTCTTGGCAGATGATCTCGCCGTGCGTGCGCACCTGCGTCTTAACCCGCAAGACAATAAGACGATTGAAAGAAAGTTTATTGAGGATCAGGATGCTCTTGTCAAGAACCCATTGTCACAGGACAAGGTAGAAGATAAGAAGGTAAGCTATAAAAATGAGTGGGGGTTTGCTGTAGGCGCGCAACAGTTCCGTGGACAGGGGCGTTTGCGTGGTTTCTATGGTGCAGATCTGGGCTATACTTACAAAAGCAGCTCTGAATTTTACTACTATGGTAATAAGATGACGGAGTTTAATCCTGTGCCGAAGGTTTCTGGTATTCTAGATGGAACGCCGGCTGAGCGTACGATTAGTAACCAGAAGTCGGGCGAGCATAAACTTGGGGTGATGGCGTTTGCAGGGGCTGAGTACTATTTTATGTCTCGTGCCTGCATCGGTTTTGAAGTAGGGTTGTCGCTCTATGGTGGTTTTGGTACACGTTCTCTGAAGAAGACGGAAAAAATGGTCGGAACACGGTATGTGATCGAGGAACATGAAGATAAGCCTGAAAAATCCTTCTTCCGTTTTGGTACTAACCCAAGCGCTGGTGGGGGGCTTGCTGGTTCAGCAGGGCATCTCGCTGGTACAGGTTTTGGTAACTTCTATTTGATGTTCCATTTCTAGACCCAAAAAACACGAATAGTGTAATTGCGCAGCCCCTTCCTGAATATCACAGGAGGGGGTTGCTTTTCTTATGTATAGCGGAGTGGACAATAGGGGATGGCGGTAATATAATGTATTGATTCTCAATAGGGACGGAATGGTACGAAAGACACGCCTCTCTACGTATATTTTTGCTTGTACACACCGTACCTTTATACCCCGATCGGCTTGTTGCGGAACTATATTCTCCCCCGCTTTTTCTCATTAACTTTGTGGACATTTTAACTAGTGCGTTACAATGGCAGTACAGAAACTAATAGAGTGCGTCCCGAATTTCAGCGAAGGGCGCGACATGAATGTGATTAACCAAATCACCGCCGAAATACAAACTGTAGAGGGCGTGCGCCTCATCGATGTAGATCCAGGGAAAGCGACCAACCGTACCGTGGTCACGATGGTAGGGACGCCCGACGAAGTCTGTGAGGCTGCCTTCAGAGCAGTCAAGCGTGCCGCCGAATTGATCGATATGAGTAAGCACCATGGTGCCCATCCTCGTTTCGGGGCTACGGACGTTTGTCCGCTGGTCCCCGTAGCCAATATCTCGATGGAGGAGACGGTCGAGTATGCCAGAAAGCTGGCTAAGCGCATCGGCGACGAATTGGGCATCTCCGTCTACTGCTATGAAAATGCCGCTTTCAAGCCCGAACGTCGTAACCTCGCGGCATGCCGTGCTGGGGAGTATGAGGCTTTGCCACAGCGTGTGACCTCAGAGGAGTGGAAGCCAGATTTCGGACCTGCTGCTTTCAATGCAAAATCAGGCGCGACGGCCGTGGGGGCACGAAACTTCTTGGTCGCTTACAACGTCAACCTCAATAGCACATCTACGCGACGTGCCAATGCTATCGCTTTCGATATCAGAGAAAAAGGGCGTCCAGTACGCGAGGGAAATCCGATCACGGGGAAGAAAAAGCTCGACGCCAACGGAAAGGTGATCATGCAGCCTGGTTCTCTGAAAGCCTGCAAGGCCATCGGATGGTATATCGAGGAGTTCGGGATCGCACAGGTGTCGATTAACCTTACCAATATCGACATTACACCACTCCACGTGGCATTTGAGGAGTGTGTGAAAAAGGCCGACGCGCGCGGAGTGCGTGTCACAGGATCGGAACTCGTGGGGGTACTCCCCCTCAAGGCCATGCTTGACGCTGGACGTTATTTCTTGGAAAAGCAGGAACGTTCCACAGGGATTTCCGACGAAGAGATTATAAAAATCGCTGTCAAATCGATGGGATTAGATGAACTTTATCCCTTCGATCCCAAGAAAAAGATTATCGAGTATATCCTAGAAGATGATTCGAAGAAGAAGCTCGTAGATCTTACGGTAAAAGGCTTTGTGGAGGAAACGGCTTCCGAATCGCCTGCTCCTGGCGGAGGGAGTATCTCTGCCACCATGGGGGCTATGGGGGTTGCCTTGGGAACGATGGTGGCAAACCTCTCGGCACACAAACCAGGATGGGACGAGCGTTGGAAGGAATTTTCTGACTGGGCTGAAAAGGGAAAGCATTACCAAGAGCAGTTGGTACACCTGATAGACGAGGACACCAACGCATTTAACAAGATCATGGATGCACTCGGGATGCCCAAGGGAAGCGATGCAGAGAAGGCTGCGCGCAAGGAAGCTATTCAGGCTGCGACGCTTTATGCCACCGAGGTGCCTGCACGAGTGATGCAGCTCTGCTACGACTCCATGGAAGTGGCAGAGGCCATGGCCGAAATCGGCAATCCTAACTCGGTAACCGACGCTGCGGTCGGCGCATTGGCCGCGCGTGCCGGAGTGCGAGGAGCATTCTTGAACGTACGCATCAATGCCGCGGGATTGGAAGATAAGGCTCGTGTACAAGAATTTATCGCCTTGGGAGAAAAACTCTGCAAGGCGGCAGAGGAAAGAGAAGCGAAGATCTTGGCGATGGCAGATACAAAGATCGATAAGTAACGACTGATTGTCAAGTGATAAGGTGCGGAATTCCCAGAAAAGTGGAGTTCCGCTCTTTTTTATCCTTGCGATTGAGGAGAAAATTGCAAGTGGGAAAGTGGGGAGGGGCTAGCGGTTATGATGCTAGGCGTAGTGTACGGATAATCAACTATTTTCAAAGATAATTCCCCCTCTTCTTGCAAGTAGCGTTTGTATAAGGGGATGGGACTCCCGTTAGGAAAGAGAACAGCTTTTGCTACTCAAATGGGTTGATAATGAAGGAATTTGCTTTTAGAGACAATCGGATTCGTTGCCTGAAAGGGAGGTCTTCTTTTTCAGCGAAAAAACTTTAGCGGGGTAAGGACGAACCGTTTTTTCGTTTGTTAACTATTTACTAACTTTGCACGTTCAATACACAAAACAAAAAAGACGATCATGCGAATAAAAAGCCAGACGTTGCTATGTACAGTGCTGCTCCTTTTGCTAGCACAGTGTGGTTGGGCGCAGTTCCAGATGAGGGTAAAGGGGACTGGCGTCAGCCTAGGGATTGTTCCTAAACAGTATCCATTGACAGTTAAGTGGAAACCTGCTACAGAGGCAGAGTATAAGCAGGAAATTACGATTTACTCTTTTGGGCAGAAGCTAGCACTCGTCAAGGAGGGTGTCGAATTTGATATTCAGATTGACTCAAAGGATATCTATGGTTTTGCTGCAAACCCAGATAGTAAGAATATTGTAAACGTGTTGCAGTGGGGAGATACAAAGTGGCAGACCCTCGAATATGCGTTTGCTGGGTCGGACGTAGCAGGTTTCTTTGCAGCTGGTAGCCCAGATCTTTCTGAGTGCTGGAGTATGGAGGGGACGTTCCAAGATTGCAAGAAATTTAATGATCCTAAGGTCGCTGGTTGGGATGTTACGCATGTACGCAATATGCGTAACACCTTTAAGAATGCTGAGGCTTTTAATCAGGATCTTGCAGGTTGGCAAGTGCAGGGCGTAAACGACATGAGCGGTATGTTCATGAACGCCAAGGCATTTGGGTATGAGCTTAAAAAGTGGGCAGGTCGCGTAGGGAATGTGGTGTCTATGGAAAACACATTCACTGGTGCTACGGCGTTCAATGCAAATCTTGGTCTTTGGAAGCTTCGTAACGTGAAGAAGATTGGTATCTCCAATAGCGGTATCTCTGATAAAAACTATGCCTATGCACTCCAGTGCTGGGTGGTAATGGGATTGAAGGATGTAGAACTCAGTGCTATTGGGTGCTACTATGGTGGTGCTCTCAAGGCACGTACCACTCTCATCGAAACTAATGGGTGGAAGATCAGTGGTGACTACGGTGAATCTGATGCTACGGTAACAAATCCCTTCATTATGCACGTTGTAGCGACCAGTGCAAGTCCAATCAAGATTCCAGTTTATGGTCGTGGTATGAAGATCTCTTGCAAGAACTTGGAAAATGTTTCGGAGCACCATTTTGTAAAGTCGGGTGTGACTGTAACTTCCTCTACTGATGTCTTAGCGATTGCTCCAACGGCTGGTAAGGTTTATGAGATTGTTGTTGAACCTAAGGGGGTTTTCGCTTTCAAGGGGAACGAGGTAGGTCATCCCTTCACTATCAAGCAGTGGGGTGATGTGAAGTGGAAGACCATGAACCGCATGTTTGCTGGTGCGAATGTGGCCATCGCTAAGGAAGCTGGTATTCCTGTTATGGACGAGGTAGAGGATTGTTCCTATATGTTCGAAGGTTGCGCTGCATTCAATAGCGACATCTCTTCTTGGAATGTTTCGAATGTTAAGAACATGAGTCATATGTTCGATGGTTGCAAGAATTTCAACACTCCTCTCAATAAATGGGACGTTGCCAAGGTGAAGAATATGAGTGGGATGTTCAAGGGTTGCGAGACCTTCAATCAACTCATTAATTCTTGGAACGTAGAGGCTGTAGAAGATTTCAGCAATATGTTTGAGGGTTGTAAGGAGTACAACAAACCCTTGATCGGTTGGAAGCCCGCTGCTGCAGTGAATATGTCTGCTATGTTCAAGGGTTGTGAAAAGTTCAACCAACCCATCAATACTTGGGAAACGAACAACGTGAAGAATTTGAGTGAATTCCTCTCTGGATGTAAGCTCTTCAATCAACCTATCGAAAATTTGAATGTAGAGAACGTGACTTCGTTTGCTAATGTGTTCAATGGGGCATCGAGCTTCAATCAAACATTAGGGGCTTGGAAGTTGCGTCGTGTAGCAGCTCTTGATTTGTCGAATACAAATTTGAATTCAGAGAACTACACCAAAACGCTCATCGCATGGGGAGCGCAGGAAAATATCTGTACAGACCTCAAGTTGATTGCGAAAGCAAACATCGAGTATAAGAAAGAAGCCTTCGATGCACGCAAGAAGCTTGTGGTAGAAAAGAAGTGGACGATCAGTTCAGATAAGGCGGAACAAGTAATTTCTTCTAACAATTCGTTCTTGGAAGTAGAAAAGTCGTTCTATTATATCTACAAAGGAACGGATAAAGTGATAACGGTTACCCCACGTGGTCAATTTGCGAAGAATGCTTCTCAGATTAATTCTGAAGTGAAATGCAATGTTCCTGAGAAAGATAAAGCTAAGGTGACGTGCACTCATATTTTCGATGGTACTAAGTTCATCCTTACCCTGAATGCTACCGACGAAGTGGAAGGTAAGGTATCCTTTATTGTGAAGCGTAAAGTAGATGAGAAAACTGGTGAGGTGATCGTTCCAGACTATGAACTCTCTTTTGGTTTCAAGGCGATTGAGGAAAAGAATATAGCCTTCACTCCCGAGATGACGGTTGTATATCTCCGTAAGGGGGAACATTTCGAACTCCCAGTAGCGTTGTCTCCTGATGACCTGAAGGAGCATCAGCGTGTACCTGCGCTCAACCTTGTAAATGATGCTGCAGAAAAGTTAGATAAGCTGGTGAGTCGTGTCGTGTATGATGAAAAGGAAAAGGTACGGGTAGATCTCTTCGGTTTTGAAGAAGGGGAGTACACCGTGCGTATGGTTTCCGCGTACGATCCTGCTGTCAAGGCTGCTACTTTCAAGGTGGTTGTAGTTCCTGCTCTGACGAAGTTCCAACTCCTCGGCGATGATAACATTACGGTTCGTGCGAATGCAACGGAAGATTATCACATCGCTTTGGATATGGAAAGTACCTCGCCATTCTCCAAGCAAGTAGATTGGAGTTGCGAGCCAAAAGGAATTGCTAAGGTTTACCAGAATGGGGACTTCAAAGCTTTGGCTCCTGGTTTTGCTACCATCACGTTGAAGACCTTCACTTATCCACAGATCACAAAGACGATTCATTTGACGGTATTGCCTGCAGAAGATCTATATAGTGTTGGGGTAGATCCTAAGCTAGGTGGAACTGTTGCTTCTTATACACCTATGGCTGTCGCTCCAGGCGGAACTATATTGGTTGAATTTAACGATGGTATCGAGCTCAACGGCGTTTTGAAACTCTCTGATGCTGATAAGAATTCTGGTGCTGTGTTGAATGAAATTATTCCTCACAAGCTCTATTCTGTATTGATGGGCATTAAGAACGTTACCTTGGATGGTGAGGTAAAAGCGCCTAAGACTTATACCCTCAAGGCAGAGGTTAAAAATGCGAATGGGGTGAGCATCAATAAGTACTATAAGACTGGTATGGTAGAGTACACTACGGAAGAATTGGGTAAGTTGAAGAAGGGCGATGAGGTGACAGTAACGCTCAATAATTCCACTATTCAGATCACAAACCTACAGAAGAAAAAAGATACTGATTCTGATAAAGTCTCAGCAGTACACTCTGTCTACGTAGAGTCTGAAAACTGCAAAGTGGATGTAGTAAGTGCAAATCAAAGCTATAAAGTGACCATCGGTGATGGCGACGCGCATGTAGTTTTCAATGTCAATCCTATTGACAAGTATGTTAAATTCTCTGCTGCTGCAGCGAAACCAGAAATCAAGATCGCAACAAAGGTGGTTTCGGCATTCTATCCTGGCTCCACTGGTTTCGTGCCTCCATTAGATCGGTTGACCCAAGGTGACGTAGTAGTTGTTTCGGTTCTTGAGCCTCTTGACAAGGTTTACAAGGCAACCGTGACGGGTGGTGCAGAACTCACCACGCTTGTTAACAACAAACAGTATGCTATCCGTCTTGGTGCTGGAGATGCTTCCTTCTCTATCGACTATGATGAGGCTGCGCCAACCTATGCAGTTGATGTGGTAGATAACACGGGAATGGGCTTCACGACGAATCCTACCGAGCTTAGTGCGCTTGCTCCTAATACGGAAGTGACCCTGACGGTAACCAATTCACAAAACGTAGCGCTAGAGTTGATGGTAGAGGGTGCTAAGTATGAAGTAAAGGATAACAACACCTATGTGATCACAGTAGGTTATCAGAATGCAACTGTGGTTATCAACAAGGTATCTAGCCTTAAGCCGAACGAATTGCCAGCGAAGCCAGAAAATCCTGGTATTAACCCCGGAGGTGCTCCTGGTTACTATCCTGGTACCGCTGTAGAAGATGCAGTCTTCGCTAATGTGGTTGTAGCTCCGAATCCGTTCTCCTTCATGTTGCGTGTAGCGGGTGTAGAAGGTCGTTACGAACTGATCAGTGTACAGGGTGTTGTGCTCCGTGCAGGTGCGCTCTTCGAAACGGAAACATTGGTAGAAACCTCGGATCTCAATGCAGGGCTTTACCTCTTGCGTCTGACGGCGACCAATGGTGCTACCAAGACTTTCAAGGTGGTAAAGCGTTAGTGGAAATGAGAGCCTTGTGGCTTTAGACTCTCTTTTCGAGCAAAAAGTCACTAGGTACTTAAGGTTGAGGGAGGGGACTCTTTACAGGGTTCTCTCCCTCTTTTCTCTTCTCTTTTTTCTAAAAAAGAGTACTTTTGTGAAGCTAGAGGGGGGGTAAATAGTATTACTCTAGTGGAGTACTCTGGGTGTGGGGTGCTCTTGATTCTTGAACGTGCTTCAAATTTTTAACGATACGAGTGTGATGAAAATGCGTAAAGCACAGGTGGTCGCTGTGGTAGTTCTTTTGACCGTGTTCCTAGCTTCGATGTTGATGGTTTCTTGTTCTAGTACGCGCAAGGCGCCTTGTCCAGCATATCGTCGGGTGAGTGTGCAGTAGTAGCAGGGAGTGTTCCCTTGTGGCGTGTGCCGTGCAAGGGCGAAGGGGAAGGGTGTTGAGGAGCTTTCGTATTGTTGGTCAATTAAATCTCTTGTAATGAAGCGAGTATTGATAGCTACGGGAGGGGGTGACTGCCCAGGTTTGAATGCAGTGATTCGGGCTGTGGTGCGGCGAGCCTCGCAGGAGCAAGGTTGGGAGGTCATCGGAGGAATACAGTCTTTTGATGGCGTACTGAGTGAGCCCACCGAGATCCGAATCTTGGATGAGCAGGCGGTCTCGGGGATTCATGTCCGTGGGGGGACAATCATAGGTACCACCAATAAGGGCGGTCCTTTCGCTTGGCCAGTGAAACAGCCCGATGGCTCTTGGACGGCAGTAGACCGGAGCGATGAGATGCTCCGGAAGCTTCAGTTCCTTGGGATCGATGCGGTGATTAGTGTCGGGGGGGATGGATCGCAACGGATTAGCCAACGTCTTTATGAAAAGGGGCTGAATATCATCGGAGTGCCTAAGACCATAGACAACGACCTCTCTTCGACGGACTTTACCTTTGGCTTTCAGACGGCAGTACAGATAGCAACTGAGGCGGTAGACAAGTTAGTGACGACGGCAGCCTCGCACAACCGCGTCTTGGTACTGGAAGTGATGGGGCGCAATGCGGGGTGGATTGCCCTTCATGCTGCCATCGCGGGTGGGGCAGAGGTGTGTCTGATCCCAGAGATTCCTTATGATATCTATAAGGTGAAAGAGCGTCTCAATCAGCGTTTTAGCCGAGGCAAGGGGCATGCCATTATCGTGATCGCAGAAGGGGCTATGCCTAAGGATGGGACAGTGACTTCCAATGAGAACCATGAGGTGGGCTACGAGAATATCCATCTTGGGGGGGTAGCGCACAAGTTGGTACATGACCTAAAGGCGATCGGCTTTGAGGCGGATATGCGAGAAACGATCCTCGGACACTTGCAACGGGGAGGAATCCCTGTGGCGTATGACCGTATCTTGGCGACACAGTTTGGGGTAAAGGCTTTTGAAATGGTACTTGAGGGACGTTTCGGAGAAATGGTCGCTTATCGTCACCCCAATATAATTTCCGTCCCTTTGATTGAGGCCGTGATGCAACCCAACTTAGTAGACCCACGTTGCGACCTCATTAACACGGCGCGAGGCATTGGCATTAGCTTCGGAGAGTAACCTCTAGAGTATAGTACTCGCTGCTTGTGGGGAATAGCGTTCCGTTCTCTATTTCTAGAAATACAGAAAAGCCGCTCTGATGTAATAAAGGGGCGGCTTTTTTGCATCCGCCATTTAATTATCTACAAGGCTCGTTTTGGAACTAACGTTCTCTGGATACTGTCCTGATAAAGTATGTAAGAAGCTGTAGATACTGTCCTAAAAAAGTGTGTAAGCTCCACTTTTAGTAACTTGGTGTTGAAT
>CAUUCP010000001.1:0-186541 GCA_963543925.1 uncultured Bacteroidia bacterium | reverse complement strand
CAGTACATCTGGGCGGACAAAAGACAGAATGGAAACCTGTACACGTATCTACGACGCCATGGAAGGCGATATCGAAAACGAGGCGCCGCGAAAGATTTGCGCGGCATCCTCCGAGATCAGGTTAGTATAGATCAACGTCCTAAGATCGTCGACGAAAAACTACGTTTTGGAGACCTTGAAATGGATACCGTTATCGGGAGAAATCACAAGGGGGCGTTGCTTACGATCAATGATCGTGTAACGAAGCTATGTTGGATTTTTCTACTCAAAAGTCGTGATAGTCATATTCTTAGCAGAACAGCAATCGAAGGCTTAAGCTATCTAAAGGACAAGCTAAAAACGATTACAGTGGACAATGGGAAAGAATTTGCTCAGCACAAAACAATCACAGAAGCCTTGGGAATTCCGATTTTTTTTGCTCATCCGTATCACTCATGGGAGCGCGGTGCCAACGAAAATATGAATGGTCTCATTCGGCAGTATGCGCGCAAGGGAAGTTCTTTTGAAGACCTGACGGAAGATGCAGTACGTCAAATTCAAGAGCTGTTAAACAATCGCCCTCGGAAATCGCTTGGTTATTTGACGCCGAAAGAGTATGCTTTGCTTAACTTTGGGATCTCAATTTAGGATGTTTAATACCACGGACGGAATTGTTGCATTTGTCGGTTGAATCCAGCTTCTTTTTGTAGCGTTTGGTGATCGTTTTTCGGAGCTTACCCCAATCGACGCTCTTGTCTATTTTATAAAGGAAGTGGTGCGCGAGTTTCTCTCGTCTTTTTTGTGTGCATATTTCCACAAATCCTATTTCTTTCGCTGACTTTGCCTTCATCTTAGCGCCTTTAATTATAGCGCTAAGTTACTAAAAATCATTGACATAAATGGTGTCTACCGTGCAATAATCCCGACAAGAAGACCAACCAACGCCTACAAACCTTTCGGGAAGAAATCGAACAGGGGTACAACACTTTGCTCTACAAATATGGAGTAGTGGTGCCGAACTTCTGAAGAACTACCTGCAAGGCATCGGGAGAACTCCGACAACCCTTCTTGCTCTTAGTACGGAAGAATTCAAAGCCCAACGAGAAAACAAGAGTGAAGGTACGTATAGCAACAATCGGTGTTCCGACAGACAACTTAACGCTTTTGTGCGAAGTCGTGGCGAGGAGGATATTCCCTTAACGACTCTCACGATAGATTTCTTTGATGATTACCGTTTCCATTTGAAGAAGGAAGGCTATGCCCCTGCAACGATAAACAGACATTTGTGTTGGTTGAGTCGATTGATGTATCGAGCCGTCAGTCAGGGTACAATACGCTTCAATCCGTTTGAAGAGGCGAAGTACGAAACTTTAGAACGCAAACCTCGTTTCCTGAGCAAGGGTGATGTGGCAAAGTTCTTGGCATTCCCGTTGCAGGATGAAGGAGCAGAACTAAGCCGAAGGATGTTTCTTTTCTCCGTTTTACGGGTTTGGCATTTGCCGACTTGCAGAGCCTTCGAGCTTCGCAAATCGAAACGAACAGCGAAGGGAAGCGGTATATCCGCAAGGCAAGACAGAAAACGGAAGCTGAGTGTCTGATACCGTTGCATCCGATAGCGGAGCAGATACTCGCCCTTTACACGAAGGAGAAGAGCAGAGGAGATTACAAGATATTTCCCGATACGATGAGCAAAGGAAAGCTGCTTACCCACCTTAAAGCCGTAGGCTTGGCTTGTGGCATTCGCACTCCACTGACCTACCACGTCGGTCGCCACAGTTTCGGGACAATGAATTTAGAGGCAGGTATTCCGATGGAAAGCATTGCCAGAATGATGGGGCATTCATCCATTGCCAGTACGCAAATCTACGCTCAAATCACTGACCAAAAGATTGCAAGGGATATGGACATGCTGATACAATAAAAGAGAACAAGAAAAGACTGTTTATAACTTTACCAATATTGATATTTTTATGCCCCCAAAATCGTCTTTAAAATGTTGTATTGCAGGAACTTTACCCTTGCCCCTCTATATTTTGATTAATTGTTTTAGTGTAAGTAATTATATTTCCATCAAAAGAAATAAGTCCCTCTCGATGAAAGCAATAAACAATATCTTGAATTTCAGTTTCTTTAAATCCTGTAACTTGTGTACAAAGTTCTTTGAGAGTCAAATTTTTCCTTTCTGTTATACACCCAAGTACAGAAAAACGAAGATTATTCGGTTCTCTTGTCGCTGTATCGCCAACGGATGAAGTAAATATATGCTTTTGCATAGCATCCAGTTGGGTTTTTAGTGCACCAAATGTATCTGTATAAGTCCTGTTATATAATTGTTCTAATTTTTCAATCGCATTTCTTATCTCCGTTTGCAATAGAGATGTCTCTTTATTCTGTTTGTTACTTTCCCTGTAAAACCAGATAGACAAAATAATAGAACCAACGGACAAAATTGTGGAAATGGTAATAGTTGTAATATTCAGAATAACTTGTGTATCCATAATCAAAAATTCCGTCCTTTCATCCATTGATACTCCTCATCTGTATGCCCAGCTGCCCACCAGTTTTTGCACACTTGTATTACAATTATTTTATCCCCAGAATCTAAATGGCTATTTAGATTTTCAAGAATTTCTTTTGTCTCTTGAGAAGATTCGATAAACCAAGTGGATTTGGATTGATGCCACCAACATCCGTAGGCTCTTATAGCTTCTATAAGAGATTCATAATTATCACTTTTTAAGTTGTATGAGATGCAATATACTGCCATTATTCCTATTTTTATTGTTCTGAAACTGAGAAAAACAGAATAATTAAAGTCCTTCATCGCCACTTGAACCACCATCTTTATTAGGTTGTGGAGTAGGCTTTGTTGAGCCTTTCTTGGGTTTAGCTACAATCTGTTCGTAAGTCACATCGGTAAGAGTAAAATATTTGCGTGAGGGAGAGAGGCTAACGACTGGTTTTTCGACGTGCTTCTGCGCGTTGAAAAACCAGTCGTTAGCCTTGTGGCACTATCTTACTTTTGAACGATGGACTCAGTGTACCCAAATCTCCGAACTCCACAATATCGCCGTTTGCTACAATATCACGTGCAACTTCAGTGGCGTAGTTCAATACAGCTTCCACTTCTTGACGGTTAAATGTGGTGGACTTTGCCACACGTTCGCAGAAACTGCGGAAGTCTACACGATGTCTGCCCGTAGGATGGGCAACTTGTACCGTCTTTCCTGCCTGAGGACCGACATTCATCTTGCGTTCCATAAGAACGAATTGCAATGGTTTATTTGCCATAATTCAATAGTGTTTCCTCCTTTGTTTGCTCTTCCGGAGTCGGAGGATTTCGCTCACGGGAGAGATTTCTTGAACCAATAACGCAAATGTACTTGATTTATTGCTAAAAGATGCCGAGTAATCAGCAAAAAGATACCGAGCGATGGCGAGATTGCTCGGTATCTTTTTGCTGATTACTCGGCTGAGCTTGTAGATACTACTCGGGAAAGTTTTCTTTGTCCATTTAGTTTCCAGAATTTTTCAGTCGAAGAAAGCTCATCAGCCGTTTATTAAACTCCAAAGCGTTATCCAAGTTTGCACAATGCCCTGCATTTTGAATGCTTATTTCCCTCTTTCACGAAGCGTGCTTCATGAAAGAGTCCAGAATCGGTGTAACGAAGCTGTTGATAATAGTCACTCTCTTGTTACTTTTGCGTCTCCGAGCGTTCGTCTTCTCGATCGTCTGCTATTTCTAAAACTTTGGGACAATGGGGTTTACGCGGTGAATTAACAATCGTAGCATCGACCCATTCTCCTCCTTTGATTCGCATGCCATGCTCTGCGAGCTGTCTATTTAAGGCATCGAGGAGTTCGTCCCAAAGCCTTAACTGGATGAGCTCGTTTCGGAAACGACAAATTGTGCTATGATCAGGAGCAAGAGCGCTTAAATCAAGCTCTATGAAAGTACTGAATAAGAAAGAGTCGTTGATGCACGTCTCGGCTTGATCATCACTCAGATGATACCACTGTTCCAAGAGTAGGATCTTGAATAGCATGATGGGGTCGTAGGTGGAATTTTCGGTGGTATCTTTATTCTCTTTGTAGCGTCTGGTGATAATTTCGCGGAGCTTATCCCAATTGACGCTCTTGTTAATTTTATAAAGGAAGTGATGCGCGAGTTTCTCTCGTCTTTTCTGTGTGCATATCTCCACAAATCCTATTTCTTTCGTAGACTTTGCCATCATCTTAATGCCTTTAATTATGCTACTAAGTTACTAAAAATCATTGATATAAACGGTGTTTATCGTGTAATAATCTCTTCTTCTGTCGCTTTGTGATATATTTACGGGGAGTGAATTCGTTATAAAAGAGCTTCCCGTCATGCCTCAGGTTCAACAGAACCCAATAGAGATGACGGGAAGCGAGATAATCTAGAAAATGCTCCGCAAAAATACTGCGACAATGAATCGATTAACGGCTCATTAAGACGACCTTTTTACAGAGGTCTGCTACGCGGCATGAATAGCCCCATTCATTGTCGTACCACCCTAAGACCTTGACCATGTTGCCAATCACTTTCGTACTCAAAGCATCGAAAATTGTGCTGTGCATGTCGTGAATGATATCCGCAGAAACGATGGGATCTTCTGTGTAAGAAAATATATCACGCATAGACTCCTTTTCAGCTTCTGCCTTCATCAAAGCATTGATTTCTTCGATAGTTGCCGTTTTCTTTATATTGCAAACGAAGTCTACGGAAGAGCCAGTGGGGGTTGGTACACGGATAGAGACTCCATCTAATAGTCCCTTTAACTCGGGCATAATTATACCCATTGCCTTTGCGGCTCCCGTTGTTGTTGGGATCTGAGAGACAGCGGCGGCACGGGAACGACGAAGATCCTCGTGCATTCTATCTAGAATGCGCTGATCATTGGTGTAGGAGTGTACAGTTGTCATGAAACCGCGTTCAACTCCAAAGTTCTCGTGCAAAACCTTCACCATCGGTGCGAGACAGTTGGTCGTGCAACTTGCATTGGAGACGAATTGATCTTCGGGTTTTATGACATCATCATTCACTCCTAAAACGACCATACGATCGATGGCGTCTTTTGCTGGTGCGGTGAGCACTACCTTTTTCACAGAACCGCGTAGGTGATCTCCATATCCTCCTGTAGGGCTTGTTTTACGTCGGAAGACACCACTTGACTCAACTACGACCTCGGGCTCTGCTCCACTCCAATTGATATTCCGAGGATCGCTCTCTTGTGAGAGATGGATAGTGCGCCCGTCGACGATAAGATTCTTGCCATCAAACTCTACTTTTCCCGGAAAACGTCCCTGTGTTGAGTCATAACGGGTGAGGTAAGCCATCGATGCTCCGTCCATCAAACCATTGATAGCTACCACTTCTATGCCTTCCCTTTCGTGTATGGCACGGAAAACCATACGACCGATGCGACCGTAACCATTGATTGCCACCCGAACTTTATCCATTGTCCTGATACGTTTATGTAAGTTTTCTTCAGAATGCCTCCTCTTGATGGGGTAAACAAAGGTAAGAAAAAATCATAAAATAAACACAACTACACCACCTCTTTTTCTAGAAAAAAGTTCAAGACGCCGCCCTGATAAGATCTACAACCTTAACGGGGCAACCTACAGAAGGCAGGTTATGCTCTGTAACAGTCTAAGATGTGTTGTTCGGAGGCTATTTTTCGTAGATTTATCAGCGCATATCGCATCCTTCCGAGTGCCGTATTGATGCTTACACCTGTGTGTATGGCTATCTCTTGGAAGGTGAGTCCGAGGAAATGCCGTAGGATGACCACTTCTTTTTGAGACTCTGGGAGTTCTTGGATGAGATTCCTCACCTGTGAACGTTCCTGCGAAGAGATAATCCCCAAATCTGGCATGGTAGACGATGCCAACGTGTCGGGCAACATAGATACCTCGCGATCGGAATGAACCTGATGAAAGCGTTTCCTATCACGATAGTGATCCATCAAAACATTGCGAGCGATACGGATGAGCCACGGCTCGAAACGTCCGTCTTCGTGGTATTGCCCTCGTTTGATGGATAAAAAAGCTTTCATCATGGCATCCTGTAAAAGATCGTGAGCTATCACATCATCTTTCACTGAAGCGAAGATGTAAAGATAGAGGCGAGATTGATACTTGGAGAAGAGACGCTCAGCAGCATCTACATTCCCATTACGTAATTCTTCAATGAGAGTTACGTTTTCGGTTTCAGAAAATGAAGTATTCACGTCTGCAAATGCTTAGTTACGTAAATATCACTCGATGTACGCCTTCTTTCCGTTTTGCAACAGCAAAGATAATAATCTTTCTGGGAAAGAAGATACACCACACTGCGCGTTTTTAAGAAAAATCTATAAGTGATTGGTTATGAGACGACACTATGAGTTATGAAATGTTGGCGCTAATGATTGGGCAACCCTATTTTGCACTACACATACAGCTACTCTCCTTAGATAATACTCTAAAAGTTGCATCTGAGAGCTGATCAGAGCACCTTAAAGGCAATTGGAGAGGAAACACACTTACTCCTTTGTCTCAAAACGTAGCGTTACTAATGAAACATTTCTCAAATGTTCCTCCTATCGGGGGTTAACGCGCAATACGCCAACGAACTAGCCACCATAGTGCGCCCAAGGAGAACAATACAATGAGTGGCAAAAAAAGGTTGAAAAGAAGGAGCTGTGTCCTATCTCGAATCATCAGACGAGCATCTAATAACTGCGCGAGGTACTCTCGTCCACGCAGAAGTAATAACTCGTCTTTTCCTCCGAGATAAAGTGCAATATTGCCCAAAAGCTCTTTATTCCCAAAGGTTTGTTGCGTATACTTGTCAAAGCCTAATGGGAGAATCCTTTCCCTTCCTCGCTGATAGACCACTTCGTTGGCACATAACGTCCCGTCACTAAAGAGTACGAGGCGTGCGTAACGTCCTTTTGCGAGAAAATCGAAGTGCTGACCACGCGCTATACTGCGCAGTGGGCGGTGCGCAAAGACCGAAGGAAATTCGCCCTCTATGAGTACCCCCACGGGGATGTCCGCGAGGGGCATGGGACGTGCTTGAGGATCTTCCTTTATTTCTGCGAGTTCTATGACCCGAGGAGTTGAAACTAAACGTGCATAAGGCGAGGAGGTAAGGAAGGGTAACTTGAACAGACTATCCTTGGCTTGAGTCAACTCTATTGCAACGGGAAAGTGTGAATAAACGAACGGGACGTTCTTGGAAAGAAGTGTGTAGGATTGTGGGGTGAGCAATGGATAATAAACCCATGGCAAAGGTGTGAAACGTGCGCCTTCTCCCGCTGCTGCCATATTTACAGGAACAGGTGCACATTGTGCGTCTTGTAATAGACGTGTCGAGAGACGTACACCATACCGAAAAAGCCAGTCGTCGAGGTTCAAATCTCGAGCTATCGCAAAGGTGCGTCCGTACTCTTGCAGGCTATCCAGACTTGTTGAGACAGGATTGATGAAAAGCATAAGCCCGCCCCCATGCAGCAAGTATTGATCGAGCACTAATTTCTCCAATTCTGTAAAAGGTTGCGTGGGATTGGCGACAACGACAAACTGGCACGAGTCTAGCATTCCGACGCTGGACAAAGAATCGAACCTCTGGATTCGGAAATGATGCTGCAGCTCCCGTTCCCAATCAGCTGTTCGTGCTGGTGGTAACTCTCCGTGCGAGGTTGTGAAACCTATCAAGGGTTTCTTTTCTTCGAGGAGTCTATAAAGCGCAGCCGTAAGCGAGTATTCCAAGCGTTGAAGCGCCAGAGTGACATTCTGTTCATTGGAAAGTGATACGTCCCTTCGCAAAAGGTTCACGTAAACCGTACGTCCTGCATAGGAAAGACATAAGCCAGGAAATACAATTTGTTCGCTTTGTGCTCCTGCAGCCGTTCGTTCCTGCACGGTAAGCGCCTCGATACCCTGATCGATGAGTTCTCGTTGATAGGCACGAATCTCCTCCTCCTTGTTCGAAATCGTTGTGGGATCTTCATGAAGGAATTCGATCCGATGACCACTGCGAACAGTATACTCCTCCAACGTTTCTGTCAGCCCATTACGCAGACGAAGAAAATCAAGTGGGAGATCTCCTCCGAGAAACGTTCGTATGTAGATCTTTCCATCAATTTTCTCAAGAGCCTTGTCCGTTACTGCCGAGAGGGTATAGCGGCGATCGGCGGTCAAATCCCAACGAAAATAGAGCGTATTGCCGATGTAGTTTATCAAGAACAGGGAAAGGATCACCCACACCCACAACGCCCCTCCCTTGAGAAAACGTAGGCGTTGCGGCGAACGGGTTCGTGATAGATACTCTAGAAGCTTCATCCTTTGCGCCTTAGCCCCCGTACGGCGGCATATAAAAAGAGAAAGATTACGGAAAGAAAATAAAGCAGATCGCGAGAATCTACTACCCCGCGACGAATTGATCGGTAGTGTTCTTCTATTCCGAGTTCACTTAGAAAATAACGCATATCTCCTGAAAAAAGGAGTCCTAATTCTCCAAGTCCTACATAAAGCAATACGCATCCCACAACGGCTAATAGGAACGAGACGACGCCATTGGAGGTCAGTGTCGACGCAAAAAGCCCCACTGCTGCATAGACCGCCCCCAGTAGGAGAAGCCCGAAATAAGAACCCCACATAGCCCCAAAATCAATACTGGAGGCTGCTGCAAGATATTTATGCACGAAAAATGGAAAAATAAGCGTGGGTAAAAGAATAAGAAATACAAGCGCAACACTGGCAAAATATTTACCTAAGACCACACTCCACAAGGGGACTGGGCGTGAAAGCAGGAGCTCTAAAGTTCCCTCTCGTCGCTCTTCTGCGAACATCCGCATCGTAACGGCGGGGACTAGGATTAAAAAAAGCCAAGGGGCAAGAGAGAAGAGGGGAGCTAAAGAGGCGGTATTAGTCTCAAATAGGTTTCCCCAACCAGGTAATAACCAGAGTGTTAATCCGCTAAGAAGAAGAAACAGCCCTCCACTAATATAGCCCGTAAGCGTTGAAAAATAGAGCGTCAGCTCTTTATGAAAAATAGCCCACATGATAGATAACAACGAGCGCTAGTGAGAAATGGAGACCTTCATAGCGCGAAAACGTTTCTTCTGTTCCTCCGTAGGACGCCGACTCTCGCACGCTTTCTGTAAGGCTTTGTTCAATACCTCTGGCAAAAGACGCTCTGGGGTCAAATACGGAAGCACTTCGTCGGGGTGCAAGATGACCCCCTCTGCAAAGAACCAGGCCTGTGCCATTTGGATATAATATTCGGGACGACGAACTCCTGATACCCAGTCTAGTACTCTAGGATCAAAGTGTTTGCGCAAGGCATACTGCATTAGGGAGATAATAGCGAAACGCACCACAAATTCCCGTTCGTCCTCCAACCAACGAGCACACTGAGGCAATAATATCTGCAGATTCTTTCCCAACACTTTGAGATCCAAGGTGTCGCACACCGCCCAATCGGCTATATAACCGAGGAAGGTCTCTAGATGGGGGAAGAGCTCTTCGTAACTTTTATACACCCCAAGGAGCATGCCATGGAGAATTAACTCTTCCCAATAGGAGTGCGGAAGTTGAGAAAGATAGGGGCGCACCTCGTATTCGTCAAGAAAACGTTTTGCTAACTGGCGGATGGTCGGGATTTTGACCCCTAACAAGGTCGCTGGATCTACCGTAGGCATCAGGCGTGCATTGAAAGCCCGTAATTTCTCAGAAGCTTCGTGACGCAAAGCTTCATGCACGATCTGGTCGTCCAAAACAGGGCGATTATTTACGAATTCGGTGTCCAACGTACTCCTTGTTGCCATTTGCCGACGTGGTTGTCACTTACTTTTGTGTAGTGCAAGGTTTAGGAGAATCTGATTCTAACAACCATTACATCCGCGCTGATCCGTGCAGCCATTCGACGCTTCGGCATGTGGACAAGTAATGCCATACTTACGCATAGAAGGGGAGTGACCTGCCGAGGTCTCAGGAAATCTATGACTCTTGTGAAAAAAGATCTTTACGCCCAGCGCAAGAAAGCAAAGTCCCAAGAGGAGGATAGTTAAGACGAAGAGTGTCAGCATGTTCAAGGTGTATTAGGTGAACAAAATCACTGCAATATAGCACCTTTTCTGTAAACGGAACAGAGTGGGAGAGCACACTACACACCTTGTCTTACGAAGGGAAATTTTGTGAAAGAGGTGGGGATAAAGGGGAGAGGAGTTGCTCTCCTCTCTGGTATGTTGCACACGCAAAGTCTTGTGTACGCCCCATCTTTTCATGAGGGGGGATTTTACGAACAGAAGAATGGGATAAAAATTAAGGGGTATTGAGTGCCCGGAACCGGAATCGAACCGGTACGGCTTCATCAGCCACAGGATTTTAAGTCCTGCGTGTCTACCTATTCCACCACCCGGGCAACCACAAACACTACCATACACGTAAGCTAAAAAAAGAAGGCATCGGAGACCGACACCTTCCTAGAGCGGAAAACGAGACTCGAACTCGCGACCCCAACCTTGGCAAGGTTGTGCTCTACCAACTGAGCTATTTCCGCGTTACTGTCGTTCCTTTTATCTAGACCCTAACCAACCCTCTTCCCTAACGACAGTACAAAGGTATGTCCTTTTTTTGGAACATCCAAATCTTTCGTGCAACTTTTTCTTCCGAACTCTCTAAGCCACTGTTATACAAACAGAAAGGAGATAAGAAAATATCCAAGAGTTTCGCTTTCGGAATTCTTTTTAGCTCCTTTTCTCTCGAAAAGGTTAGGGGATTAGACGATTTTAGCTCGTATGGCTGTCGCGAGCTCTTGGTATTCTGTGGCTGAGAGTGAGAGACGCGGTAGCCCGAAATCTAGACTTCCTACCTCCTGAAGAGGTACCAGATGCATATGGGCATGAGGTACTTCTATACCCACGACTGCCAACCCGATGCGTTTGCAGGGAACGACCGCCTCTATAGCACGTGCTACTCGTTTGGCGAAAGGAAGCATGCTGGTGAGAATGTCCTGCGGCAGATCGAAAATGTAATCTACCTCTTGGATGGGAACTACCAGTGCATGCCCACGTTGGATAGGGCTGATGTCCAGAAACGAGATAAAATGTTCGTCACGAGCAAGCTCGTAGCACGGTATCTCTCCGCGAATGATCTGTGTAAAAATCGATGGCATGACTTGTAAGCGTTAGAGCCCAATTTCTAGAATCTCAATCTCTTGAATCCCACTCGGTACATTTACCTTTACCACTTCTCCCACTTTATGTCCGAGTAGGGCACTGGCTATCGGGGTCTCTACCGCGAGTTTCTTTTCGCGGAGGTCAGCCTCGCTTTGCGACACCAACTTAAACTCCATATCCTTTCCCGTGGTGTGATTTTTGAGTTTTACACGACAATGTAGCTGCACCTTGGAGAGATCCAGTTTGGAGGTATCTAGGAGACGCGCCCGGGAGAGTGTTTGCTCAAGTTTGGATATCTGATTCTCTAGAAAAACTTGTGCTTCCTTGGCAGCGTCATATTCAGCATTTTCGGACAAGTCGCCCTTGTCGCGCGCCTCTGCAATGGCTTGGATGATGGCAGGACGTTCGACAGACTTCAGGTGAGAGAGCTCGGCTTCCAATTTTGCGAGCCCCTCTGGGGTGAGATAAATAAAATCCGACATAGTAACTTTGTTATTACACAACTCAGCACCAATGGAACATAAAAAAAACGGCTTCATACTAGATCGCGCCCAGCATGAACCCAGTTCCTAAAGACGAAAAAACCATACAAAGATACAAAGGTTTTATAACAAGAGCTCCTAGCGCACTTCCCTATTTAACGATTTTTCTTTGTCACGAGCTGTATACATCATTCTTACGAAACTTCAATAGGTTGATTATCAAGGTAAATCTTGAAAACCAACCTATCTCTATGTCCGAAAATATCGCTGCTCTATATTATGCGACGTACTCTATATCCAGCTCCTTTAGCGATAAAAGACTCTAACGAAAGCCCGCTTGAAGAAGAAGCCCCAGCGAATCCAGTGATAACGCCAAGGCGTGGGTTCCAGACCATAGAGGTGTACCAACGCGGCACGCGCATCTTCCTGATACCCCTGATAGGTTACATAGAGCTCCCCCGTTTCCCGTGCGCGCTTCAAGGCTCTTACGAGTGTCTTGTCATTTTTCCATTCGTGCAATAGCTTCTTTACGATGGTGGTCCAGAAAATGTACTTTTCTTTCTTGGTCAGCAGTGGGCTTTGCAGGGCATAGTCACAACGATCTACCATGGCGTGAATCCACGTGGTATGGGCTCGAAAACGCGTCTTATTATTGTTGAGTATACTTCCCCCTTGTTGTATATAATGGTATAGGGGTTTGGATAGAAAGGCTACTCCATTTTTCGAACGTGCGATTACTTTATAGATGGTTTGGTAATCTTCGAGTAGAGCTCCTGCTGGGAATGTTACACCTTCGAAAAGTGTTTTATCGAAAATACGCATCCAAGCGAAACTTTTCAGTTGTCGATCATATAAAATGAAACGCAAGGCATCATGTGCATTCATTAGCCCATCCTCCAGATCTACACGCTTGGTCTCTGGCAATGCATTTCCTTCTGTATCTTCATAGACATAATTTCCAATAACTATGTCTGCTCCATACTTTTCCTTGCAGCGAAAAAGTTCCTCTAGACTGTTAGGTTCGATAAAGTCGTCACTGTCTATGAACAGTATATAGGGGGCTCGGGAGTGCTCTAGACCCACATTCCGAACTACCGCAAGCCCCTGATTTTCCTGATTGATTAAGCGAATCCGCGAATCTTTCTCTGCCCACGTCTTACAGATTTCAGGTGTCCTATCGGTCGCTCCGTCGTTGATGAGTATTACCTCAAAATCTCGATAGGTCTGTGCACAAATCGACGCTAGACATTTGTCTAAAAAACGTTCTACATTGTACGCAGGTACTATGATACTAAGCGAAGGCGTCTGATCCATGATATCTCTCTAAAAAGGGATGCGTGGCGCTATTTTATCCTATCAAATCCATTGCCATAGACCCCCATCACATTCCCTACAGAAAGAAAGGCATTGGGGTCTATATTCCGTACTAGGTGAAGCAGTGAACTCTGTTCTGGTCGACGAATCACGACCAAAATCACCTTCGTCTCCTCTTTGCTATAACCGCCGACCCCATTGAGCAAGGTACAGCCACGGTGTAAATCTTTCGTGATCCGCTCTGCTATCTCTTCGTGTTTAGAGGAAAGGATGAGTACCTGCATCGATTGACGAATTCCATTCAGGTAGGTATCCACCATAAAAGAGGTCATAAACATGGTGATGTAACCATACACAATAGCCTCGATACGCTCTACAAAAGTGAGGTCATGGAGGACAAAGAATGCGGAACTGACTATCACCGCATCCGCTGCCAAAATCACCTTGCCGGGACTCACATTCCGATACTTTGTCACCAACATCGCCACGATATCCGTGCCCCCCGTAGAGCCCCCAGCACTGAATGCGATGCCAATCCCCGTCCCCGACAGCGCGCCACCGATGATCGTCGCAAGAAGCTTGTCATTGGGTAAAAGACAACCTTTGATGAAGCTTTGCTCTATGACCAACAGGAGGGAAGCCCCTATCACGGCGTAAATCGTCTTGATACCAAAATTGACACCCACCACTTTCGCAGCAATACCGATTAACAAGGCATTGAAGATCAGGAAGGTATACCCAACAGGAAAGCCCGTGAACATGTACACCAAATTCCCGACCCCCGTGGCGCCTCCCCCCGTGATCTTCATGGGGATCAGAAAAGCACTCCACCCAAGAGTGTAGACTATCAGTCCAAAAGTGATGAGAATATAGTCGCGAATCTGTTTCGCTACCGTGCCCTTTGGCTCGTAAAACATAGTTGTAAAACGATGTTGTTGTGATTAACCTAATACAATATTGACTATCTTATGGGGGACTACGACCACTTTACGTACCGTTTTTCCCTCAAGATAACGTTGTGACTCGGTGGCTTCTAGTACCGTTTTCTCCACCTCGGCTGCGCTCAAGGCACGGGAAAGGGTGAGCGTAAAACGTACCTTCCCATTGAAAGAAACGGGACACGAAAAAGTCTCCTCCTCCAGAAGAGTCTCATCAAAAGGCATCCACGAAGCTGCAAGCACCGTACCTTCCAATCCCAACTCTTCCCAAAGTTCAGAAGTTATGTGGGGGGCAAAAGGAGATAAAAGAATGAGCAACGGACGCACGATATCTCGCTTAGGCGCTCCCAACTCCATCAATTCGTTGAGCGTGATCATAAAACGCGACACACACACGTTGAAACTCAGCGTTTCGATCCCCTCGGTGATTTGCTTGATCGTGTTGTGAAGTATCCGCAATTCCTTCCGCGAAGGCGCTTCTGATAGAAGTGGACTACTTGTACAATAGTTCCAAAAACGACGCAGGAATTTGGACACTCCATCGATCCCGTTGGTATCCCACGGTTTCGACTGTTCTAGAGGACCAAGAAACATCTCATACATACGAAGCGTATCTGCACCGTAATCTTTGATGATATCATCTGGGTTCACGACATTGTAGAACGATTTGCTCATCTTTTCTATCGCCCAACCACAGTGGTATTCGCCTCCTTCGAGCTCGAACTCGGCATTGTCTACGTCGTGCGCTGCTCGGAAGTAAGCCTCTAGGTCTAGAATATCGTTGCGCACTAGATTCACATCCACGTGAATCTCAGTCGTTTCGTACTTATCTTTCAGTCCTGCAGAAACGAACTTGTTCGTCCCCTTGACGCGATACACAAAATTTGAACGCCCGAGGATCATCCCCTGATTGACAAGGTGCTTAAAGGGTTCGTCATGACCAATACACCCTAGGTCGTAGAGGAATTTATCCCAAAAACGAGCGTAAAGGAGATGTCCTGTCGCATGCTCTGTGCCACCGATGTAGAGGTCTACCTGATTCCAATACGCTGCCACTTTTGGGTCGACTAAGGTGGTGGCATTCTGAGGATCCATGAAACGTAAATAATAGGCAGAAGAGCCTGCGAACCCAGGCATGGTCGACGTTTCAAGGGGATACCCTTCCTTCGTTACCCAATTTTTTGCGCGCGCCAACGGAGGTTCTCCATTTGCCGTGGGAAGGAAACTTTCTACCTCTGGCAGACGCAGGGGTAAATCTTCCTCCTTGAGGGGGCAGGGGACCCCCTCTTTGTAGTAGATAGGGATCGGCTCTCCCCAGTAACGTTGACGACTGAAGATGGCGTCTCGCAAGCGGTAGTTTACAAATCGCACGCCACATCCTTTTTCTTCCAAGATTTCTCCCATACGAGAAATGGCTGCTTGCGTAGGAAGCCCATCAAGTTCAGGACTATTCACAGCCACCCCACTTTTGGCTTCGAAAGCACTTTCCCAGGTTGCGGGATCTGAAAGAAGGGAAGCATCCTCCGCTACCACCTGCACTATCGGCAGGGAGAAGGTACGTGCAAACGTAAAATCGCGACTGTCATGGGCAGGTACCGCCATGATAGCACCTGTACCATATCCACCTAGAACATAGTCTGCTACCCAGATCGGCAAACGCGCCCCTGTGAGCGGATGCGTCGCATAAGTCCCCGTAAACACCCCCGTACAGCGTTTGGTCTCCATGAGACGTTCACGTTCTGTGCGGCGAGATACGCGCTCTAGGTATTCATCTACAGCATGTTGCTGAGCGGGGGTGGTCAGTGTGCGCACCAAGTCGTGTTCGGGGGCTAGCACAAGAAAGGATACCCCGTAGATAGTGTCGGGACGTGTCGTAAAGACCTCAATCTTACGCGGATCATCGGCTACTGGAAACCAGACACGCGCCCCTTCGGAACGTCCGATCCAGTTGCGCTGCATCTGTTTCAGCGAATCGCTCCATTCCAGACGATCCAGCCCCTCCAGCAGGCGCTGTGCATAGGCAGTGATGCGTAAACACCACTGCTTCATCTGTTTTTGTACCACAGGATGCCCTCCGCGCACAGAGAGCCCCTCCTTCACCTCATCATTGGCAAGTACGGTTCCTAGCGCCTCGCACCAGTTGACCATCATCTCGTCTTGAAAAGCAAGACGAAACTGTTGCAAGATTTGTTCGCGTTGGGCATGCGAAAAAAGATTCCACTCGGCTGCCGTAAAATCGAACTGCTTGTCCGTAAATCCAGTATGTCCTTTACTCCCGTGTGCCGAAAAATAGTGCTCGAGCTCGCTGATGGGACGTGCCTTGTCTTGTTGCGTGTCGTAGTAGTGGTGGAAAAGTTGGAGAAAGACCCATTGTGTCCAATGATAGTACTCAGGATCTGAGGTGCGGAACTCACGATCCCAGTCATAGCTCAGCCCGATCATCTGTAGCTGTGCTCGGTAACGGGCTACGTTTTGCTCGGTCGTTATGGCGGGGTGTTGTCCCGTCTGGATGGCGTACTGCTCTGCTGGAAGTCCGAAAGCGTCGTAGCCCATGGGGTGTAGCACATTGTACCCCCGCAGCCGCATGTAACGGCTATAAATGTCTGAGGCAATGTAGCCCAGCGGATGCCCTACGTGCAATCCTGCGCCCGAGGGGTAAGGAAACATGTCCAGCACGTAGAATTTCGGCTTATCCTTCGCAAGGGACGCCTTATCGGTGTGCTGGTCTAGCCACCGTTGTTGCCACTTTTTCTCGATCGCAGTAAAGTCGTAATATGCCATGGACACTTTTTCTAAGGAGCATTTCAGGCGGCAAATGTAATGAAAAATGCGGTTTAGTACAGTAGTGGGAGGAAAATACTTGATACAGTGTGTAAAGAAGCTACCCATCTTCAGAGCTACCACTGTTTTTTATACGCATAGTGTACACTGCCACTTTATGAAATTCTAAAGCTCTATTTTTGTACGATAAGCTAAATAATAGTGTGACGGAATAGAGAAATACGTATAGAATATGAGCTATTTTGGAGTAGGTAATTTTACCTAATTTAGTCGGTGTAGAGTACGTGTAGAGCGCGTGTAGCGTCGGTGTAGCATTGGTGTACTCCGAACATGCCTTGTTTGGGGATAAGGAATTTAGGAATATATAAAGCGTCATAGGCTGCCCATTTCTTATCCGTTGCAGTGATGCTTACACACTTTTTTAGAACAGTATTGGATATTTCGGATAGGGGGGGGGCTTGTGGCGTAGTTCTTGTTGCTGAACAAATTTTATCTAACTTTGTTACTAAACTGAACGAGAGCCAATACACCCAGTTCTTATGAGAAACTTCTCTACGCGTGCACGACTCAATGTGATTTTCGGAGGTATCATCTTCGCTGTACTAGTGTTCGGATTTTTCGAACTCTACAAGACCCGACGCGCTCAAAATCTCACGCAGCTCCTAGACTTGACCAATAGTGCGAGTTACAACCTTGCAGAGGCAAAATATTACGCGAACGCGTTTATTCGTTACAAACGAACGACAGATTTTAACGACTTTGCCGAGTGTATCGATTTTACTCAGGAGAACATCGATGTCGCAAAGGAATACGCGCAGCAGATTAACGATACTGCTACGTTCGTGGGGCTAGAAAGTGCGGAAAAACAACTTAAAGATATTAAAGATCTTAAAAATGATTTCCCAGAATTGATAGATCTTGAAACCTCTTACATTGACAATATCTCCGTCCTTCTTTCCAAAATATTGGCTCAAATGGACAATATGGGGATGATTGAGGCGCATTTTGCCACCGATATTGCTAGGGTTCGTGGGCTCTATCAGTTGTTCCGAGCCAATGACAGTCTGGAGGCGCTGCAGGGGGCTTTTTCCTTGCTAAGAGATATGGTCACTCGCACCAAAAGTCCTGAGCTTTCGCAACTTTTGAATGAAGAGGCGGAGGTCGCGGAGGAGTTTTACGAGCACGCCGTGGAGTTTATGGGGCTCAAGGCTGGGATTGTGAATAATATTAACGCTTTGAATATCGATTTTGACGCTATTGCACAGAATATTACAGCCCAGTCTATCGCAGAACATGAAAGTATTCGTTTCTCGTTGATTGTAATTCTTGTGGTGGTCGTGGTTTTTTCAATAACTCTTTCACAGATCATTTCTGCAAAGATTGTAGGTGCTATCAAACAAGGAATAGCCCTGATGACCCAATGTGCCGAGGGGGATTTTTCTATCCGTCTCTCCAACACGTTTCTGAAACGTACCGATGAGTTTCGTCTATTTGGAGAAGCGCTCGATCGGATGATGCAACGGGTACGCGAGGTGATTCGTGAGGTGAAGAGTGGGTCTGGGAGCGTTGCTCAGGCTAGTGCTCAACTCACGACTGCTTCGCAGCATGTTTCGGAAGCATCGAATGCACAAGCTGCCAATGCGGAAGAGGTGAGTAGTGCGATGACCCAGATGACCTCCACAATAGAACAAAATGCATCCTACGCCAGCGAAACGTGCACGATTGCCAAGGGGATGGAACTCCGCCTGAAGGAGGTCAACGATTGGTCACAAAAGTCGGTTGCTTCGGTGCAGGAGATTACGAATAAGGTGGGCATTATCTCCGAGATTGCTAGTCAGACGAATATTCTGGCACTCAATGCTGCAGTCGAGTCCGCACGGGCAGGGGAGTATGGGAGAGGATTTTCGGTGGTTGCTGCAGAAATCCGCAAATTGGCGGAGCGTAGTCAGGTAGCTGCCAAGGAGATACAAACCTATTCACAGCACTCGTTGCACGACTCGAAACAGGCTGCGGATGGACTGCTGAGCGTATTACCAGAGGTGCAGAGGACAGCGACTCTGGTGGGAGAAATTGCTGTTTCTAGTCAAGAGCAACGAAGTGGTATTGAACAGATTAACTCGGCGATCCATCAGCTTTCAGACATTATTCAGCAAAACGCTTCTTCGTCAGATGAGATGGCTACGAGTGCTGAGCAGTTGAACAATCAAGCGGATGCCCTCGATCGAGTTACAGCATTCTTCAAGGTTGAAGCTTAGGTGGGGGGGCTTTTACCCATCTCCTAGCACCTTCTGGTGTGTATTTAATGGGTAAGACCTTACGAAAAAGTAGAAGGATGGGGGGGAGTCTCCTAGCAGTGGGGCGTGTTAAATTGTAGGCTTTTTTTTACCTTTGTCCCAGACTTATGTGTTGTATAACAAGAACGTTTGAGAGAAAAAGGTTGTCCCATACGCGCAGTGGTGGTATGGGGCTTTGGTTGTGCGTACTGTCGCTGCTCTGTGGTATGTTTTTGGCTGGAGTGGTGAGGGTGCAGGCACAGGTTGCGCCGCGTGTAACGAGTCTTCTTGCAGAGTATGAGCGTGCGATGGCGCTATTTCGTGCCGAGAGATTTTCCGCGGCGGAAGAGTGTTTTGCACAGTGTTTGGAACACGAATGCCGTGATGGAGAACCTGAGGCTTTGCTTCCTGAGGCGGAGTTTTTTCGGACTCTGTGTGCCGTGCGATTGGGACGTGGGGATGCTCCTTTTCGTCTTCAGCAGTTCATTGACAACTATTCAGCCTCACTGCGGGTCAATGAAGCTAAATTCGAACTAGCGACTTGGTACTACAACAAGAAACGCTTTAAGGATGCTATCCGTTGGTTTGCAGCTATAGACGAAAATGCATTTGATAGCGAACAGCGTGCCGAGGTTGATTTCAAACATGCTTATTCTCTTTTTCAGTTAGAACGTACTGAGGAAGCGTTACCGATATTGGCGCAGGTGAAGGAGAAAAGCTCTTATTACCAAGCTCCTGCGATTTATTACTACGCACACATATCCTACAATCGTGGACATTATAGCACTGCTCTAGAGCATTTTCGACGAATAGATGCCGATCCCTCCTTTGCACCCTTAGTACCGTACTACATAGCACAAATCCTCTATAAACAGGAACAATACCGAGAGTTGGCGACCTATGTTCGTCCTTTACTCGATTCGCTGGTTTCTAATCGACAGTCAGAGATGCAGCGGATGTTGGGGGAGGCTTACTTCCGTTTGGAGCAGTATGACTCTGCGCAACAGGTGCTTGCGAGCTATGCCGAGCGATTGGGGAAAAAAAGCTTAACGCGAGAGGATAACTATCTACTCGGTTTGGTGTATTACAAGCAGGAACGATGGGAACAGGCAAAGGAGTATCTCGAGCTTGTACCCACCACACAGGACTCCGTGACACAGAACACCTACTATCATTTGGGCGATTGTTATTTGCATATTGGGGATACGGAGAGGGCTCAAAAGGCATTGGAACAGGCTGCGGATCTCTCCTTTGATACACGCCTGCAAGAGGATGCGCTGTTTAACTATGCCAAGCTGCTGTACGAACACCGCTACAATCCATTCGCTGACGCTGTCTCGGCTTTTACCCGCTACTTAACGCTCTTTCCTCTTTCTAAACGCAAGGACGAGGCTTATACCTATCTGGGGATGGCTTTTATGGGAACGCAGAATTACCAAGGTGCGTTAGATGTGTTGTCAAAAATAGGGACAGCCAATGCGACTACGCGAAGGGCTTATCAGCGTGCAGCCTATTATCGTGGTGTCGAATTATTTCAGAATTTGAGGTTCGCTGCCGCGGATTCGCTGTTTGAGAAGTCATTGGAGCAGAGCGAGTTAGATAACATGTTGCGTGCTAAGGCGCTTTATTGGCGTGCAGAGACGAGTTATCGTCTGGAGCGTTATGCGTTGGCGGCGAGATTTTACCAACAGTTTCTCAATGCCCCCGGGGGGTTCTCACAGCCTCAGTATACCAAAGTGCCTTATGATCTGGGGTATACTTATTTTAAGTTGAAAGATTATGACCAAGCTGTAACGTGGTTGCGTCTCTTTACAGAAAAGATGGCTTTGGACTCGTTGGGTTTGCGAACGGATGCGCTGGTGCGTTTAGGGGATTGTCTTTACATACAACGAAAGTATTGGCCAGCCATTGATTATTATCAAAAAGCAGCAGCTGAGGGAGGCGTCGGGGCTGATTATGCACTCTATCAGCAGGGTTGTGTTTTGGGACTTGTTTCCAGACCAGAGAAAAAGATAGAAACGTTAGCAAAGATGGGAGAGCTTTATCCGGGCTCTCCCTATCGGAGCAATGCTTATTTTGAGATAGCAGAAACCTACCATCTTTTGGATAATTTGACAGCTGCGAGCGAGTATTATTGGGAAGTTGTGAATCATTTTCCGTCGAGTGCCAATGCGCCCTCTGCGTTGTTACAAATCGGGTTGGTGAGTTATGAACGCGATGCTTATGAGGATGCGATAGCGCAGTTGAAGCGCGTGGTACATGACTATCCTGCAACACCCGCCATGCATGAGGCACTTGCTGCCCTCGAGCGGGTTTATAAGGCGCAGGGGGATGTAAAACCTTATCTCTCCTACTTGGACGAGATTGGGCAGTCCAAGCGAGTTTCACAGGGCAGGAGAGATTCCCTTTTCTATACGACCGCCGAGGCACAGTATATGGAGGCGCAGTATACGCGCGCACGGATGTCGTTTGAAGAGTATCTGCGAGAGTTCCCAGAGGGTGCAGGAAGTCTCGCGGCAAACTATTACTTGGCAGACTGTCTGTTGCGAGTCAATGATTCTGTCTCCGCCCTACCGCATTTGGAGATTGTACTCAGGCGGCAGCCCAACGAATTTTATGACAAGGCGTTGGCAAGGGTTTGTCCGATTTACGAGCAAGGAAAGGCGTATCAGCAGGCGCTGGAGGGATATCAAACCTTGGAGAGGGTCACCAGCGAACCGACCCTGTTACAAGAAGCGCGTTATGGTAAGTTGCGCATGGTAGTGCGTTTAGATCTTCAGGATCAAATCGTTGAAGCGGCAAATGCTGTATTGGCTGACGAGAGGACTGCGCCAGAGAAGTTGCTTTTTGCGCGCTATCAGTTAGGATCGGCCTTGCTTCGCGCAGGACGTTATGACCAAGCGTATAATACCTTTGCCTTGATTGGTAGTAATACAGGGGCAGCCACAGGAGCGGAGGCCAGGTATCGTATGGCGGAGATCCGTTCGTTGCAGGATGATTGGGAAAAGTTGCAAGAGGAGGTTTTTGCTTTCGCGCGGAGGAATACCCCCCATCAGTACTGGTTGGCTAAGGCGTTTTTGTTGTTAGCCGACGGCTATCGTAAACATGATGACTTCTTCCAAGCGCGAGCCACTTTACAAAGTATTGCTAGCAATTATCAGGTCAAAGAGGATGGTATACTTTCTGAGGTGAATGCGCAGTTAGAACGATTGACAGAGGAGGAGAAAGCTCGGGAACGAGTTTTGCCTACGGATACCATCATGTTCCGTTTCTCAGATTTGGGAGAATGAAGCGTGTGGTCTATTTTCGTTTAGCGATAAATGTATATCTTCGGACGGGGATTTATTAGGTGAGAAACAGAATTTGTGTGCGTTTTGAGATGCTGCCGCGTCGTTTTTATTCAAAGAGTAACTTGCTCGTACTGAGAGTCTTCTTGGTGTGTGCAGTGCTACTCTTTGTGTGGAGCTCGCAGGCGCAGGCGCAGAGTCAAACGTCCCGGGATTCAGTGACACAACTCCCGCAAATGGATGCCGCTGCTGCCAAGGTGGTAGAGGTGAGTCGTGTTTTTGATCCATGGATTAGCGACGCTGGTAAGATCAACTTTTTGCCACAATTGGATGATACTGTGGTGCCTGTACCGAAGTTTGAGTATCATCTTATGGCGCGTCCTCTGTTACGGCTCTTGCCCTTGCGTCCCATACCGCCTGCTAAAATGGGACATGAGCGCCCAGGTAAGCTTTCTCCCTTCTACGTGAAAGTAGGTGGTGGGAACAACCTTTCCCCGTGGGCAGAGGCTTATGTCTCCGGTGGACGTTCCGAAAAATTGACTTATTCTCTTGCAGGGCAGCACCTTAGTTCGTGGGGATCGCTTGAGGTTGGGGAAGAGGGAAAACGCCACGAGGTGGAAGCCCCGTATTCGAAAACGAGGTTAGACGCACAGCTAAGAGGTTTTTCTGCAAAGCGGAAGCTCTCTTACTATGTTGCAGGTGACTATCGTCACGCCTATTCGAGCTTTTATGGTGTCGGAGACACCTTGGTGCGTGCCTTAGATACGCTTTGGAAGAAAAACTATAGTCGCCACTTGGGCGGGCTACATTTTGAAGTCGGGAGTGCGCATTTAGATACAACCCATTTTCAATACCTCGTGCGTGGGAATCTCAGTGGGTATGCAGACAATTATCACGCTTCGGAATGGCATACTGGGGTAGCTGCTGAGGGATATAAAAATTTTGACGGACAGCGTTATGGGGCTAAGGTTTCGTTACAGCACTACGGATTGTCGTTGGGCTCAGAGACTGTGGCGCGGGAGTACCAGAATACCTTGTTCTCTCTTGCACCGTGGGTGAAGATTTATGGAGAGCGTTGGAGAGCGTTGGCGGGAGTCGACATCACATACGATAACAATGATATCCAGACGGGGGTGCATGTATATCCGCGGGGACATATCTCGTATGATATTATCCGTCAGTTCTTTATCCCATATTTCGAAATAGATGGCGGGATGGAGGTTGCTAATCGCGCTAGGCTCTCTATTAGAGAACCGTATCTATCACCGTACGAGAAGGTATGGAATACCTCACGCAATCTAGAAATTCGGTTGGGGGCACGAGGAAAGTTTACTGACGATTTTTCTTTTCACTTCTACGGAGGCTATGCGATAGTGGACAGTATGCGCTTTGTTGTGAATTCGGTTGTAAACTGTGAGGTTCGTCCTTTGCATTACGAAGCGGGATTAGTAGCTCCGTTGCACTCTGTTTATGATCGAGCCGCGGAAACGCATCTTATGGGAGAGCTGCACTATGCCCTTTCTTCTCGTTTTGCTGCGGGTGTGCGCGCAGACTATTGGAGCTATTCCCTTGTAACCTTATCGACACCTTGGCATGCTCCGTCTTTGTCCACGAGCTTGTATGCCAATTATAACTTACGCGACAAGATTTATCTTGGCATAGATTTCAATCTACTTGCTGGGAGGAAAGCGCGGCTTGCTGATGGTACTCCGAAGTCGCTCCCAGCTACTTTAGACTTGAATCTACAGGGACGCTATCGTGTTGGACGTCGTACGAGTGTGTTCATAGATTTACAGAACCTTCTTTTTCAAAGAGAATACACTTACTATCTGTATCCTCGGCATCGGTTGCAGGTTTATGCGGGGATTATTTTAGAACTTTAGTTGATGAGCGAACAGCAGAGCCATAAGCCGCCTCGTCTTAGTATTATTATTCCAGCCTATAATGTTGGGTTGTTTATAGATAGATGTTTAGCTTCGGTTCATGAGCAGACTTATAAGGATTTTGAGGTCATTCTCATAGACGATGGTTCCACGGATCAGACGTTGATGATAGGTCGTGAGTGGTGTACGCGAGACCAACGTTTCCGGTTGATCGCTCAGAAGAATCAGGGTGTAGCCATTGCGCGTAATGTTGGATTGGAGGCGGTACGTGGTCAGTTGCTGACCTTTGTAGATAGTGATGACTATTTGGAGGCTACTGCATTGGAGAAGCTCGTGGAGCGGCTCGATAGCACAGGGGCGGATATCGCCATGTGTCGTTTTGTACAAGAGAGTGTTGGGGGAGAGGTCTTGAAGCAGCCTTCTCAACCTGGAGAGGAGATTTTGACTAGGGAGGAGGCTTATGTCCAAGTGCTCTTTGATCGCCGTATTCGATCCTATCCTTGGGGGAAGCTTTATCGTCGAGAATTGTTTGACGGAGTCCGTTATCCAGAAGGTAAGATTTTGGAGGACTACAGTATTTGTAACCATCTTTTTTACCGAGCTATTCATGGAGTCGCGACGATACGTGAGGTACTTTACCATTATGTACAGCACGACCAGAGTATTATGAACGCACAGCATTATGCTTTTGCTAGAGAGGATGGCTTCTTCGAGGCAGTGTATGCGCGTTATCTCCATGCTCGGGAGTCTAAGTTACTGACTCCTCGTCAGCTAGCTTTTTTTCAGATAAAGACTTGTCGTCGTCTGCTGCGTACTTTTTTTAAGATGCGTCGTTCGGTACACAATGCGTCTGTTGTAGAAGAGATCACGGCGCGCGCTTGTGTATATCTTTCTGATGTTCGAGAACGTGTGATTCCTCGTTCAAAGCTGAAATACGAGTGGCGTATGACGCGTATCCGGCGTTTGGGGATAGCACTATTCTACTGGAAAAGAAAATAGTTAGCATGGAAACAGGGCGTATCGCTCTGTGGGTCAGTGTATGATGATATCTTTCACATGTGATTATAGCGAGGGGGCACATCCTTCCATTCTACGTCGTTTGTGTGACACGAACCTCGAACAGCTAGAGGGGTATGGAAATGACTGCTATACACAATCCGCCAAGGAGAAAATAGCGGCTGTTGTAGGGTGTCGTCCAGCGGATATTTATCTGTTGACAGGAGGTACGCAAACGAATGCGACAGTGATCGATGCGATGCTGCCCCACTGTGGAGCTGTGATTGCTGCAGAGAGTGGGCATGTGGCTGTACATGAAGGTGGGGCGATAGAGCTCTTTGGTCACAAGGTAATTACTCTAAACGCTCCGAATGGGAAATTGGAAGCCGCAACGCTACAAGCGTATTTGACAACCTTTTACGAGGATTCCACTTACGAGCATATGGCGCAACCCGGGTTGGTATACGTCTCCTATCCCACGGAGTGGGGGACGATTTATACTCGCTCGGAATTGGAGGCGCTCTATAACGTTTGTCAGCATTATCAATTGAAGTTTTTTGTGGATGGCGCGCGTCTCGGGTATGGGCTTGCCAGTCCGAGTGCCGATATGGCATTGTCAGACTTGGGACAATTGTGCGATGTCTTTTATATCGGTGGTACAAAGATTGGTGCTTTGTGTGGGGAGGCGGTGGTCTTTCCACATGGGGATGTGCCAGCGCATTTCTTCACCATTGTCAAGCAGCATGGAGCGCTATTGGCGAAGGGGCGTCTGTTGGGCATACAATTCGATACGCTTTTTACAGATGAGCTCTATTGGAGGATGAGTCGACATGCCGTGGCGCAAGCACTCCGTTTGCGCGAGCTTTTTCATGCAAAGGGTTATCCTTTCTACGTAGATTCTCCTACGAACCAGCAGTTTCCCATATTGACTCGAGAAAAGATAGAGTCCTTGGGACGTCATGTCCGTTTTGAACGGTGGCAGCAGGTCGAGGACGATGCTTATGTAACGCGTTTTGCCACGAGTTGGAGTACTCCTGAAGAGCATGTCACGGAATTAGGGAAATTGCTCTGAGTAAGTAGGAATGATTTTTGCGATAATGTCAGGGAAATAACGTGCAACTAATGTTCATGAGACATCCCATTTCTTACGCCTTGGCAGTAGGCTTCGTTTTTTTATCGCTCTCGGTATTTGCAGGTAATAAAATGATAGAGACACAGACGAAATTGGAAAGCGTGACAGTCTATCTGAATGCAGCAGAATTGACACATCAGGGAAGAGTAGAACTTCCAAGAGGGACAAATACTCTCGTGATCACGAATTTGTCTCCGCAGGCACAGGAGGAGACGCTGCAGGTTGCTTTTGAACGAGAGGGGATTAAAATCCTCTCGTCGCAGTTCTCGATAGAGAACCTCTCGCTCGAGGAGTTAACTGCTTTCAATCCAGCAGCTCAGGAGGTATTGAAGGAGTATAAGACTCTCTTGGAAAAGAATTACCAGCTCGTAACAGAAAAGTCTGCACTAGAACAAGTCTTGGCTGGGCTTAAGCAGCAGGTGGATAATCCGACGGATGCCATGCAGGGGAATACGCAAAAGTTCGGCGACTTCCTCTCGTTTGTCTATGAGAAGCAAAAGGAGAATGACCTGCGCTTGAAGAAGTTGTTAGAGGAATTGCAAATCCTCTCCTTGCAAATCCAACGTTCTCGGGAACGGTTGCAAGAGTTTGGTATACGCATTGGGCAACAGTATCGACAGGGGCGGGTCATCTTGTCTGTACGGAGTGAGGACGCTGTATCCACTAAGCTCTATGTCCGTTATCTCGCCAATGAGGCGCGTTGGCGTCACTCATACGAGATCCGAGGGGATGCTTCGGAAAAGCCTCTAAAGCTCGTCAGTCGAGCCTCTATTGCGCAAAATACGGGACTTGCTTGGGAGGAGATTAAGCTTCGCTTGGTGTATGGTTCGGCACAAGTATACCAAGAGACGCCAAGACTATCGCCATGGACATTGTATCCAGAGGTGCAGAAGACGTATCAATATGCTCAAAAACGTTCTCTACAAGGTACAAATACCATGGCGCCTACAAGAATGGTGCCTATGGCGGAGAAAGAACGAGCGGTAGAGGATGTCTTGGAAGATGGCTCGTCACTATCCTATGACGATGTGGATGTCGCATCGGGGATGCTAAATGTCTCTTATGAGATCAATATCCCATACAATGTGCTTTCTAATGGAAGGGAGCATCTGATAGAGATACAGGAAATAGAGCTCCCTGCAGAGTATAGGTATTTTGCGATACCGAAGCTTGATACCCAAGTCTATCTTATTGCGACTATCAAGGACTACAACAAGTATGGGTTGTTCTCTTCACCAGCGAATGTCGTTTTTGAGAAAATGCGTTCTGGTACTACGTATTTAACGCCAGCCAATCAAACGAATGAGTTACCTATTACTCTTGGCGCTGAGCCTCGTGTCGCTGTTGAACGAAAGGTCGTCTCTGATAAGTCGAGTGATACGTTTCTGTCCTCAAATCGTGAACGTATTATTACCTATGATCTCTTGGTGCGCAATAACAAGAAGAGTGTCGTCACTTTGACTCTGAAAGATCAGTATCCCCTCTCTTCAGAAGAGAATATTAAGGTCGATCTATTGGAGTCGTCGGGTGCTAGTATCGATTCTCAAAAAGGGGAGCTTACTTGGGAATTGACATTAAACCCAGGTGAAGGTAAGAATCTTCGCTTGAGTTTTAGAGTACGTTATCCTAAAAACATGCATTTATCTATCTAGTGCACTATATACGCCGTAATATAAAACAGACGGTCGGTAAGGGGACACTTCCCATTACCGACCGTCTGTTTTTCCGAAGCCCCCTTACTAGAGCTTAGAAATTGCGTTCAAGCTGTTCCCTAGCATATGACTCTGTAATATGCAATTCGGTTGTTCCACTCTGTGGTAGAGTATACATCCCCTCCATAAAAATCGCTTCACAGAGCGAACGTAGCCCCCGCGCCCCGAGCTTATATTCAATAGCTTTATCTACAATAAAGTCTAATACAGCCTCGTCTATGGAAAGACGTATCCCATCTATACGAAAAAGCTCTTCGTACTGCCGTATAATAGCATTTTCTGGCTTTGTAAGGATATCTCTTAAAGCTTTCCTATCAAGGGGCTCTAAATTGGCAATAATCGGGAGACGTCCGACTAGCTCTGGGATTAGACCATAGGCACGAAGATCTTGCGGTGCTATATACTGCAAGAGGTTTAATCCCTGCTGCTTGCTCTTTTTCTCGTCATTGCCATAGCCTATGAATTGACGGTTCATGCGATTGGCTATGATGCGCTCTATCCCTTCGAAAGCTCCCCCACAGATAAAGAGGATATCTCGCGTATTCACCTTTATCATCTTCTGTTCAGGATGCTTACGACCACCTTGCGGAGGTACATTTACATCCGTCCCTTCTAGGATTTTCAATAATGCTTGTTGCACCCCTTCTCCAGAGACATCCCGAGTTATAGATGGATTATCTCCTTTACGTCCAATCTTATCTATTTCATCAATAAAGATAATACCGTGTTCTGCAGCACTCACATCATAGTCCGCTACTTGAAGTAAGCGCGTGAGGATACTCTCAACGTCTTCGCCTACATACCCAGCTTGCGTAAAGACTGTCGCGTCGACAAGCGTGAAAGGAACGCGCAACATACGCGCTATCGTACTCGCCAAGAGTGTCTTTCCAACCCCAGTCGGACCGACGAACAAGACATTACTCTTTTCTATTTCGACAGTACTACGCGTCGTTTGCCCTTTCTTGCCTTTTGAGTCAGATTTCCAATGTTCTTCTTCTCGCGAAAGTAGACGTTTGTAATGGTTGTACACAGCTACTGATAGGTAACGCTTTGCACGCTCCTGTCCAATGATATAACGATCCAGTGCCTCTTTCAATGTTACGGGAGACATGAGGTCGTCTTTGTTTATCCCGAGATGAAACGCTTTGGTGTCTGTTTCCTGACGCGCTAAAAGAAAGGAGTTGATTTGAGCCACACAATCGGAACAGACACAGCCCAAAGAGCCGCGTATCAGCGAGCACTCTCCACTACCACGCCCACAAATAGTACAAACACTATAATTGTTATCCTTATCCTTCATTACCCTTTTACAATGCTTAGGAGCACGAGCAGGGTACTATCCTGAAGGTGCCTCTCTCGTTCATAATCGCGTCGCAGAGAATCTGCAATGGGTTTGTCACTTGGCGAATCCAAAGTTAACGGATTGACAGGTTGCCCATTCTTCCAGACTCTAAAGTCTAGATGAGGACCCGTTGCATAGCCCGTCATTCCGACGTAACCGATCACCTCGCCTTGTCGTACCCGACGTCCTACTTGCATGTCTTTCGCATATCCTGATAAGTGCAAATAGCCAGTCGTGTAAACAGCATTATGGCGTATTTTTAGGAAATTCCCGCCTCCTTTATCATATCCTTTATTGAGTATTACGCCATCCCCTAACGCCATAACAGGTGTCCCCATCGGAGCTGCATAATCGACCCCCGTATGAGCCCGTACAACCTTTAATATTGGATGAAGGCGAGCATAGGAGAATTTCGAGGAAATGCGTGTAAACGACAATGGAGCCTTTAGGAAAGCACGACGTAAACTATTTCCTTTTTCATCCCAATAACTAAAGGCAGAATCTTGCCAAAAACGGTATCCCTTTAGGGTGTCATTGGCGTGTACGTAATAGGCTGTCTGTATTTCTCCGATACCGATCTCTTGTCCGTCTATCGAACGTTTTTCGTAGACAGCAAAGAACTCATCTTTTTCTGCAAGAGCGAAGAAATCTACTGTCCAAGCAAAAAGATCTGATAGGCGTAAAGCTAACTCTGTTGACGCTCCCGCATCATGCATTGCATTCCAAAGAGAGCTTTTTATGGTGACGTGTGTCGCCACTAGCGAGCGTTGCTCAGGCAATGAATCTATACGGATGGCTGGAGGGGAGGTCGTAAAATCCACTAATAAATAGCGGCTCGGGGTATGGGAATAAATCCAATATCCGAGTACAGAATCAGCTAGACGGTAGTAGTAGGTGGGACGTCCAGCACGGAATTTCTTTACAGAAAAAATGCTGTCAATCCTGAATGCCAATCCTCTCAAGGCCTCGGTACGGACACCATGGGTTCGTAAAAAGTTCTCGAGTGCGACTCCGGAGGGTAAACGAACTGTATCGATGAGATAGGAAGCAGGAGGTAATCCGTAAGACTTCCCCGTATAGAGAGTATCTTGCGATGCGAGCTGGGGCTCGGCATTCGACTCCGTGCTCTGGGTATGCGCAGCCTCCTCTTGGCAGGCAGCGAAACAGCAAGAGAGGAGCGCTAAAATCAAGTAAAGGAATATACGATAAGGCATAGCAACCGCAAAGGTACGAAAATACATGCGATATGCCTAATGGGTAGACAAAACTACCGCGCCTCTTTATTTATCAAAGCGCTGAATAAATCTTGATGCCGCATCCAGACAAGCTTTTTTCCGAACCCTAACCGATTGTCTGTAAATTTTATGTAGGTGAGATCCAACTGCCAGAGATTGAGTTGCATCAAATTTGCTACAGGAAAGCGCTTGCAATAGGCTCTTTGCGCTTCTTTTTCTATGGAGGATAGGAGTTGAAACACAGATCCTTGGATCTGTAATCCCCGTAACACGCCGACCATGGAACTTTCTAAAACGATACTCGCGGCTACGTAGGAGTTATGACAAATCTGCTGTATATGCTTTGTGTCTACCGAGGAGGAAAAGATAAAACATTGGTGTTCGGGTAGAAAAACATAGAAACAGTGCGCGCACCAAGCTTCCTCGTTCACCGTCGTACACAATGTGAGTACGTGATGCTCATCGATAAAATTCAGTATAGACTCGGGAAGACGCCCCCCTACCAGAGTTTCTAAATTAGTTGTGGGCATCTGGTGAAAACTTCAGTGCTACGATAGAGATATCGTCAAACGTTTCTCGTAAACCGAGTACTTCCTCATGTTCCATGCGAGCAACCAACGCAGCAACTAAAGCTCTGGGATCGTGATAGCTGCGGATATGATTTTCCAAGAAATCTATGCGGGAGATCTCCTTTCCAGCGACTCGCCATTCTGATACTCCGTCGGTATAACAAAGCAACATGGTGTCTTGCGTCATCACGGTCTTTGCTACTTGGAAATCCGCTAAATCATCCACCATTGCTAGGGCTGTAGTGGCAGATCGTAGCAGTTCCATTTCACCGCTCTCCATCTGATAGAGTAGTGGGGCATTGTGCCCCATATTTACATACTCAAGGAGTTTGCTGCGAGTATTATAACGTCCAATGAATGTGGTGATAAATGCACTGGACTCTTGTGCGATGTCTAACATCAAGGTGTTGAGTCTTCGCACGATTTGCTCTAGAGAGCCCCCTACGGTAGCCTGTGCCTTGAAATGAGCTTGGTAGTTCGCTGTAATTAACGCGGCGGGAATTCCCTTTCCCGAGACGTCGGACACACAAAACATTAACTCCTCGTTGTTCAAAACGACAAGGTCGAAATAGTCGCCGCCTACCTCATAGAACGGACGATAGAGTGTTGCCACTTCTACACCTTGTAATTTTGGTAGTCGATCGGGGCGAATAATCAATGAGCGTTGCAGACTCGCAGCGAGTTCGAGCTGCGTTCTCATCTCTTTTTCACGATTCTGCCGTTCGATGGCATACCAGTTCCGCAGACCGATATAAGAGAGGTAGGTCAATGTTTGTGCGAAAGTGAGGTGTATGATAATCGGGCTCACGCCTCGCACTCGATCGTTCGTATCTCCAAGTAGGACAAAGGCTTGTGGTTCTGAACCTTGCGCAACGGGGATAATAAGGTCTATTTCTCGAAACCCTTCGTTGGTATTGCTACTGACGATGGTCGTACGCGTAAAAGGATACAAGTCACGTACCACGTCGAGCGCCGCTACGTCCTCTTTGGCACAATTCACATTGAGAAGAAGATTCCACTTCTCCTCAATGCGAAAAAAGTATAGGATACGATTGATTCCTAGATCCTCTTCTAGGATCTTATTAAACCGTTGTAGAAGTCCACGGGGCGAGTTGTCAGATCCGAAATCTGAGGTATAATCTAAAAGAGCCTTTAGCTTTAATAGATTGAGCTTGAGGCGTTCTTCCTGCGCATTGGAATGCACCGCAGCACCTCGACCGACTAATACAGCCATTAGAAGTCGCTCTTTTAAGAATTACTCTCCGCAGACGTGGTCTGTGTTAGGACTTTACCCGTTCTGAATATTCCCGTGTTCTGGTATCCACTCGGATTTTCTCTCCAGAGGTGATAAAGAGTGGAACATTTACAATAGCGCCCGTCTCTAACTCAGCTTGCTTGAGCGCAGTAGAGGAGGCTGTATCACCCTTAACCCCAGGTTCTGTATAGGTTATTTCCAATTCTACGAACGGAGGTAATTCACACGTTAAAACGCGTTCCTCATCAGCATGTACCAAGACTTGGCAGATTTGCCCTTCTTTCAAAAGGTCATTGTTTTCTACCAAATCGGGGTTGAGATAGATCTCCTCAAAGGTCTCTACGTGCATGAAGTGCAGCCCGAGATCATCCTTGTAAAGATATTGATAAGGGCGTGTTTCCACGCGTACGGGGTTTATTTTTACCCCCGCATTAAAGGTATTTTCTAGAGTGCGCCCATTCTCCAAGTTCTTTAGTTTTGTCCGCACAAACGCCCCGCCTTTACCGGGTTTTACGTGTTGGAATTGTACGATCACATAGAGCTTTCCATTATACTCTATGCACATCCCATTGCGAAAATCCGCCGTTGTCGCCATCTAATCCTTAATCTTTTCAGATTTTACTTCTCTAAATTCAAAGCACTTTGCTTAGGAGCGCTTTTTTTCCATTACCCTGTCGATCATGCCGTAGGATACGGCTTCGGGTGCTGACATCCAAAAATCGCGATCTGTATCCTGATGCACGCGCTCTACACTTTGTCCCGTATGTTTTGACAAGATTTCATTGAGTTCTGCACGTGCCAGTTTGATTTCCCTTGCTTCAATCTCTATGTCAGATGCTTGTCCTCTTGCCCCTCCGAGGGGTTGGTGTATCATCACCCGCGCATGGGGTAGTGCAGAGCGTTTTCCTGGAGTCCCTGCCGCCAATAGGACTGCCGCCATGGAAGCGGCCATTCCCGTGCAAATCGTTGCGATGTCGGATGAAAGATACTGCATCGTGTCATATATCCCTAATCCTCCGTGCAAGACACCTCCGGGGGAGTTGATGTACATGTTGATGTCTCGTCCTCCTTCGTTGGACATTGACTCTAGAAAGAGGAGCTGCGCCTGTATGATGTTTGCTACATCATCGTCGATTGGGACACCGAGAAAGATGATCCTATCCATCAATAGTCGTGAGAAGACGTCCATTACTTGGACATTCATCTGACGCTCTATGACCACTTGTGGGTTGATGTAGTTTGCAGAAATGGAGGCATAACGATCTAGCGTCAATGAACTCAGCCCATGAGAGCTTCGTGCAAACCGTTGGAACTCTTTCCCGAAATCCTTCTCTTGCATCTTTTCTTTTTATCCAGCGTAGGCTCTTTGCCTGCTCGTTATTCCACTTTTTCTGTTTGGGCAGGCTCTTCGGCTTCAGTCGTAGCTGTAGCGTCTGCCTCGGGAGTCATGCTTTTGAAGGATGCTCTAAAATCCTCAAGATCTTTCTCTCCACCTCGGAACTTAAATGTATTGTGTTCGAGATAGAAGAAAGATTCCTGCCAAGAAATGGTATTTATAGGCGCTTCCTTAAAGGTCGCATCGACGGTGTTGAAGAATGCTTCTGCGATATTGAGTCGTCCCATAACATCCTTGACATGGTCAGACAGCTGTTCATTTCCATGCATAATCCGCGCCATGTTGTGCACCCTATATACGTCGGGCATCAATCTCCAGAAAATCCCCCCTTCGTCGTGTTTAGATACCATGTCAGCAGCCAACATAGAGGTGATGAGTTGTGCCGAATCGTCTTTATCTAGCTGTAGCGCTTCTTCCTTCACTAGGTCATACAGGGCGCGATAAAATCCTTCTTCTCTCAAGCGCATCTTTTGCATATAAGATTGCCATGCGAGAGATTGTTGTGGTGCACCTTTCATGACGAGTATGAGCTCCACGACTTCGCGTGGGATATCAAATTCCCATTCAGATGCCAAACGTTCAAGCCCTGCTTTTACAGATGCCAACTTCAGCGCTAATTGTACTTTGTTGGCATGTAGTTGGTGGACATTTTCCAATAATTCTTCCTCGGAAAGGGACTGATATTTATCGTCCTTCGGGAGTACACCTAACAAAATATCACGCGTCAAGGGTTGATCCCTATAGGAGAAAAGTGCCAAGACTTTGAGTGCCAATCCGTCTTTATGCAAACGGGTGATAGCATCTTCGTCGAGCATGGATTCGAGGTGGTCTAGTGAGAGGATTTGCTTGTTCTCTTGGAACTTTTCTGGAGCAAGCAATACTTTATCTCCGATTTTCTTTCCTTGCAAGAGTTCCTGTAGACTGGGGGGGAGTTCGTCCCAATCGGCAGCGATGTTGATTCTTCCAGCGAAGTGAGAATCGTCCTCCAAAGATCGAGTTACTTCTTTACTAATTTCCGTGGGTACAGCGAGTGCAAGCGCGATAGTGGTATTGTCCCCGAGTAGTCCCCCCCCATTATGGGATTCGTGTATACGTGAGAGCTTTTTGTCGAACAGCGCCCAATACGCATCGTCGAATAGGGGCTTTGTGTACTCCAACGTGAGATCGCTTGGTAGTGTAATCGCTGGGGCAACCAGCAAGTCGAAGATGAGCGATACGTCCTCTCCAGGTCTAAAGTCGTAGGACTCTTGCTGTTCATTGGGTAAAATGCCCCCTACGACCAAGAGATTATTTTCCTGTATGTATCCGCTTACAGCCTCTTCGCTCTTTTTTTGTATCACTCCTCGTAGGAGGTCTGCACCATACTTTTTTTCTACTAATCCAGCTGGTACATGTCCCGCACGGAATCCTGGCAAATTGATATTCTTCGAAGCCTCCTTCAATTCCTTCTTAAATGCTTCGTTATAATCAGCGGCAGTAAATTCTAGGCGCACTGTTTGCACGTTGGCCAATTTGCTATTTTCTACAGTAAAATTCATCTCGAAAAGTTAACCGTTTCAGACGTAAAGGCATTACAATTGCGCGAGGAGCGTTTCACTCACCCGCACCTTATCTCCTAATTCGACACAGATTTTCGCATCTAGTGGCAAAAAGATATCTACTCGTGATCCGAACTTGATAAACCCCACTTCCTGCCCCGCAGTGACCTGTTCCCCTTCTTTCGCGTAACAGGATATGCGTCGTGCCACGGCGCCCGCTATCTGTCGGAAAAGGATGGAGACCCCCTGCGGGGTACGCACGACGACCGTTGTACGCTCATTTTCCGTAGAGGATTTCGGATGCCATGCTACGAGAAATTTTCCGTGGTGATGTCGCATGTAGACCACCTCTCCAGTCACAGGATAATGGTTAAAATGTACGTTCCATACCGACATGAATACCGAAACCACCTGCACCTCGCTTTTCAAAAACTCGGGTTCGTAGACTCTTTCTATAGCGACTACGCGCCCATCGGCAGGACTATAACAGTGTTGGGGCTTGGCAGGACAAACGCGTTTTTCGATACGGAAAAAATTAGAAACGAAGGCTATACACCCAAGTGCTACAATCCCAAAGAGTGGAACGAAGATTTTAGAGAATAGCGTGATCGGTAAGGCGAGTAGGAATAGAACTCCCACCAACATACATAGAAAGACCATGATCGCTGCCGTCCAACGAACTGTCTTCTTCCCTTCGCGATGTAGCGCCATTTAGTGTAAATGCTTAGACCTAAAACCAAAACTCCCTAAAGTCAAAACTCCCTAAAGTCAAAACTCTAGGTGCAAAGGTAACAAATATGTAAGAAACAAAGCGCCATTACTCACCACAAAGTATCCATAGAAATTCTTCATCGATCTCGTTGCTCTCCTTTACATCATATTCTATTTCGATGTCCTCATCGCAATCGAGACCGTAAATATATCGTGTATAAATGTCTTCTACTCTGTATTCTACGTATTCGAGAAACTCGATTTCGCTAGGGGAAACCGTCTTCTCTAGCTGTCCTATGACACCGAATTCGATGAATTCTTTTTTGGGATTGGGTTCTTCCGTTTCTTCCTCTTCCTCCTCCTCCTCCTCTTCCATTTCTTCCATCTCTTCTATTTCTCCAGAGAGATGACCTAAAAAGCGATTCAATGGTTCGGTGATGGATTCTAAAACACTGGAAGAGTGCCCCATTAGCGTGTCGAAAAGACATTTTCTGATTTCCAAGGGTATATCGTCTTCTTCTCCTAGTAGCTTGAAATCGGATAGTTGGCGGTATAAAATCTCCACAACGGCTATCAAGTCATGTTCGGCGAATAGGTCCTCTAGGTGTAAATTTTCGGCTGTAGATATTTTGTGCCCCTCTTCAGTCGCCTCTAATATGTCTTCCATGAGTTGACGTAAGAACTCACTATTTTCTTCTCCTTCTCCATCTTCATCCTCCAGTTCATCCTCCAGTTCATCCTCCTCCTCTTCTTCTTCGTCGTCTTCCTCTCTCTCTTCGTTGTTTGAGAAGTAAATTTTTTCGTTTATGGTCTTTTTTATCCTTGCTTCTTCTTGGCTAACATCCGCCATTATGAAGTCCTCATCTAGAAAATATTGAAGAAGGGTATAAAACGTCAATTCATTCTTCTCTTCTGCTCCCAAGGCTTTCAGAGGTATTGCTGCATAGTGTGCCCAAAAACGACAACCCCCTTCGACACATTCTAGTGAACCAAAGGAGTCTAGAAGCAAGTAGATAAGATAATCTAGAAAACTATGACCATCAAACTTTTCTTTTCCTCTCATCTGTAAAATGCTTGGTTGTAGTGATGGGACAGGTTGGATTTTGAGGCACATATTTACACAATCTTTTTGATTTTTCTTGTTTTTCTTCCAAGGAGTGAATCTTGGGGTTGAAACTTCAGGTCGTTTTTTGCAAAAGTGCGCAGCGCCATCTTCTTCTTTTTTTGCCTTCTACGCAGTAAGCGATTTAGGAAATCCTAAAGCTCTATTTTCTTATGTATCTTGTTAAGTTACGTAGCATGAAAATGGCGGAATGTCTATATAATTAGGGCTATTTTGAGGTAGGTAATTTTACCTAATTCCGTCGGTATAGCGTCGGTATAGCGTCGGTATAGTTGCGGTATAGTTGCGGTGTAGCTGCGGAGTACAGTCTCACTCCCCTTAACATGCCTTGTTTTGGGGATAATGGATTTTGGAAAATATAAAGTTCGATGAGAAGTCTATCTTTTGGGAAAGTGAGCCCACATTTTCTTTGGTATGGTATTGAAAATAGATGTATTTGCCTTTGGGAATGTAGATATTTCGTTAAACCTACAAGGTAATATTGATATTTGGAGATACTTTTCGTGAGAAAAGGGTATTGTTTTCGGAAAAACGTTGGCTATATTTGTGGCGAAGAATGAAGCCGCATAGACACAGCTAACAAGTTTTACAGGTAAGGGTTCGGTACTAGGAGTACACAAAATTTATTCTCATGAGACACCTGTCTGTTCGCGCTCGCTTGAATTTGTTCTTTGGGATTATTATATTCCTGACTCTTTCCTTTGGTATATTCTCCATCTTACAGTCACGTCATTCTCGTGCAGTGGTACGTTTGCTGTATTCGGCGGATATTGCGAACTATGATGTGAGTGCAGCGACCATTGAGATAAACCGTTACTTAGTTTCTGAAGAGGCAGAGGATTACAAACATACGAAGATTTATCTTGACAGTGCAGAGGTGCGTTTGGCTTTAGCCACTGAGTTGACCACGGGTATTGGTGATACGCAAGGTCAGGTAGATGTGAAGCGAGGATTGGAGCAGGTGAAGAAGTTTTCTCAATTATGTGCGACCTTTCCAGAGCAATTGCGGGAGAGCAGTGCTAGGATAGATGCTGTGGTGGAGGCTTACGATGTCTTGATGAAAGAGATTCGGACGTTTTCCAATGTACCCTCTGAGTTTTTGGTTCGGATGTGTGAGGGGAATGACTATGTGAATTTCTATTTTGGACGTGGGAATCTTGCGGTACTGGGGGAGGCGATTTCCAATTTCTCGGTATTGATCCCATTAGCTCCTACGCCTACGCTTGCACAGCATATCAGGGACATTATCCAGAGTGTACAGGATTTGGAGACCTTTGCCAAGGGCTTTGATGTGCTTAAGAAGGAGCTTGCTTCGCAGAGTGTTCAGTGTTCGGAGACCTTAGACGAGGTGAGTAGTTATTTTGTTACCTCGTACAAGGAGGATCATGAAACGCTTTTCCGTTACACGGTGGCGGTTTTGCTGGTGGTGATAGGATTCTCGGTGGCCGTGTCGCAGTATACAGCGCGTACGATTGTTTTTGCTTTGCGGCAGGGTGTCGAGCAGATGCAGTTGTGTGCTACGGGGAATTTCAATTCACGTCTTTCGCGTGAGCTTCTCAAGCGTACGGATGAGTTTGGACTGTTGGCGCGTTCGATAGAGGAGATGACCGAACACGTACGTCAGGCGATAGGGGATGTGAAGCAGGGTGCAGGAGAGGTGGGGAGTGCTAGTGCGCATTTGAATGTGGTTTCGCAGAAGGTGTCGCAGGGTACGAATGCGCAAGCCTCGAGTGCCGAGGAGGTGAGCAGCGCGATGGAGGAGATGACAGCGAACATTGATCAGAATGCCGACAATGCGACGCAGACCCAGCATATAGCCCAGTCTATGGAGGGGAAGATTGTCGAGGCGAATACGCTTTCGCAGCGTTCATTGGAGTCGGTACAGTCGATAACGGAGAAGATCTCGATCATTTCAGAGATTGCTGCTCAGACGAATATCCTAGCTTTGAATGCGGCGGTGGAGGCTGCTCGTGCCGGAGAACATGGGCGTGGCTTTTCTGTGGTGGCATCGGAGATTCGGAAGTTGGCGGAACGGAGTCGCGCGGCTGCGGAGGAGATAGTGGATTATTCCTCTCGTTCGTTAACGGATACTCATTTGGCGGCTAAGGCTTTGGATGACGTTTTGCCCGATGTAAAACATACAGCGCAGTTGGTGAGTGAAATCGCAATGGCGAGTCAGGAGCAGCGGTTGGGGGTGGAGCAGATAAATTCTGCACTGCAACAGCTTTCGGAGATTGTGCAACAGAATGCGGTGGCCAGTGATGAAATGGCTCACTCGGCAGAGGCGCTTAATCAGCAAGCTGAGACCCTGAATCGAGCTAGTGGATATTTTGTCATTGCATAAAGTGTTACAACGCTTTACAGTGAGAGGTTCTTTCCTTTTGAGGAAAAGTTGTTGTATCTCCTTTTTCTATCGACTTGTGGGGCAGTAAGGTGGGGTGTTTTTGAGAATACAGTAGTAGAGCGCAAAGTCTGTTTTTTCTAGGGTAGGTCGCTTCTCTGGGGTAGGTCGTGGTGAGAGAATCTCTCAGGATGCAGGAGTAAGAGTTGTAGAACGGTTGCTATTTTTATACCTTTGTGGCGCACGCAGTCACTGTAAAAGATGCGATCGTTACACTATATTTTCCTTCTCTTTTTTCTTTGTCTATTCGGTGTGGTAGGGCTTCGAGCACAGGAGCGAGATATTTATTCCTTGCTTCGAGAGCCGAGTGAGGGTGCAGGAAAGGTTGAGATTCGTCAGCCGCGGAAGTTGGCCGAGTCCCTCTCCAATTATCGTGCGAGGAATGCGCAGCGTCCCGGGATGGATGGTTTTCGGGTTCGCATTTATCGGGACTTAGGTAAGAATGCGCGGTTGCAGAGTCAGGCAGCTATGGATAAGGTTCTTACTCAGTTTGAGGGTTTGCGCGCCTACATGACCTTTGACTCCCCTTACTATAAGGTTTCAGTTGGAGACTGTCGTACGCGTTTTGAGGCTTATGTGTTGCGGCAGCGTCTGTTGCCACTTTTTCCGAGAAGTTTTGTAGTAACAGAACGGATCAATTTTCCGTCAACTCGTTAGTAGAATGTCGCAGGTGTATGTCGAGGATCTTGCTTGGGAGTTGCGCAGGGATGTAGTGAAGATGACCTCCGTTGCCGGCTCTGGGCACTTAGGGGGATGTTTGAGTAGTGCAGAGATTCTGGCTGTGCTTTTTGGTAGATCGTTTTTACATCGTCATTTAGGACGTTATCTTTTTGTTCTTTCGGTGGGTCATCTTGCGCCTCTTCTTTACGCGGTGATGGCGCGTGTTGGGAACAACACTGATCTACGCGTGCGCGACCTTTGTTTGTTACGTCGTTTCAAAAGTGGATTGCAGGGGCATCCCGTGCTTTCTCACGAAGAGTTCATTTTTCCACTCCATGGTCTTTTTTGTGGGAGCGGTTCTTTGGGTCAAGGGCTTTCTATAGCAGCAGGTGCAGCTAAGTTTCTGACCATGAATAGTATGCCCATCGAGCAGGAGCTTCCTGTTTATGTTTTATTGGGGGATGGTGAGTTGCAAGAGGGGCAGGTCTGGGAAGCTGCCATGTTTGCGGCACACCACGGATTACGCAATTTGGTGGCTATCGTTGACTGGAATGGGCAGCAACTCGACGGTACGAATGATGAGGTGATGTCGCTGGGGGATCTTTCGGCTAAGTGGGGTGCTTTTGGTTGGGAGGTTGCGGTAGTGGATGGACATTCTTGCCGCGATATTGACGCAGCGCTGCGAAATTTCTCAACTGCACGTAGCCCTAAGGTGCTTCTTGCTAAAACAGAGATGGGACACGGGATTCCAGAGATAGCAAACCAGAGTGCTTGGCATGGAAAGGTACCATCGGAAATGGAACGGGGACGTTTCTTAGAGGCTTTGGATCGCTCCTTTTCTGCGGTAAAATCCTGTGGTGAGTTTCTTCCATTCGCTCCGACGTTGGTGCCCGTAATGGATTCTTTAGAAATAGAAGCTGGACTATGAGGATAGAGGCTAAGCGTTCTATGCGCGAAGGTTTTGCGCGTGCAGTAAAGGGAGCGGCAGCTGAGGATGGACGTGTGTTGCTTCTTGGGTGCGATGTCACGCGTTCACTCTTTTTGCATGATTTTCCCACACTCTACCCCCATCAGTATATTTCTGTAGGTATTGCCGAACAGAATGCTGCGAGTATTGCCGCAGGGCTTGCGCTTTTGGGGGCGAAGCCTATTTTTGCGACCTATGCAGCTTTTGCTACTACGCGCGCCCTTGATCAGATTCGTATGAGTATTTGTTACAACGATGCGCATGTCTTGATAGCAGGGGCTCACGCTGGTCTTTCTGTAGGCCCAGATGGAGGATCGCATCAAGCACTTGAGGATATTTCCGTCATGCGTACCTTGCCAGGTATGCGAGTGGTGCTACCAGCGGATGCTCATGAGACGGAGGCGGCGGTGCGTTATTATTTACAACACCTTGATTCACCAGTTTATATCCGTTTCGGTCGGAATGATGTGCCCCTTTTTACATCTCCCGCGTTGACTTTTCATCCTGGAGCAGAGGTTTTGTTGGAAGGTGTGGGAGGCTGTGTTATTTTTGCGCATGGTGCCATGGTGTGGCATGCTCTGGAGGTGTCTGAATTGTTGAAAAACAATGGGATTCATCCGACGGTGATCGCTGTGCGGACGCTCGGCGATGGGTTGGCAGACGCGGTGATTCGTGAACAAGCTTCGCGCGCCACCCTTCTGGTCACTCTAGAGGAGCATCAAGTCCAAGGAGGTCTTGGAGGGTACGTTGCAGAGGTATTGAGTAGTGTGTGTGCTCCGCACCCTTCTCGTTTGTTACGTCTTGGGGTAGAGGGGTCTTTTGGTATGTCGGGTACTCCGACTGAGCTTTATGACTATTATGGTTTGTCCCCCGCACGGGTTGTGGCGCGTGTGATGAAGGAGATTGATGAGAACAGCACCTATCTGATAAACCTGAACCGATGAGTGATTCTATCCAACACGAGTGTGGTATCGCCTTGTTGCGCTTGAAGCAGCCTTTGTCCTACTATCAGCAAAAGTATGGATCGTGGCTGTATGGTCTACAAAAGATGTATCTCCTGATGGAGAAGCAGCATAATCGCGGACAGGATGGCGCAGGTATCGCGACGATCAAGTTTGACATGCCTCCAGGGTTGCGTTATATTGATCGAGCACGTAATAATACTTCAGCTCCTATTAAGGGGGTTTTTGCAGAGGTTTACGAACCGATGCGAGGTCTTTCTCGGGAGCAGCTGAACGATCCCGTGTGGGCTAAACAAGCGCTTCCGTTTGCAGGCGAGCTTTTTCTCGGTCATTTGCGTTATGGGACTTATGGTGGTGGGAGTATAAACTATGTCCACCCACAAATCCGCGCCAACAACTGGAAGTCGCGTACGCTGGTGATGGCGGGGAATTTCAATCTGACCAATACGAAGGAGCTCTTTAATCTACTCATCTCTTTGGGACAACACCCACAGGATCTGTCGGATACGGTGACTGTATTGGAGAAATTTGGGCATTTTTTGGATGATTTTAATCAACAGCTCTTTCGCAAATATAAAGATGCAGGGCATCCGAATATTGAGATTAGTCAGCTTATAGCACAACACCTTGATATTCCCCAAATCATTGCGGAATCTACCAAGGATTTTGATGGTGGGTATGCTATGGCTGGGCTCATCGGACATGGGGATGCGTTTGTGTGTCGCGATCCGTGGGGGATACGTCCAGCGTTTTACATGGATAATGACGAGGTGACGGTGGTAGCAAGTGAACGTCCAGTGATTCAGACGGTCATGAATGTGAGGCTGGAGAATGTGCATGAGATCAAGCCGGGTTTCGCATTGGTGATTCGTAAAAATGGGACTTTACAACATATTCAAGTTCGTGAGCCTCAGGAACGTCATTCTTGTAGTTTCGAGCGTATTTATTTTTCAAGAGGTACGGATAAGGATATTTATCGTGAGCGTCTCAAGTTAGGGGAGCTTCTTTCTCCACAGATCGAGCGAGCGATTGATGGAGATTTTGACCATACCGTCTTTTCTTTCATTCCGAATACGGCAGAGACGGCTTTTTATGGGATGATCAAGGGATTAGAGACGACCTTGGATGAGCGACGTATAGCACAGCTCAGTCTTGGGGGGCATGATGAGGTGAGTATACGTGAAATTATGCGTCATCGCGTGCGTGTAGAAAAGATTGCGGTGAAAGACATAAAGTTACGCACCTTTATCGCGCAGGAGTCGGCACGTGCAGACCTAGTACCGCACGTCTATGACGTGACCTATGGCACGTTGGAGGAGGGGGTTGATACGCTGGTGGTGATTGATGATTCTATCGTACGCGGGACTACTCTGCGTGATAGTATTCTTCGTATTCTCGATCGTCTTGGTCCGCGTCGTATTGTGGTGGTTTCTAGTTCACCGCAGGTTCGGTATCCTGATTGCTATGGGATAGATATGGCGCGTCTTGAGGATTTTATTGCTTTTCGTGCAGCGATTGAGCTTTTGAAGGAGCGGGGGATGGAGGATTTGATCTCGGAGGTTTATCAAGCAGCAAAATCTGCGAATGCTGGGGAGGAGCGCGAGGTAGAGAATTGCGTGCGACGTATTTATGCGCCCTTTTCGGCTGAAGAATTGTCGTTAGAGATGGGGAAGATGCTCCGTCATCCAGATATACGCGCAGAGGTGCATATAGAGTTCCAATCTGTTGAGAATCTGCATATCGCCTGTCCCAATGACAGTGGGGATTGGTATTTTACAGGGATTTATCCGACCCCGGGTGGGGCTCGCGTTGCGAATCAGGCGTATATAAACTATATCGAGGGGAATAAATCCCGAGCTTATTAGTACCTTTACGCAGTGGATAGAATCCAGTTGCTAAAATTTTGTAGCTATGAAACGAGACACCGAGATCTTTTCTCTGATCCATGAGGAGCATTCCCGCCAGTCGCACGGGATCGAGCTTATTGCTTCTGAGAACTTTGTGAGCGAGCAGGTTCTTGCCGCTATGGGTTCAGTGTTAACCAATAAGTATGCCGAGGGCTACCCAGGCGCCCGTTACTATGGTGGTTGCCAAGTGGTTGACAAGGTAGAGCAATTGGCTATTGACCGTGCATGTCAGCTCTATGATTGCGAATTTGCCAACGTACAGCCTCACTCTGGCGCGCAGGCGAATATGGCGGCTTTTATGGCAGTGCTAAAGCCAGGCGATACTTTTTTGGGATTGGATCTTTCCCATGGCGGTCATCTTTCCCATGGTTCTCCAGTGAATGTCTCTGGGAAGTGGTTTAATGCGACTTCTTATCGAGTACGCGAAGATACGGGACGTGTGGACTATGACGAGATGGAGGAGCAGGCAAAGAAGCATCATCCGAAGCTCATCGTGGGTGGTGCTTCGGCTTATAGTCGTGAATGGGATTACAAGCGGATGCGCGAGATAGCGGATAAGGTGGGTGCTTTGTTGATGATAGATATGGCACACCCTGCGGGGATGATAGCAGCAGGTTTGCTAGAGAACCCGACCAAGTATGCGCATATCGTTACGACCACGACGCATAAGACTTTGCGTGGTCCTCGTGGTGGTATGATATTGATAGGGAAGGACTTTGATAATCCGTGGGGAGAATTGACTCCTAAGGGTGTTATCAAAAAAATGTCGGCTATTGTGAATAGTGCCGTTTTCCCAGGTATTCAAGGTGGGCCTTTGGAGCACGTGATTGCAGGAAAGGCTGTAGCTTTTGGAGAAGCGCTGAGTCCAGAGTTCAAAACCTATCAGGAGCAGGTACGTGCCAATGCTCAGGCGATGGCTAAGCGTTTTGTGGAAAAGGGGTACAAGATTGTTTCGGGCGGTACGGATAATCACTGTATGTTGATAGATCTCCGTACGAAGTTCCCAGAACTTACGGGAAAGAAGGCGGAGAATACGCTTGTGTTGGCGGATATTACCATCAACAAGAATATGGTACCTTTTGACAGTCGTAGTCCATTCCAGACCTCTGGGATTCGTGTGGGTACTCCCGCTATCACCACACGTGGTTTGAAGGAAGAGGATATGACCCGCGTAGTGGATCTGATCGATCGTGTTCTTTCGAACATCGATAGTGAGGCAGAACTTCTGAATGTCCGCAACGAGGTCAATGCAATGATGGCGGGGTGTCCCCTCTATGCATGGTAGATAGTAAGTAGCTGGGAGTTATGTACTAAACTCCTGAGAGTGTAAAGAATAGGAGTCGCAAGGGACTTGAGATGGAGTCTCTTGCGATTCTCTTTTTGAAATGGGGAAAAGGTGCTACCTTTACGTGATGGATGGTGGAGGTGGGATATGAACGAAGGGGTCGTGTTGCATTGTAGCATTTCTCTCCCTTACATTCTTCTAGTTCTCTCTTTCTTTGACAGAGTCGGTCGACAGTATTTCAAGGTAACGTTTTTTCTAACTGGAGCGTTTTTCTTTTATTGGATTCTTGTATAATCTTTAGTTTTCCATTCTTTTCGGATATTGTAGGAAGACTCCTTTTTCTTTCTTATCTTTGTCATTACGAATAATAGCAACAGAAGGGTATGGCGCGACGAGGAGCTTTGCCAGAGCTTGTGGTACGGGTAGATCGGTTGGCGGCAGAGGGTCGTTCTATAGCCTCGGCTTTGGATCGAGTATTTTTTCTCGAAGGTGTTGTGCCGGGCGATGTCGTTCGTGCCCAAGTAACTAAGAAGAAGGCGAGGTTTATGGAAGGTTACGTTCGTGAGCTTTTAGTGCCTTCGCCGCTTCGCGTGTCACCTCCTTGTCAGCATTTTGGTGTATGTGGTGGATGTCAGTGGCAGATGCTTCCCTATACGCTGCAGTTGCAAGCGAAGCAGGAGCAGGTGTATACGCAACTTGAGCATATCGGTGGTATCTCGCTAGAGTCGGCTCGTCCTATCCTTGGTGCGTCGCCTACGCTTGGGTATCGTAATAAGTTGGAGTATACTTTTTCTCCGCGAGGATGGGTCACGGGAGAGGTAGAGAAGGAGACTTCACTTCCTCAGGCGTTAGGTTTTCATGTTCCTAAGAAGTTTGATCGGGTACTTGATATCGAATCTTGTCTTTTACAGCCTCCCATATCGAATCAGATTCGGAATGCGATTCGCGCCTATGCCATAGCGCATTCTCTTTCTTTTTACGATGCTAAGTTGCAGGAGGGTCTTCTACGTAATTTGATGCTTCGCATCACCTCCACGGGGCAGATCATGGTATTGTTGGTGGTGCGAGAGGCTTGTCCAGAGGTAGCGGAGTTGCTTGATTACATAGCGACCACTTTTCCTCAGATCACTTCTTTGCTGTGGACAGTGAATCAGAAGGGGAATGATATGCTTTACGACCTTGATATCCAGACGTGGCGTGGGTCGTCTTATCTTGTGGAACATCTTGGTAATCTAGAGTTTGAGATTGGTGCTAAATCTTTCTATCAGACCAATTCTCGTCAGGCCTTGACGTTGTACCATGCCGTGCGCGAGTTAGCACAGCTCCGTGGTACGGAGACGGTGTATGACCTGTATACGGGTACGGGTACGATTGCGCTTTATCTTGCTCGTTTTGCCCGTCGTGTGGTGGGTGTGGAAACGATCCCCGAGGCTATAGCAGATGCTCAGCGGAATGCAGTGCGTAATGGCATTCATAATGTAGATTTTGTAGTGGGTGATGTACAGGATATTCTTTCCCCGACTTTTGTGGAACGTTATCAACGCCCTGATGTCTTGATTACAGATCCTCCGCGTGCAGGTATGCATCCCCGCGTGGTTTCTTTTTTACTAGAACTTGCCCCGCAGCGGATAGTTTACGTAAGTTGTAATCCCGCGACTCAGGCTCGGGATTTGTCGCTTTTGAAGGAAAAGTATGACGTACGGGCCATACAACCGGTGGATATGTTCCCTCATACGAAACATGTAGAAAATATTGTTTCTTTGCACCTAAAGTCTAATTGTTGAAGAGAACTTGTTTGAGAATTGAACCTAACGCTAAGATAGATATACCAATGAAATACGATCTCGTCGTGATAGGGAGTGGACCTGGCGGTTATATAGCTGCCTTGCAGGGAGCGCATGGAGGTTTGAAACACGTGGCAATTGTTGAGCGGGAGGCCTTGGGTGGTGTCTGCTTGAACTTCGGTTGCATTCCGACAAAAGCGCTATTGCACAGTGCGCATGTATGTGAAACGGTGCGTAATGCAGCCGATTTCGGAGTGGTTGTAGAGGCAGCGCATGTCAACTTTCCAAGGGTTATCGAGCGTAGTCGCGAGGTGGCAGCATCGATGAGTAAGGGTGTGCTTTATCTATTGAACAAGGCGGGGGTCGATATCGTTCGTGGAGAGGCAAGATTGCTAGATCCTCATCAAGTGGAGGTGACGCACAATGGGGAACAGAAGACGCTGGAGGCAACGAATATCATCATTGCGACGGGTGCACGTCCTCGGGAGTTGCCACAGCTCCCGATTGATGGTAGGCATATCATCGGATATCGCGAAGCTTTGACGCAACAAAAACGTCCCGCGACACTGGCAGTGATCGGCTCTGGGGCTATTGGTTCTGAACTGGCTCTGTTTTACAATGCCATGGGGACGGAGGTCACTCTCATCGAGGCATTGCCACAGCTTTTACCGCTAGAGGATGAAGAGGTTTCCAAGGCGATAGGGAGAGCCTTTCGTAAAGCCAAGATCAAGACGATGGTCGGTGCCAAGCTCTTGGAGGTAAAGGTAGAGAATGAGCTGTGTACTCTCTCTATTGAAACGTCCAAGGGTGTTGAGACCTTGGTGGTAGAGCAGGTGCTCTCGGCAGTAGGTATTCAAGCGAATACAGAGGGATTAGGACTAGAAGGTTTGGGGATTGCTACAGAGCGAGGGCGTATTCTGGTCAACGATCATTTCCAAACGAGTGTACCGAGCGTTTATGCGATAGGGGATGTGATACCGACCATCGCTTTAGCGCATGTGGCTTCTGCCGAGGCAGTGGCGTGTGTGGATTACATTCTAGATACTAAGACCCCTCCTATGCGTTATGATGTGGTGCCAGCGTGTATCTATACGACTCCTGAAATAGGCTCGGTCGGGTTGCGGGAACGTCAAGCTAAGGAACTGGGGATAGACTATTTGGTAGGGAATTTTCCGTTCACCGCTTCAGGAAAAGCCACGGCGATGGCCTCTCGGGATGGTTTTGTTAAGCTTCTTTTCCGAAAAGAGGATCACGTATTGATCGGAGCACACATTGTCGGCGCATCGGCCACGGAAATGATTGCGGAGTTGGCGCTAGCTATGGGGAGTGGTGTTACGGTCGAGGCTTTGCATAGTACCATTCACCCTCATCCGACGCTGAGTGAGGCAGTGGCCGAGGCTGCAGCTCAGGCGTTAGGACATTGTTTACATCTATAAAAAGCTTCTCATGTCGGATTCCGCAACTCAGATGCGTCTACATACGACCGCCTTGGTGAAGCGTTATAAAAAGCGTACTGTGGTCAAGGGTGTGAGTATTGAGGTGCGACAGGGAGAGATCGTGGGGCTTTTGGGGCCTAATGGGGCGGGAAAGACCACAACCTTTTACATGATCGTGGGGCTTATAACGCCTAATGAGGGGGAAATTTATCTTGACGATACACGGATAACATGCGAGCCCGTTTATCGTCGCGCCCAGCGGGGGATCGGGTATTTGGCTCAGGAGGAGAGTGTTTTTCGTAAACTCTCGGTAGAGGATAACATCCGTGCAGTACTTGAAATGACAGGGCAGCCGAAATCTTACCAACGTGAGAAGGTCGAGAGCTTGTTATCAGAGTTCAATTTACAGAAGATCCGTAAGAATCTGGGGATACAGCTCTCGGGGGGTGAGAAACGTCGCACCGAGATCGCAAGAGCCTTGGCGCTTGACCCGAAGTTTATTCTTCTTGATGAGCCGTTTGCTGGTGTAGACCCCATAGCCGTGGAAGATATACAGCACATCGTGGCGCATTTGAAAGACCGTAACATAGGGATTCTTATCACGGATCACAATGTGCGGGAGACGCTCTCGATCACCGATCGTGCTTATTTACTTTTTGATGGCTCTATCTTGATGGCTGGTACTACGGCGGAGCTTGCGGCCAACGAACGTGTGCGCGAAGTCTATCTTGGAAAGAATTTCCAACTACATTAATAATCTGAAGTTAAACCCTTAACATCTTGAATCATTCGTAGCTCTCAACCGTCATTCTCTCACCTCGATCGTTTTCCCCCTCGTGAGGAGGGGGCTGCTACTCCTGTAGCAGTGAATCAGCAAGAAACGAAACAGAGAATGGAATTAGAACCTACAGCTATTGACGGTGTTGTGATACTACACCCGCACCTCTATCATGATCATAGAGGGCTTTTTTATGAGAGCTTTAACGAACAAAGTTGGGATGCTCTTGGTTTCTGTAATACCTTTGTGCAGGACAATGTAGCGGAGTCGGGCTATGGCGTGATACGTGGTTTGCATTATCAGCTCCCACCTTCTCCTCAAGCGAAATTGGTGGGGGTTTTGCAGGGGCGTATTCTAGACGTGGCAGTAGATTTGCGAAAGCACTCTATGACCTTTGGGCGTTTTGTCTCGGTTTGGCTAGATGACAAAGAGCATGCGATGCTTTATATCCCTCATGGTTTTGCTCATGGCTATGCGGTACATAGTGAGCATGCGATCGTACAGTATAAGTGCGATGATTTTTGGAATCCATTGACCGAGCACGGCATTGCGTACAATGATCCTACCTTGGCTATTCCATGGGGGATTCCAGAAGAGCAGGTGATAGTCTCCGAAAAGGATAAACATCACCCATTCTTACAACGTGCTATTTATTAGGAAGAATCGTGTCTAAAGTACTTGTCACAGGAGCTCAAGGACAGTTGGGGCGTACCTTGCATGAGATTGCCCCGTGGTCGGAAGTCGTATTTCTCTCGCACGCCGATCTGGATATTGCGTCGCGTACAGCAGTGCAAGAGGTCTTTCGTAGCTATCGTCCTGACTGGGTAGTAAACTGTGCTGCGTATACGGCTGTAGACCGAGCAGAAGTAGACCCCGAGGCTGCTTATCGTGTCAATGCGTTAGGCCCACGGCTTTTGGCTGAGTCAGCGGTAGAGGTGGGTGCCCATTTACTACATATTTCTACGGATTATGTTTTTGGTGGAGTGGGAAACCTTCCTCATAGAGAAGAGGATGTACCTGCTCCAGAAGGGGTTTATGCGCAAAGCAAGCGGGCTGGGGAGATAGCAGTCCTGAGTACGGGAAATGCTCTTGTACTGCGAACGAGTTGGTTGTATTCCTATTACGATCGCAACTTTTTTCACACAATCCTCTTAAAGTGTTTGCAAGGGACGCCATTGCGCGTGATCTATGATCAGGTAGGTACCCCTACTTGGGCGACCCATTTGGCGCAAGCGATTGTTTCGCTAGTCACTCAAAATCGTCGTTCGATAGGCATTTATCATTATTCTGATCTCGGGGTGGCCTCTTGGTTTGATTTTGCGTGTTATCTTCGCATGTTGTTAGGTACAACAAATACCATTCTTCCGATCCGTTCTGAGGAATGGAAGTCTGCAGCGCCTCGTCCGGCATGTAGTGTTTTAGATTCACAAGCGACTCGCGCCTCTTTGGGGTTATTCGCAGTGAGTTGGCTAGATGGGGTTCGTGAGTGCTTTGAAGAGTTGAGGCAACGAGATAATGGAGATTTCTTTCGTAAGGAATATTTAGAGAAACGTTAAATGGATATATCCGAAGACATTATGGCGCGTGTACGCGCTTGGCTTTCCTACGAGTATGACAAGGATACGCGAGAGCGTGTACAGTGGCTCTTGGAGAACGATCCTGTAACACTTCGCGAGTCCTTTTCGCGCGATCTCGAGTTCGGTACGGGAGGTATGCGGGGTATTATGGGTGTGGGTCCTAATCGCCTCAATATCTACACCGTAGGTCGTGCCACACAGGGTTTGGCAAACTACCTTCGCAAGAACTATCCCAGGGTAGCAGAGCTGCGCGTGGCTATTGCCTATGATTGTCGAAACAATAGTGCACGTTTTGCAGAGGTGGCAGCAGACACCCTTGCCGCCAATGGGATTCGGGTTTTTCTTTACGACTCACTTCGTCCTACGCCACAGTTGAGTTTTACGGTTCGTTCCCTTTCTTGTCATGCAGGGATTGTGATTACGGCTTCTCATAATCCGAAGGAGTACAATGGATATAAAGTTTACTGGGGTGATGGTGCGCAGGTGGTGCCTCCGCATGACAAGGGGATAATCACTGAGGTTCTCGCTTTGGGGAATGTCGAAGAGGTGAAACATAAGGGGGATTCCTCGCTAATTGTCCGAGTGGGTCAAGAGATGGATGAGGTGTATTTGAGTATGCTTCTTTCCTCTCCGTTGTGTAGCGAAAAACTTTCAGAGTCGTCTGCAGAAATGGGGATTGTCTATACTCCGATTCATGGTACGGGGGGGACTCTTGTTCCACAAGCTTTGCGGCGAAGAGGGTTTAAAAATGTACATATCGTGACCAAGCAACGAGATCCTGATGGGAATTTTTCGACCGTAGCCTCTCCTAATCCCGAAGAACCCTCTGCGATGAGTCTGGCAGTATCCTTGGCAGAAGAGACTCAGGCGGCATTGGTCTTGGGTACAGACCCGGATGCGGATCGTGTTGGGATGTATGCACGTGATGCCAAGGGAGAGCTCGTAAGATTTGATGGAAATCAGATAGCGATTCTCCTAGCCTACTTTGTACTAGAACGAGAGCAAGAGCTAAAGCTGTCGCGCACGAAGCGTTTTATGGTCAGAACGATAGTGACGACCCCGTTACTCGACGATCTTGCAGCGGCATATAAGGTGGAGATGCGGCATGTCCTCACAGGATTTAAGTACATCGCAGAGGAGATTGCTGGGCGTGAAGGCAAGTTCCGTTTCGTTATGGGGGCAGAGGAGAGTCATGGCTATTTAGTGGGCGACAAGGTTCGCGACAAAGATGCCGTGCAGAGTTCTCTGCTTCTATCAGAGTTTGCAGCATGGGCGCTGGCGCGTGGTACAAACCTTTGTGAAGAGTTACAACGTCTTTACGCGAAATACGGTTATTGGAAACATGCACAACGTTCCTTGGTACGGAAGGGAGAGGAGGGACAACAAGAGATTGTCGAACGTATGGGGCGTTTGCGTGCCACACCACCTTTACAATTAGGGGAAGAGAAGGTAGTACGCGTTACTGATTATTTGGAAGGTCGGACTTACAATCCACAGACTGGTGTAGAGGAGAGCAAGCCTTCCCTCCACGCGGATGTGCTGGAGTTTGAGACGGAGGGTGGCTCTCGTCTTTTGGTACGTCCTTCGGGCACGGAACCTAAGATTAAGTACTATATCATGATGCGTGCGCCACGTTTTGATGCGAAGATAGAGCAAGAGCTTAGTATGCGCATAGAAGCGATATTGGATTCTATTGCTGGGTAATTGGTACAGAAATGCTCTTGGTTTTTGCAACGCAAAATGCTCATAAAGTGCAGGAGGTTGCTTCGTTGCTTCCTGTGCAGTATCGCATAGCTTCTCCGTCCGAGTTTGGGTGGAAAGGTGATATCCCAGAGGAGCATGACACGATTGAGGGGAACTCTGCGCAGAAAGCACAGGTGATTTATGCAGCGCTACACCGTCCTGTTTTTTCTGACGATTCTGGGCTTGAGGTGGCGGCTCTGGGTGGTGCTCCTGGGGTTTATTCTGCGCGCTATGCAGGCGCACATTGTACTTTTGACGACAATGTAAATAAGCTCCTAAGTGCAATGGAGGGGGTTCGTGATCGGAGGGCTTGTTTTCGGACAGTGGTCTCCCTGATCCTTGATGGTAACGTGCATCAGTTTGAGGGGAGAGTGGACGGTGAGATCCTCACGGAGCGTCATGGGGTTGAGGGCTTTGGGTATGACCCGATATTTCGTCCCAAGGGTGAGCAGCTCTCGTTTGCAGAGATGTCTCTTGCGAAAAAAAATGAGATGAGCCATCGGGCACGAGCCATCGCCGCCATGGTCGCCTACTTAAAAGAAAACGAATGCGTCTAAGAATCGTCCTTCTTCTTTTTTGTCTTGCGTTATCTCGCCCCATCCTCTTCGCACAAACGGGAGTGTGGGGCGATTTGCTATCCTATTACGCACTGAGTGGTTTCTCCACGAATGGAAAGGAGTGTCTGGCAATCGGTAGGAGTACCTTGCTTCGTTATAACATCGAAACGGGGGAACGTACACGTTATTCCAAGCTGCGGCAGCTCTCTAGTGCAGATATCAGAGAAGCGCGTCTTTTAGACGATGGCTCTCTTTGGGTGAGTTATCTCTCTGGGCGCGTGGATTATTTTTCTCCCCAAGAACAACGTACTACAATTATAGACTTGGAGGAGCTGGTGAAGCGTGGGGAGCGCTCTCCGTTGATAGATTTTTTACCAATGGATGCAACGACGGTTGTCGGCATAAGTTCTGATAACGTTTATATATTTCAGAATCAGAAACTTCATGAGAGCTATCCACTCTGGAGTGAAAATCGCGCGAATGCATTAACCTTGACAGGAGGTCTTCGTACGCCAGACGGTTTGTATTTTGCAACCACAGATGGGGTTTACCAAAGCCAAGACCTTCTCGCGTCTAAAAGAGTGGAACGCGTGGGCGCACTACATGGTGCTATACATTCTCTTGTTTATTTTTCCAATCAGTTGATAGCAGTTCGTCTCCTTTCCGTTGGGTATGAGCTTTTGATTTACGATGCAGGGAATTGGCGCACTCTGGTACAACGTCCGTATGCATTGCGGGGTAGGGTATGGGCAACCGCAGAGGGGGTCTTTGTACCTGAGGTAGGTCAGGTGTGCTGTATATCCTTTTCAGGTCAGGAGAAGATACTTTTTTCCGACCAAGGCATATCCCCCTCCCAGCAGTATAGGGTGGTAGGGGGATATACAACCCCTAGTGGGGCAACTTATCTCGCCACAGCACACCGGGGGTTGTTGTGTATTTCTAGTAGCGGAGAGGAGGAGATGTTGTCCCCTGTGAGTCCAGCCTTTATCTCCTGTGGTAAGCTCCTTGCGCTTTCAGAGGAAGAGGTTGTACTGACGAATAATGACCTTGCAACAGATAAGACTCTGGCATTGGGGGCACCTTTTCTTTTTTTTCGTTCGGCAGAGGGGCAAGGGGAGAATATTTATCTCAATGAAAAGACGGCCATTACTAGTCTTGTTTTACTTGATTCGGCCATTGGGCGTTATGCGATAGGTACTACCTCGGCGGGGCTTTTTATTTTTGAACGCACGGAGCTCAAGGAACACTACACCCCGCTCAATAGTCCGCTTCCTTCGCAAGTTGGGAATATGCCCTATATCAACACGTTAGAGGTTGCGCCAGATGGGACGCTATATGTAGTATGTAAAAATACCCTTTGTCGTTTATTGCCTAATAAGGAGTGGCAGATAGCCAAATTACCCAAGGATTATAGTACTTACGAGGTCTTTTTACGGTGGATGCCGCGGAAATTCCTCTTTTTAGGTTCAACTGCTTTTACTGAGGTTTCTGCCATAGACCCAGAACTTCTTTTTAGAAGTGCAGGAAAGCAAGGATTTCATTCCCAATTCCTGCAGGGGGAACAACAGTTCCACGGTGTGGTGACGCTGGCGATGGATATCAATAGTAATGCTGATGTACTCTTGGGTACTAATAATGGACTCGTATATGCACGAAATCCGATGCAACTCCTCAAGGATGAACTCATTTCCTTGGGCGGTGTTTATATTCATACCCCAAAAAAGGGAGATGCGGTACTCTTTGAGGGTATAGCGATAGATTATCTTCTTAATGACTCTGGGGATCGACTCTGGGTGAGTCGTCCCAATCGTGGATTGATGTTAGTATCGCCGAGCCAAAAGCTTTTACTTGAGGAATATACCGAAGGAAATTCTGCGCTTCCCTCCAACAAATTTACCGCCTTGGGTTACGAACCACGACAGGGGAAGCTCTATATCGCCACAAGTGCTGGTGTGGTTTCTTTACTCACTGATGCCAAGCGTTCGGAGCGCGATTATTCTAGCGTAACGATTTATCCTAACCCTGTTCGTCCTGACTTTTTGGGGGTTCTTACGATTGACGGACTAGTCAAAGATAGTTATCTCAAGATTTTAGACAGTGGAGGAGAGCTTGTTTGCGAGCTTCAAAGCAATGGAGGACGTGCCACATGGGATCTTTGCAATGGAGCGGGAAATCCCGTGGCGAGTGGTGTCTATTTTGTTCTGATTTCTGATCCGCTTGTAACGGGGAGTTATGCAGGTAAGTTTGTTGTTATACGTTAAAGAAACGGTTTTCTTTCTTCCCTAAAAAGTCGGTTACATAATTTCTTTGCGTGCATTTGTTTGTTGTTTACGAAAACCTTATAACTTTGTAAATGGAAAGTAAAACATGTAGTGTTGCGAAGCGTCTACAAGTCCTTTTCTTACAGGTCTTCCGCTTCTATTATGATGGTTTTCGGGGTATGACGCTTGGTCGCACTTTGTGGCTTCTGATTTTTCTGAAGTTGTTTATTATGTTCCTTATCTTAAGGGTTTTCTTTTTTCCGAACTTTCTCAACTCAAATTTCGCTTCGAATACAGAACGAAGCGACTATGTTTTGCAGCAGCTAACTCGTCAAAACAAGTAACATGTTAGAAGGAGTCGATATTGCTTTAGTGGATTGGTCACGGGCACAGTTTGCCCTAACGGCCATGTATCACTGGATGTTCGTCCCGCTCACGTTGGGACTTACGTTCCTCATCGCATTCATGGAAACGCTTTATGTGCGAACAGGAGATGAGCATTGGAAACAGGCTACGAAGTTCTGGATGCGTCTCTTTGGAGTCAACTTTGCTATTGGGGTCGCTACGGGATTGATTCTTGAATTTGAGTTCGGGACAAACTGGAGTAACTATTCCTGGTTTGTCGGAGATATTTTCGGAGCTCCCCTTGCCATTGAGGGGATTATGGCCTTCTTTATGGAGTCAACCTTTATCGCCATCATGTTCTTTGGATGGAAAAAGGTGAGTAAGCGATTCCATTTAACGGCCACTTGGTTGACAGCAATTGGCTCTAACCTGTCGGCACTCTGGATTTTAGTAGCTAATGGTTGGATGCAATTCCCAGCTGGGATGCAATTTAACCCCGATACGGCTCGTAACGAGATGGTAAGCTTTCTTGATGTGCTTTTTTCTCCCGTTGCTATCAATAAATTCTTACATACCATCACGTCTGGCTATGTATTGGCCTCTATTTTTGTGATAGGAGTGAGTGCGTGGTTTTTGCTGAAGAAACGTCACGAGCTCATGGCGCGGCGCAGTATATTGGTCTCTAGCATTTTTGGTTTCATATCATTGATTGTCGTGATAGTGACGGGTGACGGGTCAGCATACCAAGTAGCGCAGAAGCAACCGATGAAACTCGCTGCTATGGAAGGGCTGTATCAGGGAAAGAGTGGTGCAGGGTTGGTGGCGTTTGGAGTACTCAATCCAGCGAAAGAGCCAATGGATAATAAGGACGACTTTCTTTTCAAGGTAGAGATCCCTCATGTGCTTTCTTGGTTAGGGTATCATGATGTGAATGCTTTTGTTCCAGGCGTAAAGGATTTAATAGATGGTGGTTACTCCTATATGGATCTCAAGGGAGAGGTAATTTGCGAACCTTCTGCACAGGAAAAGATAGAGAGGGGGCGCATGGCGATCAATGCGTTGCGTCGCTATACCGAGGCGAGAGAAGCGGGTAATAACGAGGAGATGACTCTCGCCAGAACAGAATTAGAAAAGAACTTCAAGTATTTCGGTTATGGTTACCTCAATGATACTCAGAGCTTAATCCCGAATGTGCCGCTGACGTTCTACTCTTTTCACATTATGGTGCTGCTCGGAGGGTTATTTATGGTCTTCTTTATCGTAGTGCTTTATTTTAGTTGGAAGCAGAAATTCAAGAGTCGTTGGTTACTTATCACGTCGATCATTATGATCCCTCTGGTCTATATTTGTAGTCAAGCAGGATGGATAGTGGCGGAGGTGGGTCGTCAACCGTGGGTAATCCAAGATATAATGCCAACGGTTTCGGCTGTTTCTCGCATAGATGCTAGTGCAGTGCAGGTGACGTTTACGATCTTTGCGATTCTCTTTACCATCCTCTTGAGTGCAGAGGTGAGCATAATGTTCAAACAAATCAAGCTTGGTCCGAAAGAAAACTAACCCGACAAAGGAGATACAGTGATGTCATACGAATTTCTACAACAATACTGGTGGTTTCTGGTCTCTCTCCTTGGGGCGTTGTTAGTGTTCCTTCTTTTTGTACAGGGTGGTCAGACTTTCCTTTTTACGATAGCCAAGAACGAGCGAGAGCGTTTGCTGTTGGTCAATGCTATGGGGCGTAAATGGGAGTTTACCTTCACTACGTTAGTAACCTTTGGAGGAGCTTTTTTTGCATCTTTTCCATTGTTTTATTCGACGAGTTTTGGCGGAGCCTATTGGGTTTGGATTGCAATCTTGCTTCTTTTTGTCTTACAAGCCGTAGCCTATGAGTTTCGTACAAAGCCGCGGAATGTACTTGGGAGACGTACGTTTGAGTTTTTCCTTTTTTTTAATGGGCTTTTGGGCACATTCCTATTGGGCACAGCTGTGGCAACGTTCTTCACAGGTTCTGATTTCACAGCCAATTTGAATGCGTTGACCAATCTCAATCAGCCGATTATTTCCTATTGGAATAATCCATGGCATGGTTTGGAAGCCGTGCTTGATGCTCGGAATGTGATGTTGGGACTTGCTGTTTGTTTCCTTGCTCGTTTATTGGGCTTGCTTTATTTTATAAACCTTATAAACGACGAAACAATTCAGAAGCGTGCACACAGACACTTGCTCTACAATACGATTCCCTTCTTGGTCTTTTTCCTATCCTTTGTCATTTCTATCTTCTTAAGCCAAGGATTTGCAGTGGATCATGCAACGACTCCTGCGCAGGTTTATCTGGCACCGTATAAGTATCTCAGGAATTTCCTAGAGATGCCGCTCTTGCTTGTCATTTTCCTCCTCGGGGTGCTGTCCGTCCTATTCGGGTTAGGAGCAACCTTGTTGCATCGTACCCGTAGGGGGATTTGGTTTTCGGGTATAGGTACAGTATTGACAGTTCTTGCGCTTTTACTTTCTGTAGGATATAACAATACGAGCTTTTACCCCTCTGTGGCAGATCTTCAGAGTTCGCTCACGATTTACAATAGCTCTTCGAGTCCATTTACTTTGGGGGCGATGAGTGTGGTGTCTTTGCTTATCCCTTTGGTTCTTGCTTATATCTGGTATGCTTGGCGTGCAATGGATAAGAAGAAGATGGATAGCGCTGAGTTTGATACGCAGGAAGGACAGGAAGAACAAGAAGCTTATTAGGAGAACAGAGAGATGCTTGGGTTGTTAGTACTAGAATTACTGATGTGGCCGATCTTGATTGCCGTGAGTTACTATGCGGTACAGTGGGCTGTCAAGCGGGTAGAGGGGAAGAAATAATATGCACAATACTAAGTGATTGTGATTGAAAATAGAAGCGTTGTCCTTTGCGGGATGACGCTTTTTTACGAGGAACGATATTCGTTTATACTCCAATACGGCTATTTTATCTACTTTTGTACGCTGGAATTTGAAATTGATACTCGACATGGACAATACAGTAGGAGCACACGAGAAGCTATTGATACTCGACTTTGGTTCGCAGTATACACAGTTGATAGCGCGTCGTGTGCGTGAGATTGGTGTCTATTGCGAGGTCAAGCCTTATCATTTCCACCCGCAACGGGAGCAGGGGTGGAAGGCGATTATTCTTTCAGGTAGTCCTTGTTCTGTCCATGATGTCAATGCGCCAGAGGTGCAGCTCAAGGAGCTTGTGGCTGAATACCCGATTTTGGGGATTTGTTATGGAGCGCAGTTGCTTGCATCGTATTTTGGTGGGAGTGTCGTGCGTTCACAAAAACGGGAATATGGGCGTGCTTTGTTGCAGGGTGTTGTTTCCAATCCACTCTTTGCTGGTGTTGACGAACGGTCGGCGGTTTGGATGTCACATGGCGATAGCATAGAGAGTCTCCCAGCGGGGTGGAAAGTACTCGCCCAGACTACCGATATCCCTGTGGCAGCATTTCAAGCCTCGCCTTCCGTTTTTGGATTACAATTCCACCCAGAGGTCTCTCACACACAGTGTGGGAAAGAACTCTTACGAAACTATCTTGTAGATATCTGTGGTTTTGCTTGTGACTGGACTCCAAAAGCTTTTATAGAACAAACGGTTGCAGACTTACGTCTAAAGTTGGGGAGTGATCGGGTCGTATTGGGGCTTTCTGGGGGAGTGGATAGTACAGTCGCCGCGGCTTTGTTGCATAAGGCAGTTGGGGAACAATTGACGTGTATCTTCGTAGACAACGGTCTTTTGAGACAAGGGGAATATGAAGGGGTGTTGGCCTCCTATCGAGGTATGGGGTTGCATGTGGTAGGAGTAGATGCTCGGGACGATTTTTACACCGCTTTGGCGGGGGTTACAGACCCAGAAGCAAAGCGCAAGGCGATAGGACGGGTCTTTATAGAAACGTTTGACAAAGCAGCAGCCTCCCTAAAAGGGGTTAAGTGGTTAGGGCAGGGCACTATTTATCCTGATGTTATAGAGTCTGTGGCTTTGGGGGGACCGAGTGTGACGATCAAATCGCATCACAATGTCGGCGGCTTGCCTAAAGAGATGAACTTTCAATTGGTAGAACCGCTCCGTCTACTTTTCAAAGACGAGGTGCGACGAGTCGGAGCAGAATTAGGCGTTCCAAAGGAAATTCTTGGGCGTCATCCTTTTCCTGGACCAGGGCTTGGTATTCGAATCTTAGGTGAGGTAACTCCAGAGCGAGTAAAACTCCTTCAGGCAGCGGATGCTATCTATACAGGTACATTGCGAGAGGCAGGACTTTATGATAAAATCTGGCAAGCAGGGGCGATCCTCCTCCCCGTGCGCTCGGTAGGTGTTATGGGTGACGAACGTACTTACGAGAGTGTTGTAGCCTTGCGTGCGGTAACCTCTGTGGATGGTATGACTGCGGATTGGTATCCGCTTCCCTATGCCATTTTGGCAAAAATCTCTAACGAGATTATCAATAGCGTGCGTGGTATCAATCGCGTGGTGTACGATGTTAGTTCCAAACCACCAGCTACGATCGAGTGGGAATAACAAGAGGGTTTTATCTATCTGAACGTTATATTTCATGCGGGGATTGAAGTGCTTTTTTCTTTTCGTTCTTGTCTGTGTGTCGATGGCACTCTCGGCTCAGGGGTTGCATCTTCAGCGTCCTACGCAAAACTTTTTCTGGCCAACTCAGCTGGCAAATGATGCGAAGCTCACGGAGTTAATACGGACAATTCGTTTCTATTACGTAGACTCTATTAACAATAAAGAGCTTGTAGATAAGGCAATAACCGCTCTACTACAGGAACTCGATCCTCACTCTTATTATATTCCCAAGGAACAGAGTGAGGAGGCTATGTCGGATCTTACAGGGCACTTCTTTGGTGTTGGAATAGAGTTTGCTATTCAGCGCGATACGCTCGTTGTGATGTCGGCCATTCCGAACGCACCTGCAGAAAAGGTAGGAATTCGTGCGGGGGATAAATTTTTAACCGTGAATGGGGAGAACATCGCTAGTATAAAACTCAGCAATGCTCGGGTTGCAAAATATCTTCGAGGTCCGCGTGGCACTTCTGTTGTGTTAGATGTTTTACGGGATAAAAAAGTTTATCAATATACGGTGGTTCGGGATTCGATCCCCCTTCATAGTGTGGATGTAGCTTATCAAATTCGTCCTGGAATCGGCTATTTGCGAGTCACCCGGTTTGCAGAACCGACGATCAGGGAGTTTATTATGGCTCTTGCGCGCCTGAATGCCGAGGGGGCGGCTTCTTTTATCTTAGACTTGCGTGGGAATGGAGGCGGCTTGATGCAAGGAGCCATTCTCATGGCAAGCGCTTTTTTACCTAAGGGGACACAAGTGGTTTATGCGCAGGGGCGTCGAACAGGACGTCAGGATTTCGAAGCCATCGATATGGGCAATGCCTTCTTGAAAAGCCCATTAGTTGTGTTGGTTGATGAAAATACGGCTTCTTCAAGTGAGATTGTCTCGGGGGCATTACAAGATTGGGATAGAGCGATTATTGTCGGACGACGTACTTTTGGAAAAGGGCTGGTGCAGAACCAGTTTGCCTTCCAAGATAGCTCGTTGTATCGTATTACTATTGCTCGTTATTATACTCCTAGCAACCGTCTAATTCAAACCCCGTACTCTCTGGGTGAGAAGGATAAGTATCGTGAAACCTTCTACGCGCGCTATAAGAATGGAGAACTCTTTCATAAGGATAGTATCCATTTCCCAGATAGTTTGAAATACTCCACCCTTCGTACGCGACGTACTGTTTATGGCGGAGGAGGGATAATGCCCGATATATTCATCCCCTTGGACACAGTTTTTGCTTCGGAATATGTAGCTAGGCTTTTGCGGCACGGTTTGGTAGGGCAGTGGGTTTTGGATTATGTGACAGAACATCGCGATTCTTTACTTAAGAGGTATCCTGATCTTGATACCTACAAACGAGATTTTAGCCTCTCCGCTTCAGCGGTAACTTCGCTAGTGAATTTTTCCGAAAAGAATGGAGAAAAAACGACTATGGACGGGGGAAAACTATCAGAGGTGGATCTCTCTGAATTAAATTGGTATGCTAAGGTGTATGTAGCACGTTCTCTCTATAATTTCGAATCTATGCATAGGGTGCTTCATCTCCGCGACGAGGAGGTGAAGTGTGCACTCGACTTATTGGAGCACTGGGAGGAAAAGGGTAAGCCCATTCTGGAAAATAAATAGCTACAGTACACAGAAGAAATTCTCAATCTCTGTCCCTTTGGGACTTCTTACTATCAATGAGTGAACAGGAAAATATAGAGACGTTTGCAGACCTCGGGTTATCAGAAAGTTCCTTGGAGGCGATTTCAGCGAAAGGATTTGAACGCCCTTCGCCTATACAGCGTTTGGCGATCCCAGTTTTGCTGCAAGAGAGCTGCGACGTTATAGCACAGGCACAAACTGGGACTGGGAAAACGGCAGCTTTTGGGTTACCAATTCTTGAACGTTTAGATCCATCCTTGCTAATGCCACAAGCTCTTATTCTTGCGCCAACACGCGAGCTTGCAGTGCAAATGACCGAGGAGATCTCCTCGTTACGAGGAGAAAAAAAGGTTCAACTTCTAACTGTTTACGGGGGGCAATCTATTTCTGAACAGCAACGTCGTCTCAAGCGTGGGGCTCATTTGGTAGTTGGCACACCAGGTCGTATTTTAGATTTATTGAGGCGTGGCGATCTACATTTGGAGCACGTGGCTTGGTGTGTCTTGGATGAGGCAGATGAGATGCTCAATATGGGCTTTATCGAAGACGTGGAAGAGATTCTCTCACGGGTGACCTCTGAACATCGTATGTTGCTCTTCTCAGCCACCATGCCAGAGCAAATTGTAGCTCTTTCTCAAAAATTTATGCGCGATGTTAAGCGCATTGAAGTGGATAAGGAGCAAAAGCCTACCCATCTGGCAGACCAGATCTACTTTGAGGTTATGGAGAGCGACAAGTTCGATGCACTCACGCGTATAGTGGATATCGAACCAGATTTTTACGGACTTGTTTTCTGTCGCACTCGTACGGATGTTGACGAGCTCTCTTTTCGACTTATAGAAAATGGGTATGCAGCCGAGGGGTTACACGGGGAGATTACTCAAACGCAGCGAGAAAAGACATTGAATAAATTCCGCAAACGCTTGATAAACATCCTTGTAGCTACGGATGTCGCAGCACGAGGAATAGATATTGCAGACCTAACCCATGTGATAAATTATAGCCTCCCACAGGATCCAGAGTCTTATGTACATCGCGTCGGACGGACAGGACGGGCGGGAAAAGAAGGTACTGCGATAACATTTGTAAGTCCATCGGAATACCGAAAGCTCCTATACTTCCAAAAAAGTATCAAGTTCAAGATTCGGAAGGAAACCTTACCCAATGCACAAGACGTGGTGGAGGTAAAACGAGAACTACTCAAAGACGAATTGCGAGAGGTGGTAGAAAACGAACAATTCAACGACTATCTCGATATTGCGCAGGAGCTTTTGCAAGTCTATCCTCCAGAGGTTGCTCTTGCATCGCTTTTCCGAATGGCTTATAAAAATGATTTGGACGTGACGAGCTACCAAGAAATTCGAGGCTTCAAAGTCGAAAATCGAGGGACGACACGTCTATTCATCGCTTGTGGAAAGCGTGATGGCTATACTGCACGTACCTTGACAGAGTTTATTTGCGATTTTGCTCACGTCCGGAGTCGTGATTTGGAAGATGTGCTTGTCCTAGATGAATTCTCTTTTGTGACAGTGAGTTACGAAAAAGGAAAACAGCTCTTGGCAGCCTTTTCGCAAGAATTTACCACAACGGGGAAGCCGATGATCTCAAAAGCCAAGGATCGCAATTCAAAAGGCGCAGAAGAGGGCATCGTAAGAAGAAAGAATAAGAAAAAGAAACAATAACATTCATCTATCTAAAGATGGAGGCTGCGAACGTTTATATCGCAAAGACTTTGCAGGGGTTAGAACCCGTGCTCGCGGAGGAATTACGAGCGCTGGGAGCTCAAAATGTTTCTCAAGAATGTCGTATGGTGCGCTTCGAAGGAGATCTACGTCTTCTTTATATGGCAAACTACCACTGTCGCACCGCACTACGTATTCTAAAACCCTTGATCAGTTTCTCTGCAGAAAATACTGACGAACTCTACGAGCAAGCGCGTGCTTTCGATTGGAGTACCCTCATGGAGGTGACACACCATTTTGCTATAGATAGTGTGGTGAATTCGGACATCTTCAGAGATTCGCGTTATGCAACCTATCGTCTTAAAGACGCTATTGTGGACTATTTCCGTAGCCGCTACAATCGTCGTCCTTTCGTGGATTCAGATCATCCGCAGGTACGTATCAATCTGCATATTCACGACCGATCTTGTGATATCCTCTTAGACTCTTCTGGCGAATCATTGCATAAACGCGGTTATCGAGTAGCGCAGGATGTAGCACCGTTGAGTGAGGTACTCGCAGCAGGAATGATTTTGCACAGTGGTTGGAATGGTGAAGTACCATTTTTAGATCCGATGTGCGGTTCTGGCACACTCCTTATTGAGGCTGCCTTGATAGCCAACGGGATAGCCCCAGGTCTTTTTCGCGACCACTTCGCTTTTGAATTCTGGGCAGATTTCGATGCAGATCTTCTTACAGAAATAGCCAATGACGATTCGCAGGAACATGACAGTGATGTCTTGATTATGGGGACGGACATTTCTGGAAAGGCGCTGGAAAGTGCCGCAGCAAATATTCGCTCAGCTGGACTTCATAAGCATATTTCTCTAAAAAAGGAATCGGTCTTTGATTTGCAGCCACCGATTATCCCTGGAATCGTGATAACGAATCCCCCGTACGGGGAACGTCTGAAACAGTTTCAACTAGACCGTTTTTATACCCAATTAGGTGATGTCTTCAAGGCACGGTATGAGGGGTGGGATGTCTGGGTGCTGGCAGGAAATCGTGTCGCAATGAAGAATTTCGGTCTTCATCCATCGCGTACTATTACACTCTTCAACGGTCCCATAGAATGTAAATATCAGCGTTTTGCCATGTATGCAGGGAGCATGAAAGACTGCGAAAGTGACGAATAAGAGACACGAGCGGTAACGTACTTTTTGTAGAGGCTACGCCCATCTTTTCCATTGAAAGTTTACCTTTTTACACTCTACTTCCCATTTACGGAGGTCAACGAGATCTTTCTTGCCGAGGAGTTATACACTGTTTCTGGCTTGGAAGATCTAGAGTTGGTGCTTGTACCATTTAAGCAGAAACGAGAAATAGCCCAACCTCTTCCGCGCAATGTATCAGTGAACAGGACATTGCTTGATCGCGTGGCGGCTTTCTCGTTTAGACATGTCTATCGTTTTCTCATTCGTCGTTCTTTTTGGGCATTCTGTATGGAACTGTTGAGATATTATCTCTTACAGTTTCGTCTACCGCCTTACATTCTTTTAGCTCGTTATGTTCGAGCAGAATTTATTGCAGATTTCTTAGTAAAGGAGGCTATTCTCAAGGAGAATACGGTGCTTTATAGTTATTGGTTTGACGAAACATTGGCTGGCTTTTCCTTGGCTACTACGCGACGTCCTGAACTCTCGTCCTGTTTGCGAGTTGCACGTGCTCATGGCTATGATTTCCGGAGTCCAGTACACAGTTTCCCTTTTCGCAAGAAATCGTTTTTTGCCCTAGATAGGCTTTGTTGTGCAAGTCGTTATGCCAAACAGACGATCGATGGTCAATATCCAGAATTGAGAGAGCGTTCCTTTTTTACACCTCTTGGGGTAAAAGATTTCTCGTCGACAGAGAAGATACAAACAGCAGATTACCAATTTGTCAGTTGCTCCAATCTGGTAGCATTGAAACGTATAGGACTCATCTTCGATTTTATCAATGCTTTTGCCAAGGCACACCCTAACGCATCGGTAGTTTGGACACATTTCGGCGATGGGGAAGAACGAGCGCATTTAGAGAAGAAAATTGCGACGCTGCGATTTTCCAATCTTGCAGTTTCTTTGAAAGGTGCTCAAGCAAACCTTGTTATCCGACGTTATCTAGCATCATTAGAGAAAGCCCTTATGATAAATCTGAGCGAAACGGAAGGCGGAATTCCAGTCTCGCTTCAAGAAGCGCTTTCTGCAAGTTTGCCATTGATTGTCACGGCTGTTGGTGGAAATCCTGAGGCAAGTGACGAAGGTGCTGGAGTCTTACTTTCCTCTCAACCCACGGAGCTGGAATTTATCACGGCAGCTGAACAGATTTTTGCGAACTACGCAGACTATGCAAAAGATGCGCGTCGGAAATATATGACCTATTTTCAGAGCACCCCCAACTTTATGTTTTTCTATAAAAATCTCTATCTTTGGAGTGTAAAGAAAGAGGATCTCACTCCTGAATGTTAGAGACGATTACTGAATTTACATCTTGTCATCTTTGTTTTCATGCCTGTGGCGTTGATCGGTTTGCGGGTAAATTAGGTCGTTGTGCGCTAGATAGTGGCTTATATGTTGCTACGGTTTGTCGCCATTTGGGTGAAGAGCCAGCTTTAGGTGGAGAAGAGGGAGTCTGTAACGTTTTTTTTAGCCATTGTAATTTACAGTGTCTTTTCTGTCAAAATTGGCAGATCAGCACACGCGGCTCATCACTAGAACAGGCAAAGACGACCATAGAAGCGCTCTGCACGCAAATCTGCTCTATTTTGGCGTGTGGTGTGCGTGCACTTGGTTTTGTTTCCCCTACGCCGTATATCCCGTACGTTCGTGAAATTATCGAGGTGGTTCGTGCAAGAGGCTATCGTCCGCTGACAATATACAATACGAATGCCTTTGATACACCATCGGCTCTCTCCCTTCTTGATGGATATATTGATGTCTATCTACCAGACTATAAGTATGGTAACGTCGTTCTTGGTGAACGTTATTCTCAAGCCCCGAATTATCCCGATCTTGCCTTGGAATCTATTGCCGAAATGGTGCGACAGGTGGGAAAGGAAGTCCTCTATGACACAAATGGGCTGGTATTGCGGGGGCTTATTATTCGTCATCTAGTCTTGCCCAATCAAGTTGAAAACTCTCGCTCGGCACTATTTAATCTTTGGAGTGAATTTGGGAATAAGCTTACGTTGTCTCTGATGTGTCAATATACCCCCTTACATCGAGCTTGTGAGGTAGAAGAGCTTGCAAGGACTTTGACTCCAGATGAGTATCATGAGGTTGTTGACTTTATGTACACTCTTGGTTTCAAAAATGGATGGGTGCAAGAGATGAGTAGTATCGGGAGCTATGTTCCCGACTTTATGCATGCTACTCCCTTTGATGGTTGAAAAAACGCAATTTTTGTAACAAGTTTACTGATTAGGCGTAATAGAAATACGTACTGGAAAAATAAAACAACAGCAACATCATGCATATATCGAACTTGAAGACCAAGAGCAAGTTGAATCTTTGTGTCTTTATCATGTTGTTCGGCTTTTTGCTCGAAGCAGGCTATATGTTATACCAGATACAACGTATAGCCTCCGCAGGCGAAGCGATGTCGTACGCCAATGCTTCGGAGACTTATTTCTCTAGAGCGAGGATTGCTTTTCGGGAATTTACGAATTCCTTTAATGAGGCACATTTCAAACTCGGAAAGAGTAATGTAGATAGTATGTTGCAGTGTTTGGATAAACTAGAAGCTATTGTTTCTTCTACTGGGGATGCTGCAGCGCGTTCGCATGCCTTGCGTGAAAACATATCAAAATATATCCAAGGCGCAGAGGAACTATCGGGCTTGGCGAAGGATATTACGCAGGCTGTGGACAAAACACAAAAGGCGATAGATTACTACATGTCATTTGTTATTGGCGACACTTCGCTCAGTAGTGAATTGTTGATGCAATCCTTCCTCACAGCACGGGAGGGGATCATTGGTCTGGAGCGTCGCAACCTTGCTTCTCTGGATCGTGCTCTTGCACATATTGCGGCGATAGAAAAAAAGCCTATTGGAAGGCTTTATGAACCATTGCAGGCGTACAAAAAGGATTTACTTCTAGTTCGTTCTAAGGGAGAACTCGTATTGGATAATATCGCTAATGCGCAGATAGAGAGTGTACAGATGAGTGGACACTTTGAGGAAATGGTGGACTATTTCATTGAGATGCACCATGAGTCTGAAAGAAAAGCGGTAAGTATCAGCGTGATACTCTTAGTTGTAGTGCTTTTGATTTCTATTATTGGTTCGCAACTTGTGGGAAACTATATTGTCAAGCAGTTGCAACATACGCTATCCCTGCTTCAGCACTGCTCGCGTGGGGACTTCACATTTAAGATTGATATGGATCAGCAGATCTATAACGACGAATTTGGTGCCCTGACGATCGCTCTTGATGTGATGATAGAGAAGGTACGAGACACTATCCATGAGATCCAGACGGGAGCTGCGAATGTAGCGGATGCAAGTGCACAACTCAGCGATGCTTCGCAACGAATATCTCAAGGAACAAACGATCAGTCGGCAAGCACTGAAGAGGTCAGCAGTGCGATGGAGGAAATGTATGCCAACATCGATCAAAACTCAGATGGTGCTATGGAAGCAAAAAGCTTAGCACGCATGATGGAACAGCATATTTCCGATCTAAGTACGCGGATGAGTGATTCAATGACCTCGGTACAAACAATCCATGAAAAGATCTCTATTGTCAGTGAGATAGCTCGTCAGACCAATATCCTTGCTCTGAATGCTGCTGTAGAAGCTGCGCGTGCAGGAGAACATGGGAAGGGATTCTCTGTGGTTGCTTCTGAAGTACGGAAATTGGCAGAACGGAGTCGAGATGCTGCCAAAGAGATTAGCGATCTCTCAATCCATTCCCTTACAACCACCGAAACTGCGGTAGAAAATCTACAAAATGTGCTCCCAGACGTACACAAGACAGCGCATCTTGTAGAAGAGATTGCCACGGCTAGTACAGAACAGAAGTCGGGAGTGGATCAGATAAATGTGGCGATACAATCTTTGAATGACGTTGTACAGTCCAATGCGGCTTCTTCGGAAGAATTGGCAACAAGTGCTGAGGAATTGAATGCACAGGCCGATATCTTACGGGATGCTACACGCTTCTTTAAGATATAGTGAGTGAACAGAATCTTTTTTTCAAGCCTCCGCTCTCTAGCGGGGGCTTCTTTGTAAAAAATAAAGCGCTACATTTGTAAGAGAAATTTAGAGGAAGAGGTATTTCTAGAATGGCTGCATTAGAAGTATTATATACGGGTGACTATCAGACCCAAAGTATACACCCAAGTGGAAATAGTTCTATTACGACACAAGCGCATCTGCAGGACGGAGAGGTCGCACAGGCTTATAGTCCCATGCAGGTTCTTTGTGTTGCTGCTGCAACCTGTGTGATGAGCACGATTGGTGTTGTGGCACACGTCCACCAATTCTCGGTAGCGGGCATGAAAGCACATGTTTCCTACGAACTGACAGAGAAGCCCTTGCGTTTGAAAAAACTATTCTTGGAAATTGATCTCCGTGGACGGGAATTTTCTCCTAAAGAGAAGAAGTTCTTGGAATTGGCTACACTAGAGTGCCCCGTGATACGTAGCTTGTCTGCCGATGTAGAAAAAAAGGTATCACTCCTCTTTACATAAATACACTACCATAAAGTACTAAAGGATGGGAAAAGGAAATGAATCACAAGCGGCGGTGAATAACCTAAGCTTGATCAGTACTGGAACTGAGTTTCGTGGCGATATTGATTGCGGTGGGGATCTCCGAATAGACGGTACAGTAATTGGTTCTTTACGCGTAAAGGGTAAGGTTGTGATCGGAGCGACTGGGCGTATTGAGGGTGAGATGCAATGCAAGAACGCCGATATAATGGGGTATATGCACGGAACGTTACTGGTAACAGAGTTATTAACATTGAAATCGACCTCACGCCTAGAGGGAGACTTAAAGACCCAACGTTTGGGTATCGAACCAGGTGCAATTTTTACAGGTACCTGCGAAATGTCGGGAGAAAGTGCTAGTGCACGAGGCGTTGACGAGAAGAAAGATAAGTAATAAAAACGGCAGCTTTATAGTTTCCCATATTTCTACTTTCCTGATGCGCAGGACGTTTTCCTTTAAGCGATATCTTTACTCTTCAGCACTTTTTCTTGGCATCAGTGGCATATTGTGGGGCATTCTGCTCTTCAATGGCTTGTTGGGTGGGTATTTTCCCTTATTCCCAGCTGTACCGACCTTCTTTTTTCTTCTGGGGGCGCTAGCGATGCATTACATGCACAAGATTATTGATGGGGCTCGTAATCGGATGGTCGTTCACTTTATGCTGTTGACCATAGGGAAATTATTGATAGATGTTCTCTTTGTTATACTGGGGTTACTATTGGTCGGTATTGAGCACCGTATGGGTTTTGTTTTTAGTGCATTGTGTTGTTATTTAGTTTCGCTACTGCTTTCAGTGCGTTACGCAATCTAAAAGAGATGTCTGTTGAAGGGAAACGTAGGGTAATAACCACCCATGTGCTTCAAACGATGAAGGATCGAGGGGAGCGGATCTCGATGCTAACGTCCTATGACTACTCGATGGCGCGGATTCTAGATCAAGCAGGGATAGATATCATCCTTGTTGGGGATTCTGCCGCCAATGTTATGGCTGGTTTTGAGAGTACTCTTCCTATCACGTTGGATGACATGATTTATCATGCTGCCTCTGTGGTACGTGCTGTAAATCATGCTCTTGTCGTGGTAGATATGCCATTTGGTTCCTATCAAGGAGATTCGCAAAGAGCCCTTCAATCAGCGATTCGCATTATGAAGGAGAGTGGTGCAGATGCTATAAAGATGGAGGGAGGGATAGAGATTATCGATTCTGTCAACCGTATTCTCTCGGCAGGAATCCCCGTCATGGGACACTTAGGTCTTACACCACAGAGCATTCATAAATTCGGAACCTATGTTGTACGGGCAACTGAGGAAGAGGAAGCTGATCGGCTTGTCTCGGATGCTCAGGAGCTAGAAGCTGCTGGATGTTTTTCTATTGTATTGGAAAAAATCCCTGCACGTTTAGGAGCAGAAGTAGCACACAAACTTCGAATTCCTGTTATAGGTATTGGAGCGGGAGGGAAGGTGGATGGACAAGTTCTTGTCTCGCATGACATGTTAGGAATAACGGAGGCGTTTTCACCACGTTTTTTGCGACGTTATGCAAGCCTAGGGGAAGAGATGCTGCTAGCGTTCAAGAATTATATCCGTGATGTAAAAGAGGGTGATTTTCCCAATGAGAAAGAACAATACTAATCTCCATTTTTCCGAACAGCGAGAACGCCCCCGCTTAAAGCGTATTTTATACGAAGATCGCCATCTCCTTGCTATAGATAAAAACGTCGGCGAAATTGTACAGGAGGACAAAACGGGGGATCGCTCTCTACAGGCAGCTCTAAGTGCTGAGTTAAAACAGCGGGATCAGAAGCCAGGCAATGTCTATTTGCAGGCAGTCCACCGGATCGACCGTCCCGTTACAGGCGTTGTACTCTTTGCAAAAGTAGATCGCGTACTTCCTCGGTTGCATGAACAGTTTTCAACAGGAAAGGTAGAACGTTTTTACTATGCCCTAGTAGAAGGACGCCCAGAACAGGAGGAAGCAGTGCTAGAGAGCTACCTTTCTCGCAACGAGCGTCTTAACAAGACATTCGTTGTAAAACCAACCCATCTTAACGCTCAGAGATCTGTCCTCTCTTATGAACTAGTTGGACTCACGAGAAGCTTCTCTCTTCTAAAGGTTCAATTATTTACGGGGCGTCATCATCAAATTCGGGCACAGCTCGCCAGCATCGGCTGTCCCGTACACGGAGACTTGAAATACGGTGCCAAACGGAGTCTCCCTAATGGTGGTATTTCTCTGCATGCTTTCTCTTTACGCTTTACGCAACCAATTGATCATCAAGAACTCTATATAGAAAGTCCGTGTCCTTTTCTAAATTTGTTGAACCAATAGTCAACGGGGTCAATCACCGTCAAACAACAAAAAAGACACACTTGGTAAAATTTTCTATCTTTAGGGTGTGATAACGGGCGACTCGGAGCGAGTCATCAATGTTCGGATGCAAAGGAAAATTCTCACTATTCTATTCCTTTTTTTGCGTGCAATACGCTAGGCGTACTAGCACAGGAAGGGATTGCGCCAGTAGTGGGCTATCACCATCGCGACTCGGTGATCGGAGGACCAGGTGATACCATTGCGGGAAAAGTGAACCGTTCTTGGCTTATTTTAGGGTCAGAACAAGGGAGTCCTGTATTAGCTCCATTTGATGCTCGAATTGTTAATCTACGCTTTGCCTATTGGCATTCATTTTCCGATTTTCTACTCTGGAACATCCGGCGTAAGACTGACAAAGAGCAAGAAGAACAGATTGAAGCAATTGCCAATGAGAATGAGATCTCCCAACAGTTTATCAATGCGATTATAACCCTCTCTTCGAGCACAGCTGATATGCTCATGGCTGGGTTCAAACCCTTGTACACGTTACGTGCTGGTGATTCTATACACAAAGGAGACACTATCGGTTTCGTAGACTATTTTTCTCCCTTGATACCACAGCCAGCTGTGGCTCTCTCAGTATCTGGAAAAAATAACCTGTGTGATCCCTTCCTTTTTACTGGAGTAAAGAAACCTAAAAGGCATCACTATAACTTCTTCTGCTCGCGAAAACGGTTCACAGTACCGGAGATGCATAACGAGCTTGATATTATCTATGATTTTTTGAAGGAGGGAAATCCCAACTTATATGACTATCGTAGAAAAGAAAGTTTTGACTCTCTTTACCAAACTCTTCGTGCACAACTCGTAGCTCCTCTGGAACACAAGGATTATGTTCAACTTTTGAATCATTTTGTGCATTTCGTACGAGATCCCAATACGAAACTTCTTTCCCATTCTTTGCCAGACTCACTCCGAGAGCTTTATCTTTACCCAGTTCTTTTTGGTATTCTTGGGGATTCGCTATTGATCACACATAACTATCTTGATATCAAACAACTCAATGGAGAGTCCCTTCTTGCTATAGACGGTGAACCAGCTGCTTCCATAATTTCGTTCATACGTGCCAAGACTAGAGAGAACGACATTCCCTATAGTGTCGGAGGGTACAGTTCTGAAATGCAGCTGATGAATGAGTTCACGCGCGGGAGTAGCATCTACTATCGATGGTATCGACGTAATAAGGTGACGCATAGTCTCTCCATTTCTCTAAAGGAAGACGAAACGGGGAATTACGCACAATTGCCCGAGGAAGCAGGGTATTCTGATCCGATCCCTCCGACTTTTGCACCCTATTTCAACCGTTTGGCAGATGATACAATTCGCTATAGAGTCTTGAAACCTCATGTCGCTTACGTGGGATTGCCTACTCTAGATTTCGGAGCACTAAAGCTTGCTCAAATAGAGAGCTTTCTTGATTCCATAGCACACGAAGGTTGTGAAAATCTAATCATAGATCTCCGGTATACTCAACATGGAAATATCAAGAATGTTGAGACATTATTCTCACATTTTATCACAGAACCTTTCCATTCCTATCTATGGAAGGATATTTGTGCTCATATTTTAGAACTTCAAAAACGTTATAACGCGACTTCACAACAGGACTTAGAACCACTTTATACCTTTTCTGTCACAGAGGATGAGCATCATTTGCGATATCACAACGATATCAATAAGCCATATCCTCCCTCTCCCATTCCATTTCGTGGCAATATCTACGTCCTAACGAATGAGTTTACTCAGAGCATGGGTTCGCTTTTGGCAGCGTTAGTCTATCGAGAAAAGAGGGGGTATATAATTGGTAGAGAGACCAACTCGCCCTATCACGTCCTCTCCACAGGACCTATTTATCACTATACGCTCCCTCATTCCCAATTTGAGTTACAGATGCCTGTGGTAAAAATGTTTTTTGATACAGCACAAGATACTCGTATTTCTTACGGACGTGGTGTAATACCAGATATTCGTATAGACTACTCCTTAAGAGAGTTTACTGGCGAGGCGGGTGACTCCATCCTTTCTTATACGTTAGATCTCATTGCACGCGATGGTATTCATAGCACATCCCCAAAACAGAACTATATACCTCTTATCAGCATCACGGTATGGGGAGTGTTAGTGTTAACGATTCTCTTTTTTGTCATGCAGACATCGCGGCGTTTACGAGCCATTCGCGCAGCATGGTTAGAAAAGCATCGTAGTAAAGCCTAGATAAGAGAGACTAGTTTTGCAAGGCATTATAAGGAGGACACATCATAGATGCGTCCTTTTTTGTACTACACTACGTTTTCTGAGCTTAAGGGTATTGTAGAAATACGTATCTTTGCAAGGGTCTATACTTATCCCCATTCTCAATACTCAATATTTTCAGGAGAAATGTTTAACAATAACAGACTGTGTCGCCTACTCGGTATACAAATCCCTGTCATTCAAGGAGGCATGATTTGGTGTAGTGGTTGGAAGCTTGTTGCAGCCGTCTCAGACAGCGGAGGACTTGGGGTGCTAGGCTCTGGGTCGATGACAGCGGACTTTCTTCGCGAACAGATTCAAAAAGTGCGTCAAGCGACAAGTGCTCCTTTCGGTGTCAATGTTCCCTTGCTTTTTTCGAGAGCAGAGGAATGTATGCAGGTCTGTTTAGAGGAACATGTACCAGTGCTAATCACTTCGGCTGGGTCTCCATCCACGTGGACTTCTAAAGCACATGAAGCAGGGATGAAGGTCGGACATGTTGTCGCGAATGTCAAATTCGCACAAAAGGCAGAGTCGGCAGGCGTAGATTTTCTCATTGGTGAAGGGGTAGAAGCTGGAGGTCATAATGGTCTCGAAGAGCTTTCCACACTGGTTTTAACCCAACTTTTGGCGCAATCGACCCACTTACCCCTTGTTTCTGCTGGCGGTTATGCAACGGGGAAGGGGCTTGTGGCGGCAATGGCATTAGGCGCGGATGGAATACAGATCGGGAGTCGCTTCGCATGCAGTGTAGAATCCTCGGCAAGTGACATTTACAAAAACCATCTTCTTAAGGTCGGGATGCTCGGCACCGTACTTACGTCTCGCGGATGGGGACCAACGCGTGTTATACGCAATGCCTTTTCCGATGAATTACAAGCACTTGAACGGAATGGAGCGAGTGTGGATGACCAACGCCAGCTCATCGGGACAGGACGTTCCCGAAAGGGGATGCTTGAGGGAGATCTTGACCAAGGAGAACTTGAGATCGGACAAATCGCAGGGTTGTTTACTGCAATACTGCCCGTACACGAGATCATGGAACAGATTCGAACTGACGTTACTCACACACTGACTCACTTGCAGGAGGCTCTTTCTTAACAATCAACTATGATTACTTTCGAGCGTTTTTCTCTAGACAATGGTCTGCGTGTCTTAGTCAACACTGATATGCAGAGCCCTCTCGTTTCGATGTGCATCATGTACGACGTCGGAGCAAGAGACGAGGATGACGAGCACACAGGCTATGCTCATCTTTTTGAGCACCTTATGTTTGGCGGGAGTATCAATATTCCTGATTATGACGAAGCGATTCAGAAAGCAGGAGGGAGTAATAATGCCTATACAACCAATGACAACACGTGTTATTACTGTACCCTTCCTGCCGCCAACATCGAAACTGCATTTTGGTTGGAAAGCGACAGGATGCTTTCACTAGCCTTTACGCCCAAAAGTCTTGACGTACAACGGAGCGTGGTAATTGAGGAGTTTAAGGAAAACTATCTCAATGCTCCGTATGGCGATATTTATCACTTAGCCAGTGCCTTAAATTACAAAGTACATCCTTATCGTTGGCCTACTATCGGGCTCAGTATTGAGCAAATAGAGCGAGCTTCGATGGATTATATTCGCGCCTTTTTCAAAGCACATTATTTTCCCGCCAATGCGATACTTGTGCTCTCAGGGGGGATTCTGCTAGACAAAGCACGCGCATTGTGCGAGAAATGGTTTGCTCCTATCCCTAGTATTCAGAAGTCCAAGAGGGAATTGCCAGTAGAGCCGCTGCGCACGGCTTATGAACGGCAAGAAGTGGTAAGGGCGGTACCATCTGACCTTCTTTATATTTCCTTTCCGATGCCTGGAAGACGTGACGAAAATTATGTACGCTACGATCTTCTTTCCGATATTCTTGGTTTAGGTCGTGGGGCACGTCTTAAGACGGAACTCGTACGGAAACGCCGTTTGTTCTCTTCGTTGGACGCTTCTGTTGATGGGAGTTTTGACCCAGGCGTAATTTCCCTTGTAGGGACACTTTCCGAGGGCGTTTCTTTGTCCGTTGCCGAAGAGGCTATTTGGGAAGAACTTACACGCTTGCAACATATTTCTTCTCAAGAATTACAACGCGTGAAAAGCCTATTTGAGACCGATGCGCTCTATGGTACATTGCTTTCATCGCAGCGGGCAGAGTTGCTTGCACAGTACGAGCTCTTGGGAGATGCTGCATGGGTAAATCGTCGAGTCGCAGAACGGGCATCGGTAACGGTCGAACAACTCGAAGAGTTGGCTACCCAAACCTTTCAAACCAAACAAGCGCGCGTCCTCTATTATAAAGCTGAAAGCGAAGCATAACGATGACACTTGATAGAACGCAACCTCCCTCGCTGCAACACGATCTTAATATCACCTTTCCTCCCTCACAGCGTATTACACATACGCATTTTACCCTCTCGCTTTTTCCTGACGAACGTTTAGAGGTCATTTCGCTTACGCTTTTCTTCCCCAAAAGCGTATCGCAAGCAACTCCGTTGCAGCACAGTGCTCTTGTTGCAATGCTCTTACGTGGGACAGAACGACAAACAGCAGAAGAGCTTGCGATGACCCTTGAGTCTCTTGGTGTGCGAATTTCGATTCAGTCGCGCACCGACTACTACGAGTTTCATCTACGCTTTGTCCGTCTGCAATTGGAGGCCGCGTTAACTCTCTTGCGAGAAATCTTATTCACTCCGACCTTTCCTGAGGAGGAGCTAGCGCAGTGGCTGGCAGCCGAACGAGAGCGCTTCAAGGCATTGTTGGAAGATCCTGAGTTTCTTGCGCAGCAAGCGTTGATGCCTAACCTCTTTGGAGACCACCCCTATGGGCGTATCATCACACTCCACGACTTTGAACAAGTTTCTGTCTCGGAGCTTCACGCTTTGTGGAAGAGTACTTTTTTTGAAAATCCATTTACCGTTATTGCTGCGGGAGGAATTTCGGAGGCGGACGTCTTGCGCCTACAAACTGCGTTTAATACCTATCCGCTTGTTGTAGCATCGGGGCGGAAAGAAAGCATAGCGTCCATTCAGTCGAAAAAAGAGTTCGTTTACACCCCGTGCCCTAACAGTGCACAGGTGGCGATCTTAGGTGGCTTATGTTTACCACCACGCTTGTCTCCAAGCGAAGATTTTGCTCTGGATATTGCAGTAAATCTCCTTGGTGGTGTCTTCCGTAGCAGGTTGATGTTAAATCTACGAGAGGACAAAGGCTATACTTATGGAATCCGCGCGCGAGTGGTAGATCGCCGCGATGCCACACTCATTATGATTCAAACTAGCGTGGGGAAGGCTTATGCAGAAAAAGCACTCGCCGAGATTCGTTACGAACTGGATCGGTTACCAGCTGCTCCTCCCACGTTGAACGAACTAGAAGGATTACGTACCGAGCTTCTCGCATCGCTTATGCAACAGTTTGATAATACACTTTTATCTTCACGAATTCTCACAGATTCTCGCTTGCCAAACGCAGATGCAACAGCTTGGATGCGTGCGAAAATAGACACGATTCGTACAATCTCTCCAGAGCGCATTTGTCACATAGCAAAGGAAAAACTCTTTTTTACTAACTTCGTGTGGAGTATTGCTGGAGGAGTCCCCATTCACTCATCCTTCTGCAAGCACAACTAGGCGGTATCTAGAAGATATGCAACATCTACCAAGAGACTGCCGTTTTCTCTTTAGGGACGTCTTGGATAAACAAAGGTCAATGAACAAGGTCTTGAAGCTCTATTCCACCCTTGGGTGTATCACACTATTGATTCTCTTACTTTTCGTAGCCAGCGGACGCGTGGCAGCGCAGGGAGGGAATGGGAATCCACTTTGGCAAGATCAGCCTCTTCCTCCTACTTTTCATCTTGTTACTGTAGAGCCCAACACGGGGCGGACTATGCTTTCTTGGGAAGCACCAAAGCCGAGTGCCAACAATCCAGACCCTATGGGGTATCTTATTTATCGGAGTGAAATGGAAAACGGCTCTTGGGTGAACCATCTGGTAGCAACGCTTCCGCCTTCCCAATTCAATTGGACAGATGATGATGCCAATGCAAAGCTGGGAATTGTACGTTATGTAATGGCGAGTAAGGGTCCTGATGAAGAAAAACCGAGTGTCCTAACAGATCCGCATGTCACCCTTTTTCTAAAAGTAGAGTATATCCCGTGTCGTAATAAAATTAAGCTCTCTTGGACACAGTATGAGGGGTGGAATAACGACATTTCGAACTATGTGATTCACGCGGGCGATCGTCCGTCATGGACAAACATTCCAGAATTTATCACGCTGGCGGGAGACAAATGGGATTACGAATTTGATTCGGGACAGGACAAAAGTTGGTATATTTTTCTAGAGGCTCGTCAGAAAGGTAGTGAGCGTGTGACGCGTTCTAATCTTCGGGAAGTACAGACCCGAAAGCAATACATTCCAGCGTCTATTCTTCTAGACTCTATCGTTAGTTCTCCGCGGAAGAACCGCTTGACATTAAAAATGAAGCTCAATACGACCCCCGCCTATTTCCGTCTGGTGCGGCAAAATGTCTTCGACGAAGGGGAAGGAAAGCTAGAGTCTATTGACATCGAACGTTTTACCGACCCCAATACACGCGAGCTTATAGATTCGGTGACCCCCGATCAAATCCAAGGGAAGAAACGTTTCTACTCGATAGTTGCCATGGATGAATGTGATGCCGAGGTAGATCGTTCTCAAAAATCGAACAGTATCATAGCTCGAATTTCTACGCGAGGTAATAAGAACCATATCTCGTGGGACAAGCTAGAGATCAGCGAAGGGAGTCGGGCAGAGTATCGTGTTCACCGGATTATTACGAAGACGAACGGGACGGAAGAGCTAGAAATAGCGACCGTGCAACAAGAGCCCTTGGAAACGGTTGATGATTTGTCCGAGTTTTCTGGGCAAGGCGTGCTGAACAATTTTTGTTACCGAGTAACGGCCTATGAGCTTACTTCTGACAATAGTACGAAACGTGTGAGTATCTCAGCACCACAGTGCTCGCAAATAGAGTCAGAGATAGTAATCCCAACAGCAATCTCCCCCACAGAAAGTGCCGCAACTGGTAATAAATTAGCACGCAACGTATTTGCCCCCCTGAGTACCTACAATGCACAGTATGTCATGTACATTTACAACCGCAGTGGCGAGATGATTTTTCAGGGGGTAAACGAAGGTTGGAATGGACGTCTGCGAGATGGCTCGTATGCTCCAGAGGGGGCATATATCTATCGTCTAGAGTTTTCTATGAAGGATAGGGGTACGAAGGTGCGTACGGGGTCGTTTATGGTTATTTATCCAACGCGTTAATCCGTCCTAAGATGGAAAAGCCAAAAGTCGAGAATAAGCCCTATACGGATGAAGATGTGCCGAAGTTATTTGAGGATTTACTGGCGCGAAATGCTAGCTGGTTATCTAAAGTAAAGAATGGAGAGGCGCTAGTTCGTCGCGCTTATGAGATAGCCTTTGAGGCGCATAAACCACAGCGACGTAAGTCGAAAGAACCGTATATCATTCATCCACTTTTCGTGGCGCAGTATGCCTCGGAAATTTGCCCTTATGATATTGATGTGATTTTAGCAGCCTTACTCCATGATGTAGTGGAAGACTCGGAGGTATCTATCCAAGACATCCAAAACGCTTTTCCAGAGCGTCCAGCGCTAGCGCAAATCGTGGATGGACTAACCAAATTCAAGCACGTCACAAAGCTTGATGATAGTGAACAGGTTGCCAATTATCGTCGTCTGTTGACACAGACGATGGATGACAATCCGCGCATAATACTCGTTAAGCTTGCGGATCGTCTGCATAATATGCAGACCCTTGGTTTCCAAGAAAAGCATAAGTTACAGAAGATAGCAAGTGAGACCTTGCAATTTTACGTTCCAATTGCCGACCGGCTCGGGTTATATACTATAAAGAGCGAGCTTGAGGATTTGAGCTTTAAGAACCTTAATCCAGCAGAATACGCCAATATTGAGAAGCTCTTTGCACTTCATCGCGATCGCCTTTCTCGCGTCCACCGTGAGATGAAAGAGCGTATCACACGGATTCTAGCTCCGACGCAATTGAAGTATGAGTTAACTTCTCGCGAGAAATCGCCTTACTCAACGTTCAAAAAGATCGACAAGAAACATATCCCATTTGAGGATATTTACGATCTGGTCGCCCTACGAATTATTTTTGAACCACGCCCAGATATTCCAGAAAAGACACAGTGTTGGTTTATTTATATACTCCTGACCGAGCATTTTCTTCCGTTACGCGAACGGACACGCGACTGGGTTTCGACACCGAAGGTGAATGGCTATGAGGCACTCCACTGTACGCTATTAGACAAAAATGGGCAGTGGGTCGAGGTACAGATTCGTACCCGACGTATGGATGACTATGCAGAACATGGCGGTGCCTCGCATGCACTTTATAAGAAGGAACAGGACTTTCAAAATGGCGCGGATCTGAGCGAGGTACGACGTATGCTCTCCACGATTAGTGCGAGCTATGAGATGTCCTCATCAGCCTTTATGGCGCACCTTTCGACGGACTTGTTTAAGAATCGGATGGCCGTCTATGAGCGGATTTATACGGAGTCGGAAGAAGGGCGTTCGCGGCACTCGGAACCTTTTTATCTTCCCCATGGCTCTTACGTGTTAGATTTTGCCTACCTCAAGGACAAGAACATAGGGAATCGCGCCATAGCTGCGCGCGTGAATGGTATCTTAGTGAGTCTAGCCTATAAGCTGCGCGCGGGGGATGAAATTGAGATTATTACGGCACCTTCGCAGTACCCGACTAAAGCTTGGACGGATTATGTGTACTCTCCATTGGCGCGTAACTCTATAGATCAGGCGAGAGCATCTCGTAAAAAGCTCCTTATAGAAAAGGGAAGAGTGCGCCTTAATGAGATATTTAATCGTCTGGAAGAGGAGTATTCGAAGGAGATTATAGATTCGTTGTTGAGTAGCTTTTATGTACAGACGGTAGATGAGTTGTGTTTAGGGTTAGTAAGTGGGGTAATCAATCCACAACTCCTTGCTAGAAAAGTTCGTCGTGCATTACGACGCAAAGCACGACACCGTCGTTGGTTACAGACCACCGATTTTATTCGTGTAAAGATTTTACATCGTTCATCTTGTCTAGTGCCTGTGCAACAGGACGAGCAGGTTGCTCCTACGGCACATAATACACAGTATCGTCTGATCACCTCGCCGTGTTGTTGTGCATTGCCAGGAGATCCAGATGTTATTGGTGTTCTAGATGTTGATGCGGGTGAAAATGTGGTTCGAGTGCACAAGGCCAATTGTTCCGAAGCACATCGTTTCCTTTCACAGTATGGCAAGCTTGTTCGGAAAGATTTCGACTGGTCACAGTCTACTGGAGTTCCCTATCCGACCCATATCTACATACGGGGACTTGACCGTACTAATCTGTTAAAGGACATCTTTGGGGTATTTGGCGAGCGATTTAATGATATCAATATCACGCGCGCCGACCTTCGGAGCGATGGCGAGTATTTCCAAGGGGTAATCTCCTTTTCGTTGATGCATATAGACCAGCTCAAAATGCTCTCCGATGCTCTCTACCGTCTTGTGGGTGTGCAACGTGTTTATCGCCTAGATATTCCCTCTTCGTACGAGTGGTTGGATAAGAAATAAATCGTTTTCACAAATCTCGCGCTAGTCGTGTTTCGCAAACTTCTGCTATTCGCCTTATTCCTCCTAACGGTATTTACAGCTCAGGGTCAGCTAAACCGTTACTATTTTTATGCAAAGACGCAAAAGCTCTATGAGCGAGGAGATTATAGTGGAGCGGTGGGTGCAATTTCCGTATTTCTAGAATATCAGACAGAGGATGAGATCGCTCTCTATCTTCGCGCGTTATGTAAATATCAGTTAGATGACTGGCGAGGCGCCCAACTCGATTTGGATAACCTCTTGATGCGAAAGCCTTTTATGACCGAGGCTCTCGTTTTGCGTGCGGCAGTACGCAATCAGTTAAACGAGCATGTGGCGGCTATGGTAGATATTCGTTTGGCGGCGGAATTGCGTCCCAACGAGCGTGATATCCGTTATATGCGGGGGGTGACTCACTTCCTGTTGGAAGAATACCCAGAGGCTATTGATGACTTCACGGCGACCCTGAAACAAGCCCCTAATCACTTGGATGCGCGCCTGAACCGTGGGACAGCCTATTTATTGAAGGGAGACACCCTAACTGCACTGCAGGATTATCGGCAAGCGACACAGACGAACCCTTATTCTTCTGGTCCACATATCAATATAGCGCGTGTCTTTTATGGTCAACAAAAGCATATGTTAGCTCTAGAGAGCTTGGACAAGGCATTGGAACTCTCTCCGAAATCAGGACAGGCGCTCCTGATCAAAGCGCTCATAGAGTTTGATCTAAAACGAGAGAAGCAGGCGTTGGCGACCATATCAGAGGCGATAACGGCAGCGCCAAAAAGCTCGTTAGCCTACTACAATCGCGCGATAATGTATGCCGCGAAAGGGGAGTATAGTGCGGCACTAAAAGATTACGAGTCTGCAGCGCGTCTTTCCCCCAGCAACGTCTTTATCCGCTATAATGCGGGGCTGACGTATGCCGAGGCAAAGCGTTATCGTGAGGCTGCCGATGCTCTTTCCTATGCAATTGCTCTTTATCCACAATTTGCCCGAGCCTACAATGTCCGTGCGACGGTGCGTTTGAAATTAGGAGATCGCGCTGGTGCGCGCTGCGATTATGACTCTGCACAACAGATTGTAGCGCGCTATGTCGCTGCAAAGCAGACGGACAAGTGGAGTGATACCGCAGCAAATTTCTCTCGCTTTATAGCCTTTGAAAATGACTTTACCACGCCTGGGGATTTAGTCGTCCCAGCCTTTTTACGCGACTATGATGAATTGCTCCCGTTGGCGAGCATCCACGTCGGTCAGGAACAAATCTACCAAGAGTGGCGTCCTGTACAACGTGCAGATAGTGTAGCGGGAGCACCGTTCTTTGCCTTTGTCGTACCTTCTAGTGACACAGCACGACATGTAGACTTGTCGCTCTTGCCTCCAGTAAATAATGTTCATACGGTAAACCTCATTCGTAGTATTTCGCTCGCCGAGGCGCATGATTATGAAGCAGCATTGGCTTTATTAGACTCTATTCCCCTCCATTCTCCTTTGCACCCTTTGGGACGTGTGGTTCGCGCTACCACGGAGATTTCTCAGATACGCTTTGCACCCACGGTCTCCAAGCCGCTTTTGCCTCTTGGGACTTCGTTAAACGAATCTCCATTGCCCCCAGATTATTCGCACCCGATTCAAGAATTAAAGACGCTCTCGAGTGAATTTGGTGAAAGTCCATACCTTTACTACAGTTTAGGGATAGCGCACTACCTTTCTCGCGACCTCACTAGTGCAGAAGAGGCGTTCAATCGTGCCATTGATTTAGAGGCTCACTTTGCCGAAGCACTTTTCAATCGTGGGTTAGTTCGTATTTTGCAAGGGAAAAACAACCCCGCCTGCTTAGACCTGAGCCTTGCAGGACAATTAGGTTTGGATCGAGCTTACCGCGTCATATCGGATCATTGCAAGCGTTAACGAGACAGATGAACGAATTAGAGAATAATACCGAAAGCCACACCTTTCAACAAGAGGTGAGTCACGACGTGATCCCGGCTTCCGTTATTGAAGCCGAGTTACACGATGGTCATTTCCTCCGCCACGCGAATAATGGAGGCAATGAGATTTATCATTTCAGAGCCGAGGAATGCCCCAATACTATGCGCGAACTAGGGCGACTGCGAGAAGAGACCTTCCGCGCCGCAGGAGGAGGTACAGGAAAAGAATTGGATATTGATGCCTATGACTGTGGGGAGTTTCCCTATACGCAACTGATAGTCTGGAATCCAGAGTCGCAGCTCATCTTAGGCGGGTATCGTTACATCATTCCTACGAAGGATGGGCGTTATGCTAGCCATTTAGCTACAGGTGAGCTCTTTCACTTCTCCGAACGTTTTCAAAAAGAGTATCTCCCGTATACGATCGAGTTAGGTCGTTCTTTTGTACAGACGGAGTTCCAGTCAACGCGTGATGCTCGAAAGGGGCTTTACGTCTTGGATAATTTATGGGATGGGTTGGGAGCGCTGTTGGTCTTGAACCCTGAGATCAAGTATTTTTTTGGTAAAGTGACGATGTACCCGACCTATAACTGGGAAGCTCGAAACTTACTACAAGTCTTTCTCCAACGCTATTTCCGAGACTCTGAGGGGCTTGTGACGCCAATTCACCCCCTAGAGTTGCATCTAGACCCAGATATGGAACAGCGCGTCTTTGTGGGCGGGGATTACCGCAATGACTTTGAAATCCTGCTACGAGAGCTAGGGAAGTTTGGAGAACGTATTCCTCCCCTTATCAAGTCCTACATCAGTCTGAGTCCTACGTCCAAGGTGTTTGGGACTGCGATAAATCATGACTTTGGCGATGTAGAGGAAACGGGCATCTTGGTGGCTGTGAATGATGTTTTGCCCGACAAGCGAAGCCGCCACATTGATACCTTCCAGGTTGGCGAGCAACGTTAATCTTATTACCCAACAATCTTTTTCTGTAGACCAAAATGCCTCGCGTGTTAGGGTTAGGGAATGCACTGATGGACAGCATAGTCCCGCTTTCCGACGAAGGCTTGTTGCAAACGTGGAAGCTTGAAAAAGGCGGCATGCAGGTAGTACCCCTTGACATGCTTGAGGAGATGCATCGCGTGGTGAGTAGTTCCGAGATCATCCGTAGTGTCGGTGGAAGTGCATGCAATGCGATTCGCGGTATAGCGAGCCTTGGTTTACAAACGGGCTTTATCGGAAAGGTGGGGCACGATGCGATGGGAGAGCGTGTTTTAGCAGCCTTGCACACATCGAAGGTGCAGCCTCGTCTTCGTTATAGTCGCGCTCGTACGGGTGAGGTGCTTGCCTTCGTATCAAGAGATTCTGAACGTACGCTTGTGACGTTTCTTGGAGCCTCTGGGACTCTCAACGCTTCGGACTTGTTAGAAGAAGACTTTGTGGGGTATGACCACCTACACCTCGAGGGGTATACGGTGCCCAACCATGACCTTTTTCTCCGAGCGCTTGATTTAGCGGAACGTTGTCACCTGACGGTATCCTTAGACCTCTCAAATGATGATATCGTGGATATGAATCGCGAACTTCTCGGTCGTGTGATTCCTCAAATAGACATCCTTTTTGCGAACGAGGTAGAGCTTCGTGCCTTTACGGGACGGGATGTTGATGTGGGACTACGCGAACTCAGCCAGTTCTGCGACGTGGTGGTAGTAAAACTAGGTGCACGAGGTGCTGTGGCACGACAAGGCGATCACGAGGCTTGTAGTCTTGGCTTACCCGTGTGTTGTGTCGACAGTACAGGGTCGGGAGATATGTTTGCCGCAGGCTTTCTCTATGGTTATTTGTTGGAAGAAGGATTGGAAGAAAGCTTGGCACGAGCCAATCAGATGGCGTCGGAGATAATACAGGTCTATGGTACAAGGATTAACTAGCACAGGCGTTCGGGCAGTAGGTGTATTTTGTCTATACCTCTGCCTGTTTTTTTTTATCGGTAGTGGCGTAGCACAGACTCGCGAATATTCTGTCAAGGATAAGAAGGCAATTGCGCTCTATGAGAAGGCGGTCAGCGAATACCACTATGAATATTTTGCCGAGGCGCTCAACACCTTGGACAAGGTGAAACGACGCAACGAGAAGTTTATCGAAGCTTACCTCCTTTCTGCACAAATCTATGAGCACATCCAGCAGTATGAAGCCGCGTTGGAGGAGAATCTACGCGCCTTGGCCCTGGATAGTACTTTCTACCCTCGCGCTCAGTTTGATGCCGCACGACTCTCCTTCTATAGCCAACGCTATGAGCAGGGGCGTGAACTCTCCGAGCGTTACCTACAAAAGATTACCCCTAAAGATCGCGCTTATCGTAATGCGGAACTGGTGCGTGAGAGTTGTATCTTTGCTTTGTGGACACTACAACACCCCGTATCAATATCCCCAAAACCGTTGCCAAGCACCGTAAATACACCCAATGACGAGTACTTTCCGTCAATAAGTGCTGACGAACAAACGCTATCGATCACACGTCTATTGCCCGTAATAGGGCAGACGCACCGAAAGACGATGCAGGAAGACTTGTATCTTTCTAAACGTGTCAATCGGGACAGCGCTTGGCAAGAAGCCCGCAATATCGGAGCCCCTGTGACAACCCCACACAACGAAGGGTCGCAATCGCTCTCTGCAGATGGGCGACGTATGTATTATTCGTACTGCGATGGCCCATGCAAGATCTACTATGCGGATCTACAGCAGGACGGGAATTGGAGCACTCCCCAAGCTTTACCGCCAGTGATCAACATGCCACGCATGAGTACCAAACAGCCCAGTATATCTCCTGACGGTCGTTCGCTTTACTTCACTAGTAATCGTCCAGGTGGGTATGGAGGGTATGACCTCTGGGTAGCACACTACCAAGACGGCGTATGGGGCAACGTGACTAACTTGGGGCCAACCATCAATACTGCCGACGAGGAGCAGTCACCCTTTATGCACTTTGACAATCGCACCCTCTACTTCTCAAGTAATGGACATCCAGGGCTCGGCGACCTAGATCTGTACAAGACGACTCGCACCAACGATACGGTCTGGAGTCCCCCTCAAAACCTTGGTTATCCGATCAATACCCCAGCAACAGATATGGGGATGGTAATCTCTGCCTCTGGAGAAAATGCGTATTACGCTTCTTCCCGCAACGAGCGACAAGGTATGGATATTTATACCTTCGAAATGCCCGATAGTCTTCGTCCGAACCCAGTCTCTTACTTGTTGGGGCAAGTACAAGACGCAACCAACGGAAGCGCGATCGCCGCGCACTGTCAATTGATAGATTTAGAGACGAAGGAGGTCGTAATGCACCAAGATTCAGACCCATTGGGACGTTTCCTAGTCTGCCTGCCAATGGGGCGGAAATACGCCTTCTTTGCGAGCAAGGAGGGGTATTTTGATAACTCGCTGCACTTCGACTTCCTAGGAGTTCACTCTGCAAGTACGCCTTACCGACAAACCATCGGACTCATGCCGATGAAAACGGGCGTCACCCTAACCCTACGAAATGTGTTCTTCGATACCGACTCCGATATACTTCGTCCCGAATCCTTTACCGAGCTTGATCGTTGGTGTAAGATAATGTTGGATCGTCCTGGAATGCGAATCCAAATCGAAGGGCACACGGACGACCAAGGCGATGCGAGCTATAACCTGCAGCTCTCGCAACGACGTGCCAATAGTGTGGTCACCTATTTGGTATCGCATGGAGTACCCGCAGGACGTATTTCGAAAAAGGGGTTTGGTGCTACAAAGCCTGCCCAGTCAAATACGACCCCAGAGGGACGCGCAGCGAATCGTCGTACGGAGTGTCGCATTTTATCGCTTTAAGCAACGTGAGACATGTCCCACACTGCACACGAGATCCCCTCCTCTTCTACACAAAACGTACAATACCCTTGGGGAGACGACCAACCTCTTTACACCTATACGCGCTATATGCGCAATTTATGGGGCGCTCGTGTACAAAAGCTAGCGGTGGATGCCGGCTTTTCGTGTCCACATCGTGTGTCGGGAAACCGGAAAGAAGGCGGCTGTACCTATTGCAATAACGAGGCATTTAACCCATCGTACTGCACACCGCAGAAGTCTATTCGCCAACAGTTGGAGGAAGGGATCTCTTTTCACGCGAATCGTTACCGACGAGCAAGTCGTTATTTTGCTTATTTCCAAGCCTATACGAATACCTATGGGAGTGTTGCGCAGTTACGTGCTCTTTTCGAAGAAGCCTTGGCGACGCCTCGGGTAGAGGGCTTGGTTATCGCGACACGTCCAGACTGTTTACCCGAAGAGGTGCTTGCATTACTAAAAGAGCTCTCTTCTCGCACCTATTTGTTTGTAGAGTTGGGGGTCGAAACGCTGCAGGAGAACACGTTGACACGTATCCGACGTGGACATACTGCGCAGCAATCTTTGAAGGCTATCGCGCGACTACGTGCTGTAGGGATACCTGTCGGTGTGCATCTGATTTGGGGATTACCCGGCGAAACCCACGCGATGATGTACGAGACCCTGAACGGTGTGGTGGCGTGCGGTATCCAGACCATCAAGTTTCATCAATTACAAATCTTGCGGGGAACGCAGATGGCTGAGGAGTGGCTTGCCAATCCCACTGCCTTCTCACTCTGGAGTTTAGAAGAGTATATAGAGTTCTTGGTAGGGATAGTAACATCGTTACCCTCCACGATTGCCATAGAGCGCATTTGTGCAGAAGCTCCTCCACGTTACCTTCTTGCACCAAACTGGGGGTTAATCCGAAACGACGAGGTATTGCGGCGCTTCAAACAACTATTGGTGGAACGTGGTGCCTATCAGTCTTCTCAATACAGGGGGCAGCCAGTAGAGTAAATAGTGCGCAGCGCGCGATGGGAGGGAAGCGATAAGCTAAAGTCCCTAGTTCCTTGTTTTTTCCTAAAAGCCTGTAATAGGCTGCCTATTCCTCCACCTAACGCCCGATCTTTCTCCCTCCATTACACACTACCACTTTAGGAAATCCTAAAGTTTATCTCTATACAGACTACTAAATAAAGTAGCATAGAAATAATGGAATACGCATAATAGAGGCTGTTTTCCCACCGAATTTACAGGGTCTACAAGGGGTCTACATAGACTCTACATAAACTCTACATAAACTCTACATAGATGACAAAAGGATGACAAAATGACTCTACACCCACTCTACCCTATCCCTCCCCGTAGGGAGTATACTCTATTTAGGAATACACAAAGATTTATAAGCCCCCCATCTCCTACCAGATCCAGTGACGCATAACCACCCTGTATAGGACAGTATCCTACTTCTTTTTACTTTTGCCCCTTAGTTGGAAAGATTAAGCATGAGCGAACAGTATAGAGACGACGAAAAACTACAGGAAGGTGAGAACCTCGAAGAGGTAACGAAATTGGACAACTCTTCTGGAGGCGAGGGGGCAGAGGAGGAGGTAGCTCAACCTCCTTCGAGCAAAGCGCTCGCCTTTCACGAACGGCTTTTAAGCGGCGAGCCCCGTGTACAATTGACAGGGATGTATGAGGATTGGTTTTTAGACTACGCCTCATACGTAATCTTGGAACGAGCCGTGCCTCACCTACAGGATGGTTTGAAGCCCGTGCAACGTCGTATTCTTCACACGATGAAAGAGTTAGATGATGGATGGTACAACAAGGTTGCCAACATCATTGGGCAGACGATGAAGTATCACCCTCATGGCGATGCCTCCATCGGCGATGCGCTGGTACAGTTGGGGCAGAAGGAATTATTGATAGACACACAAGGGAACTGGGGGAATATCCTCACAGGCGACTCTGCGGCAGCGCCGCGATATATAGAAGCAAGGTTGTCGAAATTTGCACTTGAGGTCCTCTTTAACCCCAAGACCACCAATTGGATGAAGAGTTACGACGGGCGAAACCAGGAGCCTGTTACCTTGCCAGTAAAATTCCCGCTTCTCCTAGCACAGGGCGCAGAGGGTATAGCCGTAGGACTCAAATCGATGGTATTGCCCCACAACTTCAACGAACTCTTGGAAGCCGCGATCGCCTACCTACGTGGGGAGTCTTTTACACTTTACCCCGACTTTCTGACTGGTGGGTTGGTCGACTGTAGCAAGTACTCCGACGGGCGACGGGGTGGTATGGTGAAGGTACGCGCACGTATCCAGCGACAAGATCACAGGACAATCGTTATCAGCGAGATACCTTATGGAAAAGACTCGGGCAAGCTTATCGACTCCATACGGAAGGCGAGCGAGAGTGGAAAGATAAAAATCCGAAAGATTGAGGATAACACAGCCGCAGCTGCCGAGATCGTGGTACACGTAGCACCTGACGTATCGGTCGACAAGACCCTCGATGCACTATATGCTTTTACGGACTGTGAAATAAGTATCTGGCCCAATGCATGCGTAATTCACGAGGATCGACCCCACTTCTTGAGTGTGAGCGATATCCTACGTTACTCGGTCGACTGTACGAAGGAGCTTTTACGTCGAGAGCTTGAGATAGAAGCCAACGAGTTGGAAGCTGTATGGCACTTCACTTCACTAGAACGTCTTTTTATCGAAAAACGTCTTTATTTAGCGATAGAAGAGTGTACGACGTGGGAAGGAATATTGGAAACCATCGCGGCCTCTTTAGAACCCTATCATGGCTTGTTGCGGCGTCCAATAACTCAGGAGGATATTGTGAAGCTCACCGAGATCAAAATCAAGCGGATCTCGAAGTATGACGCGAAGAAGGCCGACGAGCTCCTCCGTCGAACAGAGGAACAACTAGCCGCAGTTGCCGAGCACCTAGCACATTTGGTAGACTATACAATCGCCTATTACCAGCGGATTCTAAACAAATATGGCGCCCTCTACCCACGACATACTGAGGTGACAAACTTTGAAACCATAGAGGCGACGCGCGTAGTGGCCACAAACAAAAAACTCTACGTAGATCGCGAGGGGGGGTTCTTTGGTACCGAACTCAAAGGTGGTGAATTTGTCGCAGAGTGTTCGGACATAGACGAGGTGATCGTCATCTTGCGCGATGGGCGTTACATGATCTCTGTAGTTGCGGAGAAACGTTTCTTCGACAAAGATATCCTTTACATCAACGTTTTTAATCGTAACGACCAACGCACCATCTACAACGTGGTGTATGTGGATGCAAAAGGCATCTCGTATGTCAAGCGTTGTGCCATCACAGGGGTGATCCGAGACAAAGAGTATAACCTGACCAGCGGGGACGCACGTGCTAAAATCCTCTATATGAGTGTCAACCCAAATGGAGAGGCGGAGTGCGTGCATGTGCATGTGACAGGAGCGCTTCGCCTTCGCAATACGGACATAGATTTTGACTTTGGCACGCTGGCGATTCGTGGACGCGATGCGCGAGGGAATATATTGACAAAGTTACGCGTCTCATCAATCAAGCTCAAGTCACAAGGGCTCTCTACATTGGGTGGGATAAAGATTTGGATAGACCGTGACATTGATCGTCTCAACACCGAGGAGCGAGGAACTTATCTTGGGGAGTTCTCTGGCGCAGATCAGTTGGTCGTGATTTACCAAAACGGGACCTACCAGACAACGAGCTTTGACCTGTCAACGCGTTTCGGAGAGGGCATCTTACGAATAGAGAAATTCAATCCCGGGCGCGTCTACAGCCTTGTGTTTTGGGATGCAGAACAAGGGTTCTATTACTTGAAGCGTTTTGTACTGGAGGAGAGTGCTATTCCACGTTCGTTGATAGGGGAGCATGCCCAATCCCGGCTAGTATTGTTGAGTGCAGAGGAACACCCGCGTTTGGAGATTCGCTTTGGTGGCAAGCATCAACACCGAGCCCCTGAGGAGGTGGAGGTGGAAACCTTCATCGGCATAAAAGGGTATAAAGCGCGTGGAAAACGTCTCACCACGTATGAGGTAAGCTCCATCGTATGGTTGACACCAGTGGAGGCAGAGAAAACACAGAATACACCAGAACCCCTTTCTCCAAAAGAAGTTTTACCAAAAGAAAGCGACGAATAATGCATCTATTTTTCGAAAAGTACCACGGTGCTGGGAATGACTTCATCATCCTATCGCAGGACACCCTATTGCCTACCTATGGGACGATAGAGGATATCGTACGCAAGTTTTGTGACCGCCATTATGGCGTGGGAGCAGACGGTCTTTTCTTAGTACAAGAGGTGAATGGGTGTGAGTGCCAGGTGGCCTTTTACAACTCCGATGGCAGTAGGGCTCGGATGTGTGGCAATGGAGCTCGGTGTGTGAGTGCGTATTTGTTTGAGCGCCTGCAGACGTCTGAACTCACGCTGGTGCTGGAAGATATACGTGTGTCATGCACTCAGTTGACCAACGGATTCATCTCAGTACACATACCCACGAATGGGGTGGTAGAATGGTTGCCTGCAGAAGGGGGGTATTTGCTCAATACGGGGGTACCGCATCTGGTGCTGGAGTGTGAGGACGAGGCGACCTTGAAAGCGTTGGATTTGGAGGAAGTGGCTCGTCCATTGCGCCATGCAGTATGTGGCGACGAAAGAGGAGGAGTGAATGTGGACTACTATACTCTCAAGGATGGGCGGGTGTCTATGCGCACCTACGAACGGGGGGTAGAAGGGGAGACCCTCGCCTGTGGTACGGGCGCAGTGGCCGTGGCCTTGGTCGCAGCCGCGATATATGACCTACCTTCGCCAGTGGAGGTAACGTGTCCTGGTGGACACCTCGCGGTGAGTTTTGAACGGGTAGTGAATGAAGACGAGGCCTACCTTTACCACAAGATATATTTGGTAGGGGAGGCAGTTTTGATAGCACGAGGTGTGCTGATCGATCCCCCTGAGGTGCATTAGGTAGGAAGGGGACGCCTAGAACTCCAACGTGGCGAGGAGAGTCGTTGACCCATCCTCTGGATGAAATTGTTCTAAGCGTAAGGCTTTTTCATCTAGAGAGGCGAAGGTATACTGCGTGAGCCAGTCGCCCAAGATAAGCAACGCGCCAGCGGGGGCGAGAGCGTGGAGGGTAGCGATATGGAGGTGTCCCATGAGGTAGAAGGGCGTGCCCGTCGCGCGATAGTGTCGGTGAGCAAATTGTGCAACGGGCTCGTTATCGCCACGAAAGGTGTGGTGAAAACTCTTAGCATAACGGTTATGGCGAGACCACGCGTGTCCGAAGCGCAGCGCCGCATCGGGGTGTACAAGGTGCGCAAAAAGCCACTGAAGGAATGAAGAGTGAAAAGCCGCGCGCATCAAGCAGAAGGGCAGGGAGGTCGCCCCTAGCCCGTCGCCGTGGCAGAGGTAGAATTCCCGACCGAAAAAGGAGCAGGTCTCGGCATGTCGATGTACGTGTACCGAGAGCTCCTTTTCTAAATAATCAAACATCCAAACGTCGTGGTTGCCCGTAAAAATATGGACAGGAATTCCCGCATCCGTAAAGTCGGCAAGCGCTGCAAGGAAGCGCACAAAGCCCTTGGGCACCACACGACGATATTCCCACCAAAAATCAAATATATCGCCCAACAGATAGAGCGAATGGGTCGTAGGGCGAATGGCGCGTAACCAGGCGACGATGATCGCCTCTCGCTTACGTGCCGGCGTATCCGTTTCCAACCCTAGGTGGAAGTCCGAGGCAAAGTAGAGCCGCTGCCGCTCAGGGTTATTCATCCGTGTGGTCATATTCTCTGAGGAGTTGTTGGGCAAAATCAACCTCTTGGTAATAGTCTGTTTGGAGACGAAGGATTTCTCTAGCAAAGGCTCGCTGCTTGTTTGTTTCAAAAAAACGCTGGTTGGGGGCAAATTCTGCGGACAAGGCGAGAAGGTTAGCCTTGGAGTAAGGATTCTCTATAATGAAGCGTATGAGGCCTTCTTGGGCGCGTATACGCAAAGAGTCATAGGCAGCCCGAAATGGTTCGTAGGGGGAGGGGCACTCGCCAGAGAGGGGGAGAGTGTCCCGTAGCGTGACCCAAGCTTGTCGTTGATTGAGCCAAGCCACAGAGTCGTTAAACGATTGTAAGATCTGGTAGATCCCCAGCAGGCGAGCACTCTCTACAGAGCCCGTCACATGATAACCTCGTGGGCGCACTGCGAGGTGGGCATTCTCGTTAGGTGCGAGAAGGAGGAGGTAGATCTGTTCTGTATTGTGGGTACGGACAGCGACGAAGGTAGGCTCCTGAAGATGAAGGGTGAGCATAGTGGAGTCGTGAGGGAGGTAGTGGACTCGGGAAGTGGAGTCCGTAGGGGTGTAGGGGCGTCGGAGGATGGCATACTCGAAACTACAAGGATGCTGTGTGGCATCTTGCACGCAGAGCGTAGTTTTCGGTGCGGGACGACAAGCCATGCCAAAGAAAAGGGGGAAAAAAAGAAGACCGAAAAAGTAGATTCGCATCATATTGCTTTTATGTACCAAAAGTAGGCAATTGTCCTTAGAGGGAAAAAAGAGCATTGGGGAGTTAGTAAAATAGAGATGAAATGCGAGACAATCCCCAGTAGTAGTCTCTTTTTTTATCGATTCGTTAATACGCAAATAGTGTCGTATAAATAGGTGACCAAGAGCTCTTTGTTCATTGTATTAACACAGCAATGTATAATAATCTTGTGATGCAGAATGGCTTTTCTCATCCCCAGCAAGTATCTCTCAAACTGGGTATGATTCCGCCCGCTAGCGTTGCTCGGACGGTAGTCATTTTCTCTCCGCGCTGGGATTTTCTTTAGGATTTCTGAAGGGTGCGTCTGGTGCAATTTTTCACTACCCAATTTTCCCCACAGCATCCATAGGGAAGTACTTTGCTAGTAGGATATTTAGCAAGATCGGGCAAGGAGTGTAGGTTCTTGTTCGTTACTTTTTATGGGTATTTGTCTCAACAAAAGCGGGGAGAGGATTGTCTTTTTGCTAGCTTTGTCACCGTAAATTAAACGCCATGGACACTCTGAAATTAATCATTCAGCCTTCGAGCCATCCCGTCGAACCTATGTCTACGCTTTCGCAGTACACAGTTGTCAAACGAGATGGTACGGAAGTCCCTTTTGATACAAGTCGCATAGAGAATGCGATCAGCAAGTCTTACGTAGCTGACGGTCTGAAACCCGATCTTTCCGTCATCAACGTTATCGTACGTAACGTCAGTGCCGAGATTTGCATGTCAGGACGCCTGACCGTGGAACAGATTCAGGATCGTGTAGAGCACGAGCTCATGCGCTTTAACCCACATGTAGCGCAACGCTACATTCACTACCGTCACGATCGCGATCTCGCACGATGGGAACGCATGAACTTGAAGGGGATGTTTGACCAGATCGTGAACGTCGTCCCTTGCGAGCTCAATCGGAGCAATGCCAACATGTCGGCACACACGCCTGCCGGTCAGATGATGACCTTTGCTTCCGAGCTCGCACGCAAAGACGCAGTGAGTGGACGTCTGAAGTCTCTGTATGGGAGAGAACATGAGACAGGAGAGATCCACATCCACGACCTCGATTATTACCCCACAAAGACCACAACATGCCTCCAGTATGATCTGGGAGCACTCTATGAGCATGGCTTCCTAACCAAGAATGGTTCGGTACGCCCCCCGCAGAGCATCCACAGCTATGCGACCTTGGCCACGATCATCTTTCAGACCAACCAGAACGAGCAGCATGGGGGACAGGCGATACCAGCCTTTGACTTCTTTATGGCACCAGGGGTACGCAAGTCATTCCACAAGCACATCGCCAAAGGGATCGTGCAAGCTTACCAACAGCAACAGGAACAATTCTTTGAAGAAGAAAAGGTAGAGAACCTAACGGCGCTTCTACGAAAAACGCTCTGGGAGCATGAGGTGGCTCTGGGGAGTGATCATGCAACGGTGACGGTACTGGACGAACTGACGCGCTCGCTGGATATGCAACTCTCGGAGTTCACGTTACAGCTCGTCGTACGAGAGGCTATCCGTCAGACCAATAGCGATACCCACCAAGCGATGGAGGGCTTCCTTCACAACCTGAATACGATGCACTCGCGTGGGGGAAATCAGGTCGTCTTCAGTTCAATAAACTACGGCACAGATACATCGCCAGAAGGGCGTATGTTGATGCGCTCCTTGCTCAAGGCTACGGAAGAAGGACTCGGAAAAAAGGAGACGCCCATCTTCCCAATTCAGATCTTTAAGCTAAAGAAGGGGGTGAGTTTCAGCGATGCCGACCTAGCCAAGGCGCTCAAGGATTGGAAGGGGGCGTTGGAGGGACGGATCACCTTTGAAACACCAAACTTCGATCTTTTTGTAGAGGCTTGTAAGACCACGGCGCATGCCCTCTTCCCCAACTTCCTAAACTTGGATGCGCCATTCAACGCAGATCCCGACTGGGATGCCAACGACCCCAAACGTTACTTCCACGAAGTCGCAACGATGGGATGTCGCACACGTGTCTACGAGAACATCAACGGTCCTCGCACCTCCATTGGACGTGGTAACCTCTCCTTCACATCGATCAATATGCCTCGTTTGGCAATAGAGGCGCGTCGCGCTGCGGAACGTGATGGTCTTGGTGCAACCTCGGAAGAGATTCAGAACCTAGCTAAGATCTACTTCATGGAAAAGCTGGAGGAGAAGAGTCGCTTGGTCGCAGACCAGCTCTACGAACGCTTCCGTTTCCAGCAGACCGCGTATGCCTTCCAATTCCCCTTCATGATGACCAACGATGTTTGGAAGGGAGGCGGGGCATTAAAGCCCGAGGAGCACGTGGCTGAGGTTATCACACAGGGGACGCTAGCTATCGGCTTTATTGGCGGGCATAACGCCATGGTGGCACTCTTTGGCGAGGGGCATGGCAAGAATCAAAAGTCGTGGGATACGCTCTACGAGGCTCTACAACTCATGAATCGCGTCGCACGAGAATACAAGGAGCGTTATCATCTGAACTACTCCGTGATCGCAACACCAGCCGAAGGGCTCTCTGGACGCTTTACCCGCATGGATAGGGAGAAGTTCGGAGTAATCCCCGGGGTGACGGATCGTGAATACTACGTCAATTCCTTCCATATTGACGTACGAGAGCCAATTAGCATCCAAGAGAAGATTCGGAAGGAAGCTCCCTTCCATGCCCTAACGCTTGGCGGGCACATCACCTACGTAGAACTAGATGGTGAGGCAAAGAAAAACTCTAGCGTCATTGCGACTGTTGTAAAAACGATGATCGACAATGGGATTGGCTATGGGTCGATAAATCACCCCGTAGATACCTGTCGTGGATGTGGTTTCCGTGGTGTAATCTTGGACAAGTGTCCTGTATGTGGCTCGGATCAGATCTCGCGCATTCGTCGTATTACAGGCTACTTGACTGGCAACTTAGAAAGCTGGAACAATGCCAAGCAAGCTGAGGAGCGAGATCGTGTGAAACACAATGCGCAGGATTAGTCCTTAGCGAGCCGCCTCAGAAGGAGGCTATAAAAGAAGAAGCGGATACCCCTCTTTGGAGAGATATCCGCTTTTTCTATGCGTAGCATGTAGCACGGTTTTGTTCTTTCTTGGGAAGTTGGTAACTTTATCTTGGGTTTAAGCTCAGGAGGAGGGGTACTGAAAAATGAAACTAGCGGATTACGGACTACGTTTGTTGCGCGTGTATGAGGAGACGATTATTGACGGCGATGGGCTACGCTATTCGTTCTATCTCTCTGGTTGTCGCCACCAGTGTCCTTTTTGTCAAAATCCAGAGAGTTGGAATCCAGCGGTTGGTCAGTTGCTCACAGACGAGGTGCTGGAGAAGCATATACAGAACATCTTGGACAATCCTCTTCTTTCGGGCATTACGCTCTCTGGAGGAGATCCATTCTTCAATCCTAGCGGCTTACTAGCTCTATTAAAGATTCTCAAGGGACGTACGGGGGCAAATATCTGGTGCTATACGGGATATACTCTAGAGTCCCTTGCTCGGTCGTCTGTATTACTTGCACCTTTGGAATACATAGACGTCCTCGTCGACGGTCCCTTTATAAAAGAGATTCGCGACCAAGATATAATCAATGAAGTGAATGGAGGGGAGGAGCTTCTTTTCCGTGGGAGTTCCAACCAGCGAATCATCTACAATCCCTACTCTGTGGCGCGGAATTGGTTAGAGACTGGAGATCTCCGCATCGAAGTTCCTAATTAAGCTCATACTGTTCGACAAGCAATTTGCAAGCCTCTTGTCCTGCGAGCTTCTTGTTACGCCCCTTCGCGGTGGCTGCGATGACATCGTCTACGTAAATTAAACACTCGAATAGAGAAGGGGAGTGACTAATCTCGTTATAGACGAAGTCTACCTTCTTCTTCTCGCGCTGCGACCAGTGGAGTACCAAAGAACGATAGTCGTAGAGCTCGCCCTGCAAGAGCGTCCAATCGATAAGCGAAGTCTCTAATAGGTGTTTGACTAGTATACGCTGGGTCTTCTCAAAACCTTGATCTAGGTAGATAGCCCCTACAAGCGCCTCGTAGGCATTACCTAAAGCATCAATACTCAATTGTTTCACTGGAAAGCTTGCCCGCAGGTAACTTCCCAATTGTATAGAGTTGGCTAAGGCATTCAAACTCTCTCGGCAAACAATGTTGGCACGAAAACGGGTCAACTTTCCTTCGTCTATTGAAGGGAAACGTTCGTAGAGATAAGAGGAAACGACCAACTCGAGGACAGCATCTCCTAAGAACTCGAGGCGTTCGTTTAGTGAGGCTGTAACCTGTGCGTGTTCGGCATAAAAAGAGCTGTGCGTGAGCGCAGAGACGTAATAGCTAGAGGTGTGAACCTTTTTTATTCCAAAATGCTCGCGCAGCAAAGGCATAAAAAAAGTCTGTTCTCCTCTCCTAGAGAGAAAAGAACAGACCCTACGGAAGGTCGTCCGAAATAACGTGACCGAACGACCCAATTTACTAGAGTTCGTAAGCCTTGAATATTAAAGATGAGTTATGCCCACCAAAACCAAAAGTATTGGAAAGAGCATACCTAACCTTACGTTCAACTGCTTTGTTGGGCGTCAACTGCAACTCGGGATCGATAGCCTCGTCACGGTTCTGAAGATTGATGGTCGGTGGGATCAGAGAGTGCTGTATCGCCATGATACACGCCACAGACTCTATCGCACCTGCAGCCCCTAGAAGATGCCCCGTCATAGACTTCGTTGAACTAATATTGAGTTTCTTTGCAGCCTCACCGAAGACATTCTGCACGGCTCTTAGTTCTGGCAAATCGCCAGCTGGGGTAGAGGTCCCGTGGACGTTGATATAATCCACCTCCTCGGGTTGAATCCCCGCTTCTTCGAGCGCAAGACGCATCACCGCCGCGGCGCCCAACCCCTCGGGGTGAGGTGCTGTCAGGTGATACGCATCGGCTGTCATGCCCGTTCCGACGATTTCTGCATAGATCTTAGCTCCGCGAGCTTTGGCATGTTCATACTCTTCGAGAATCAACGCCCCAGCACCTTCGCCCAGTACAAAGCCATCGCGGTCTTTGTCAAAGGGGCGAGAAGCAGTTGCAGGATCATCGTTCCGAGTAGAGAGCGCTTGCATAGAACTAAAACCACCGAGTCCCGACGGATTGATCGCAGCCTCAGATCCTCCCGAGACGAAGACGTCAGCCTTGCCTAGACGGATCAGATTCGTAGCGTCGACCAAGGCGTGTGTAGACGATGCACAAGCCGAAACCGTGGTATAGTTTGGACCGCGGAAGCCATACTTCATCGCAATGAGCCCCGCCGCGATATCCGAGATCATCTTAGGGATAAAGAACGGATTGAAGCGCGGCGTACCATCTCCCTTGAAGAACTCCTCCGCTTCATTCCAGAAGGTATGTATACCTCCGATCCCCGACCCCCAGATAACTCCAACACGCTCCGCCTTGACCCCTTCTCCCGCCGACAAGCCAGCATCCAGCACGGCTTGCTCGGCAGCGACCAACGCATATTGGGAATAGAGATCGAGTTTGCGTATCTCCTTGCGATCGAAATGCGCCGCTCCATCAAACCCCTTCAACTCGCAAGCGAAGGTGGTCTTGAATTTGCTCGCATCAAAACCACGGATCGGAGCTGCGCCACTACGACCGTTCTTCAACGCATCCCAGTATTCTGCCAAGTTATTCCCAATGGGGGTGAGTGCTCCCAACCCCGTCACAACGACTCGTTTAAGCTCCATTCCCTACGTCCTTAAAATTGATTTTCAAACTCCTCTTTGATACTCCCACTGCCGAGAATGGAAACTAAGCCTGTGGAGCGTGAGCTTCTACGTACGAAATGGCGTCTGCCACAGTCTTAATCTTTTCAGCCTCTTCGTCGGGAATGGTGATGCTAAAAGCTTTTTCCAAGTCCATAATAAGCTCTACGGTGTCCAAGGAATCCGCACCCAAGTCATTGGTAAAGCTAGCGGTATCTACCACTGCACTGCGTTCTACACCCAACTTCTCTACAATTATGTCTTTTACCTTTTCTGCTACACTCATTGTCGTTTCTTTTCTACTTAAAACATTAAGCATACTATTTTTGTTTCACAGCACAGAAACAAAAACTTACCTCGCAAAGGTAAGAAGAAAATTTCTAATTTAGTGTCCAAGTAGAGTAACCTACTCAATCATATACCGATGAAGAATATCGCTATTTTCGCTTCTGGCAATGGGACGAATGCCCAAGCCATCTTAGATCACCTATCAGGTGCATCTTATGCTCGTGTGGCCGTGATCGTCGTAAATAAGCCAGAGGCTTACGTTATCCATCGAGCGCAACAGTACGGTATTCCTACAACGCTCATTTCGCGCAAAACAACGCCTAACGCGCTCCTAAACATTCTAAAGGAATATTCTATCGACTTTATCGTTTTAGCGGGTTATTTAGCCCTTATACCGCCAGAAATACCCCAACAGTACACCCGCCGGATTATCAACCTCCACCCAGCCCTCCTCCCCAACTTTGGTGGAAAAGGAATGTTCGGCGAGCACGTACACGAAGCCGTACTTGCCGCACGCGCCTCGTATTCAGGGATTACCATCCACTATGTAGACGAACAGTACGACACGGGCGCCCCCATCCTACAAGCCTCTTGCCCCGTCTTACCCAATGACACCCCAGACTCGCTCGCCGAACGCATCCACAGTCTCGAGCATCGCTACCTGCCCTTTGTTATCGATTTACTACTCAATTCCTAAACCTTAATATCCCCAAAGGAACTATCCGTGTACAAGGGATACAATCCTAAAAAGGAGATGGTGTGTCTGTAAGAGTGTGTAAGCACCGCGGGGGCTGGTAGGAGATTGGGATCGCGTATAAATCTTTGTATATTCCTAAATTGCTATACTACCTACGGAGTGGGATAGGGGTAGATCGTGTGTAGTGCCTTTTTGACATCCTTTTGTCATCCTTGTAGACCGCTTGTATACCCTTTGTATACCCTGTAAATTCGGTAGAAAAATAGCCCCTATTATAGACGTATTTCATTATTTTTATACCGTATTATCTAGTAAGTTGTATAAACTACTCGTTTAGGATTTTCTAAAGTGGTAGTGTGTAATGGAGGGAGAACGAGCGGGCGGTAGGCGGCAAAATAGGCAACTATTACCCACTTTATATCGACAGGGATTACACGTTCGAAGACGCACGCCCCCCTCCAAACGCTCTAATAAAAAAGGCGACGCTCCCACCCTCGGAAGCATCGCCTTATTCGTTTTTTCCAATACACCCCACCACTAACCTAAATAAGCTTTCAGATTCTTCGAACGACTGGAGTGACGAAGACGGCGGATAGCCTTCTCCTTAATCTGTCGCACTCGTTCACGAGTAAGCTTAAACTTTTCCGAGATCTCTTCCAAGGTCTGTTCTGGACAGCCAATACCGAAGAAAGAACGTATGATAGCACTCTCGCGATCTCCCAAAGTAGCCAGTGCGCGATCTATCTCCTTACGGAGACTTTCTTGTAAGAGCGTATTATCGGCCTTAGGGGAATCTGGATTCGTGAGCACGTCCAACAGACTATTCTCTTCCCCTTCGACAAAGGGCGCATCAATAGAAACGTGACGTCCCGAAACCCGCAAACTGTCGGCGATCTTCTCCTTAGGCATATTGGTCTCCTTTGCCAACTCATCGACCGAAGGGGCACGCTCCTGTTCCTGTTCAAACTTTGCGATAGCCTTGTTGATCTTATTCAAAGCCCCCACTTGGTTCAACGGCAAACGAACGATACGGGACTGTTCGGCCAAAGCCTGAAGGATCGATTGACGAATCCACCATACTGCGTAGGAGATGAACTTAAACCCTCGGGTTTCATCAAACTTCTCCGCTGCACGAATAAGCCCTAGGTTACCCTCGTTGATAAGGTCAGGGAGGGTTAACCCTTGATTTTGATATTGTTTTGCCACCGAAACCACGAAACGGAGATTGGCACGCGTGAGCTTCTCCAGCGCCTCGTGATCGCCTTTGCGAATACGTTGCGCGAGCTCGACCTCCTCCTCTGCAGAAATAAGATCCTCCTTACCGATCTCCTGCAGATATTTATCCAGCGAAGCGCTCTCGCGGTTAGTTATAGACTTAGAGATTTTGAGTTGCCTCATACCGATATACTTAAGGGGTTATTAAAACGACAAAGATGACTAGAACAACAAGACACACACTCTCATACACGAAAACGCTCACATTCTTAGAAATTCCTTATTTTCTCTATGGCTTTTATAACGTCTAATTGTCCTAAATGTTGCAATGGAAGCCATACCGTACCTCATTTCTCTCTATTAACGTGTTCACTGTCTTAGTATTATACTCCCACAGGATTTATTCACATCTCATAGAATCATGCAACAATTCTCCCGCATGCAAATAACTTAGCGAGAACGCTTCTCCAGAACTCACACCTTGTAGCATAGCATTGACATCGCCTACAGAATGCACCTCTTGGTGATTGATCGTAAGAATCTCATCTCCGATAGTTAACTTACAATGATGAAGGAGCGGTTCACGAACTAAGAGTACCTCCGTACCTCCCGCCAAGGTCGCGTAATGCCCTAGATAGAGATAGGAGACCCTCTCAACGCGATGCGTTGTCTCTATAAAGCGGCTCAGAGCGGCACGAATATCCCCCCCTACCATGGTATAAAACCGAACACTCGAGCGACTATCTAGCACTTGTTCCAAAGCATGAAGCAACCCCACATTGGCGACCTGCACCAGCCCTTGAAGATCCAACGGAGGCACGTAATACTCTTGTACCAAAGCATAAACCAAAGCACGGTGCGCGTCTAGGAACTTCGCCAACCAACTCAGACTCCCCTTCTCTATTCCCAATCGGCTCTTGTAGAGGAGAGTAGGCGACATTCCAAAAGCCGCCTCATCCTCCGCTTTTACAGCGTTACTCACTCGCTTTCAAGATTACATCCACTGTACTCTCTACCTTGGCACGTACGTAGGTCACACGTACCCTCGTCCCAGGACTCTTTCTTGCCAAAAGACGGTTGACCTGCGACACAGACTTCAACCTCGTACCATCAATCGCGACCAAAACGTCTCCTTGCTGTAAGCCCGCCTCGGCAGCTGCACTCCCCACACGAACCTGAGCTATCACCACCCCCTCTTTCTTACCATCGGTCAACGCCTTTGCAAGATGTGGACGAAGCTCTGTGAGCACCACCCCCAAGACACCACGCTCAACTTTACCACGCTCAGAAAGCTGGGCACGTTCCTTTACATTATCAAGGAAGTCCCGCACTATATTCTCAGGGATACTAAAAGCATAGCCTGCGAATGACCCCGTCGGCGAGGCAATGGCTGTATTGATCCCCACCAACTCGCCTTGCAGATTTACCAATGCCCCGCCACTATTGCCTGGGTTCACCGCGGCGTCAACTTGTATAAATGACTCGATAGCAACCCGCCCAGATTGAAGATTCAACGACCTCGCCTTCGCACTCACAATACCTGCCGTGACGGTAGTTTCCAAATCAAACGGGTTGCCAATTGCCAAGACCCAACTCCCCACACGCAAACTATCCGCCTCGCCAAAACGAATCGCTGGCAAAGGCTTGGAAGAATGCACACGCAAAAGCGCTAGGTCTATCGCAGGATCGCGCGCAACGATCTCGGCAGACAAAACCTCTTGATTGGTAAGAGTAACGGACAAACGCTTAGCCCCCGCCACCACGTGATTGTTGGTTATCACCAATCCGTCAGAAGAGACGATAACCCCTGACCCCGACGAAGAGACGCGCTGTTGAATATTGGGTTGCGGCCCAAAAAAGAACTCATAAATCGAGCCCTTATAGGGACTCTCTCGCTCGATAATCGATTGTACATGCACATGCACCACCGAAGGGGAGGCCTGCGCTGCCGCAGCGATAAAGGCCTGCTCAAAATCGGTACGCGGACTCGCACACCGCAGCGTATCCCCGAGTGCTGGGCGCACACTAGCACCTGTCTGTATAGAAAAATATTCTGGGAAATAACGAAGCGCTAACCACGCGCCAAATGCCCCGATGAAGAGCATGATAACCAACGAGAGCACAAACTGTATGAAACGTCGCATTGTGTATAAAGCTTACCCTAGTTACTACCTCTTGTTTCCTCTCTACCGACTTGTCTGGTAATAACCCCTTTTGCCTAGCTTTTATTGTGCACACTCAAAGACGTTTACGATAAAGGAAGACAAGCACCCCTGTAAGCACAAGACCTTTCAAAATACTCGACACGGTAATCCCCCACCAAATCCCCTCCAAACAAATCGCTCCCCACCACAAGCCAAGTGGGATGCGCAAAAGATTAAATGTCGTGCCCACCACGGCAGGATGCGTCGTACGCCCAATACCATTGAAGACTCCAGAATTGGTAATCTCCAATATCATAAAGATTTGAGAAATCCCGATGATAAACAGATACTCCCCCCCCAGTCTTTGCGCCTCTGGCTCTGGGATAAAAAAGCCAATAATTTCAGCACCAAAGAGCATAAAAAGCAACGTCGTTACTCCACCCAATGAGAGCATGTAAGTAAGCGTAATACGGTATCCCTTCTTGATACGAGCGAGGTTGTGTGCGCCCCAATTCTGACCCACAAAACTAGAGAGCGCTGTAGAGAAACCACCTGCCGTCATCCAAGAAATAGCCTCTATCTGTGCACCTACCGACTGCACCGCCACCCCGAGATCTCCCCACCGAGCGACAAGACGGGCTATCACCAACGAGATAAAAGCAAATAACCCATTCAGAAAGGTAACTGGGATACCTAGGCGTACAATCCGCTCAAGAAAAGCACGTGAAAGACGAAAACTACGAAACAGTCCATGAAAAGGAGCTTTACGCGACACGTTAAGGAGAAGGAACAACAACGTCACTATCGCCTGTGCAATATCCGTAGCCCACGCAGCACCCACAACCTCTAGACGAGGAAAAAATAGATACCCCTCAATAAGCAACGGATCTAAAATCAAGTTCATCAACAACCCAGACCCATTAGCTAAAAATGCGAGATTAGACTTCCCACGACCATTATAAAGCCCAAAGAACGTCGCATTCAAAAAGGCAAAAGGACTACCCAAAGAGACAATCGCCAGATAATCCTCAGCATAACGCACAGCCTCTGGAGAGGTAAAGGTGAAAAAAGCAACTAACGGACGCTGAAACACAAAAAGAAAAAGACCAAAAGCCAAACCAAGAAGAAGAGCTAACAAAAGAGCATGCTGGGCATAGCGCATAGCACGCTGATAGGTACGCGCCCCAATACTCTGGGAGATAGTGATCTCTGCTCCGACCTTAGGTAAAAAACTCAACGAGAGACCCAACCACGTAAAGAGACCCATAGCGCCCACCGCTGCCGCTGCGAGCCCACTAAGGTGACCGATCCAGTAAAAATCGGCCATATTATACGCCATCTGAATAAAGGCCGTCCCCATAATAGGGAGCGCTAACCTCATAATCTGAGGCGTAATCCGCCCTCGCGTAAAATCCGATGCCTCCAACATATTCCCGTGTCTACCCCACGTTATCGCCACGCAATAGTACACAATTTATAGGTGTAAGATTGTATTCAGCGCCACACGCAAATCCTCGGCTGTAATAGCAGAGGAGAGGAGTACCTCACTTCTAAGATAGTTCTCCTTCACCCGTAACGACATATTTTGAAGCGATTCCGCAAAAAGCTGATAAACGAATAGGTCTGCAGCAATCCCATGATCGAATAACGGTGCCGTCTTTTCATACAATTCTCCCAAACGGATATAGACCGTAGGCTCTATATCCACCTCGGCCATTATCCCCAGTTGCTTGAAATGATGTTTCAAATAAGCCTTGCTATAAGCTGGAAAATGGATCACCCACAGTGGTAACGATTCTAGCACTGGAAGATAGTGTTGGATATAGGTCGGAGAGACGAAATCGAATATATACATCCGCCCCATCAGGTTCTCACTCACGCGTTGCAAAAACACACGCAAAGTCTCAACCTCTTCCTTTTGGTCTGCCATGACAAGCGGAGGGAAATTGTAAAAATAAATCGCCCCCTGAGGATAACGCGCCAAACGAGCCTCCCATTCCGTACAAGGGGCATGCAACAACTTTTGTACATCCCACTCATAGTAGCCCGTCGTATAACGCCAACCATCAATCTGTGAAAGCTGATACCGCAAAGCACGCGCCGCATCGCGTTGACCACGTCCCGATGCCCCGATAAAAACAAAAAAAGCACCTTGGTCTACAGGATCATACTCCTCCATATCCCCCTCAATCTCTTTACATACCGCAGCGATCTCGGTCAGGGGAGTCTGCTCTTCCTCGGTCGTCTCCGAAAAGAGCATCCCATCCCAAGAATGCCCCAAGGCATAATCCTCATTCTTTATCTGTAGAAAAATGATAGATGCCGTACGTTGAAAATCCTCACGGAGCAACGACAAACGCGCCGCTATCCGAGGATCACACCCACCAACCCACCGCATCAAATCCCTTACTGCAGACCAAAGTAAAGAGGTATCCGTAGGAGATAAACCTATATTCTTGGCAAACGTAAGAAGATCAATAGGAAAACTCCCAGCTTGTGCCCGAGAATACTCCCAAGAGAAAAGCGACAACACCTCCAAGAGGTACGGCGACGTCTGAAGCTGTTTACGAAAATACGCGACTTCGAACTGATAGTGATTGTCACGCAAGACAAAATAGAGTTGAAGAAGTGGGAGCGAACTTTGCTCAAAAGCCGGAAGCGTTTCAAAGACCGACAACCAAAGCTGCGACATCAAGCGAAGAAGAAGGATACGCCCTGGTTTTTCTGCCAAAGCGTGACGTTCGCGTCGAAGCAAAATATGAAATATACGTTGCAAGTAATAGAGCGACGCTTGGAAGAAATCATCGGAGAAAATAGACTCCAAATCCGTGCTCGTCAAGTAGCGATGCGCTACAGATTGAGAAGCATAATACTCCTCCAACTGTAAAAGAAGGACGGAAAAATGCAAGTGAGTGTAATGCAAAAGACCATGAGCATCCTCCTGTAAAAGATGCTGCGCTCTTGCAAAATCAATAACTCGCCCAATCTCCTCACTAGAAAGAAAATACTCGTTGTGTAAATGGGCATAAGGGGGAGTCTGTAAATGTATAAGTGACACTTGTTCACCCATAATTTGCAACAACAATCCCCGAGCCTCTTTAGAAAAGAACGGTGCGCTAACGCCACAAACGGCGTGAATAGATTCTGACATGAAATATTAGGATCGAAATAACTCGTCAAGTACTAAACGATTCTCTTCGTAGAACGAGATACGAGAGAAAATAGATACAACACGTGGCATTTTTATTGATGAAAAACATAACGGGAACAAAAGCCAATCCCCCGCATTCAAAGTAAGCCAACTCCGCAACTCTGCAACCCGATGGGCAAGCTTCTCCCAGCCTCGTAACGCCAGATCATACCGCACGCCACCAGCCTCCACAACAAGTTCGTATGCGCCCAAGACCTCTATCCCTCCATCAGGAAGTAAAGCACTCCCACTAGCAATAATAGAACGATCTGCACTATAAACCCGAGCCATAGCCTCTAGATTATTCGCATAGCTCTGATTTTCAATATGCAAGACATAACCATACGCATCAACACAACGCTCCAATGCCGCACCCTGAGGCAATGTGCGAGAATTCTGACAAACATGAAAATAAACACACGGAGTCACCTCATACACCCCCGACACAGGAAAAACATATACCTCGCCACGATTAGCACGTGACGTATCACTGCACACCACCACCTCGCCAGAGTCTAGGAATCGAATAATCTTCATTAACCCGTTACACTATAATGACAAAAGCACCAGCCACTATTACCTAGTAACTGGTGCCTTATTACCAATAATTACATCCACACTACATTATGCACTGTGGAGTTCCTTATAGATTTTCGAAATCACCTCCTTCACCTGAACCGAAAAGTCTGCCTGCATCATCCAACCATAATAGCTGTCGTTCTGACGAAAAACCTCTCGCACCTGTTGCCCCTTGTACTTTCCAAAGTTAAAGACAATTTCCCCCTTCTCGTTATACCCAAGCCGGTTAGAAAAGTCCAAAATCTTCTGTCCATTATTACAATAAAGCGACAACGACTCTACTTGCGAAGGAAGGTCTGTGTAATGCTTGAGCTGCGCCATTAAGACCTGCGCCGAAGCGCGTGTATCCGCCATGGCAGAGTGCGCATCAACCAATTCCCCTTGGCAGTAATAACGATAAGCCGCCGTAAGCGTCCGAGGCTCCTTCTGTGTAAAGATAAGATGCGCGTCAAGAAGAGCGTGCTGCGAAAAATCTAAATAAATATGTGCACGTGCAAACTCCTCAAGGATCATCGGAACATCAAAGCGCGTAGAATTATAACCCGCCAAGTCCGAATCTTGGAAAATGGGTGCTAACACTGGAGCAAGCTCCTGAAAAGTAGGGGCATCAACCACCATCGCATCCGTCACCCCATGTATCGCCGTCGTCTCCGGAGGAATAGGCACTGTAGGATTCACCAAACTATCCCATTCTCGAGACGACCCATCCTCCAATACCTGCAAAAGCGCAATCTGCAACACGCGCGAAGTCACGGGATCGATCCCCGTAGTCTCCAAATCAAAAAAAAGCAACGGACGACGCAACTCCAGTTCTGCAAACAAGGAACTGGACAACGAACTAGAACGCCAAGCCAATGTACTAGGTGTTGTCATCACGCCTCTGGTATTTGATCTTCTGCGATAGCCTTATTCTGCGGTGGTGTCGCATTACTAGCAACCAGCTGCTCAAACCAAACGTTCTCCTCCGTATTCTGCGTCGGATAGATATAAGCAGCCTGCCCCATATTCTTAGGTAAAAGAATGTTTATATCCTGAGACTCTACGTGTGTACAGGCCGCAGCAAGGATATCCAAACGGAATCCTATCGTAAACTCCTCGTCAAACTGTGCATCACAAGGAATACTCTTGTTTGCTGCAGTAACTCCATCCGCTGCCTCATCAACACCCAGATAAAGCGTAGAATCTTTCACGGTAAGAACCCCAGATAACCCCTTTTGCCCAACGTAGCTATTGATATAGTTCACTGCTGCGTAAAAATCAGCGCGAGAAACGATAAGCTCAAACGTTGACTCCTTAGGAGTACGCATCGATTTGAAATCAGGATAACGCTCCTCATCTCTAAGACGAGCCACCAACGATATCTCACCCATCTCCACGAGCAAAAACTCATCATTAAAGGAGAATTTCACCTCCGCGTCGGGAAGATCCTTCATAATCCCCTCCAAAATGGACGCCCCCTTTTGCGGAATCATGAGCTTTTTCGATATCCCATTATTATCCCGACCACTCACCGTATAACTCGCGAAATGATTCAAGCTCGAACCAATAAAGGTTACCTTATCCGGCTCTATCTCAACAAACTCTGCTAGCAAAATCTGATGCGGAGAACGAACCCCTGAATTGATCGCAAAAATCGTATTCGCAATACCTCGTTTGATAATACGTTGCGTAAGTGTTATACTCTCCAACTCACTCTCCTCTGCAAGCTCAAAGAGCTGAAAGTTACCCTCCTCCAAACAAGGCATTCGTCCCGATCCCCCCGCATCATCCTTAGAATGGACACGCAACTGCTTGAAATCTCCATCATTGGCCTCCGTCCATACCTCCACCATCATCTTATTCCCAGAAAGCCCCTTGGTAGACTCTGTAAGGGACTTCAATGGGAAAAAGACCGTCCCCTCCTCAATGATCTCAACCCCAGAGATCGTGACGCGAACCGCCACCTCCGGATCCGTATGGGTGAGTGTCAGAACATCCCCCTTGGCTACAAAATCCACTCCATCAAAGGGTATTCCACGCGTTACCACTTTAGACAAATAAGTCCACGCGTCGAACAACGCTTGTGTATCTACTTTAAATCGCATCGTATCGTTTTTCTATACTCCCCACAAAGGTAACTATTTAATACATTCATTCACACTCGCAACCATTCGCTGCTCAAAACCCTCCGACGTATCATGTTCGAGCTTCTTACCCACAAGACGCTCATAGAGTTCGAGATATCGCCCCGAAATCTCCTGTGCTTTCTCTGGAGAGAGGACTGGAATCTGTTCTCCCGACTTCCCCGAAAAGCCATTATCCATCAACCATTGACGCACAAACTCCTTCGACAACTGGCGAGGAGCTCTCCCTGACCGTATACTACTCTCAAAATCAACAGCTTCAAAATAACGAGAAGAGTCCGGTGTATGCACCTCATCGATCAAATAGACCTTGCCATCTCGCAACCCAAACTCATACTTAGTATCCGCCAAGATCAACCCGCGCTTTGCTGCAAGCTTCGATCCAGACTCAAAAAGCGCTAACGCATAACGCTCTATCTGTTCATAATATTCAGGTGACACGAGACCACGAGAAAGGATCTCCGCCCGAGAAATATTCTCGTCATGACCAGCCTCTGCCTTGGTCGTCGGCGTAAGAATGGGATTAACAAAAGCATCATACTCTTTCATCCCCTGTGGCAGCGATACGCCACACAGACTACGAACCCCATTTTTATACTCCCGCCATGCACTCCCACAAAGATACCCACGCACGATCACCTCTATCGCAAATGGCTGACAATCTAGCCCCAACATAACCATCGGATCTGGCATAGCCGTCATCCAATTGGGGACAATCTCCCGCGTTGCCTCCAAAGCTTGGTAAGCAATACCGTTAAGCACAGCACCCTTATGCTCAATACCCCAAGGAAGGACTACATCAAACGCCGAAATTCGATCGGTTACCACAAGGGCTATCTGACCTCCCGCGAGATGATAAACGTCACGCACCTTCCCTTGAAAACGTGACTGAACCCCCAAAAATGGGCAGTTCGTATGTAGGATTACGTTACTCATGGTTCTCTAATATTGACGGAGGAGTGGACTCTCCCTCCTCCTCCTCGACTCCTATTTCATTCCATCGTCGGCTTTCCCACACCCGAAAAGCCTCGACAATATCCGAAACCAAACGATGACGCACTATATCTTCAACCCCCATCTCCACAACCGCTACACCAGGAATAGCACGCACTATCTGCAACGTTGGGACTAAACCCGAAAGCTGAGGACGAGGAAGGTCTACCTGTGTGAGGTCGCCCGTAACTATCGCCTTGGCATTGCGACCAAGACGTGTCAAAAACATCTTTATCTGAGGAATTGTAGCATTCTGTGCCTCGTCAAGTATTACGTACGCATTGTCCAACGTACGACCTCGCATATAAGCAAGAGGAGAAATCTGTATCGTACCCTCATGAAGCAACGACTGCAGTGTCGCTGCTGGCATCATATCATTCAGCGCATCATAAAGAGGCTGAAGATAAGGGTCTAACTTATCTTTCAAATCCCCTGGGAGAAACCCCAAACGTTCCCCAGCCTCAACTGCTGGACGAGTAAGGATGATACGACGAATACTACGCGCACGCAATGCGCGAACCGCCAATGCGATAGCAATATAGGTCTTACCCGTACCTGCAGGACCTATAGCAAACAAAATGTCATTGCTTTGCTCTGCGTCCACCAACACCCGTTGCTGCTGCGTACGCGGAGCGATACGCACACCACTCGAACCGTAAACAATAACACCACCCCCCGACGTAACCTCAGAAGAGGACAACGACCGCCTCTCGCTAGACCTCCCGCCCAAAAGCAAACGCTCAAACTCGTGATCATCAATCGTCTGCCACCGCATATAAACCGCCTCAAGGGCAAATACAAGACGCTCAAGCTCAGCAATCCGATGGAGCGTCCCCTCAACCAGTAACTCAGAACCTCGAGAGACGAGACGCAAATCTGGAAACTGCTCCTGAATACGAACAAAACGCTGATTATTAACCCCAAGAATCTCTAACAAGGCGAAATTCTCTAACGAAATCGTCCGTTGCACCGCCCCCCCGACACGCTTCATCGAGATGGAGGTATTTGCTGCAATCCCAGCATACTACGAAAAAGAAGATGGAGACTCGGTATCGTCATACTTACAAAGGTCACTACTCCAAAAATTACGGGCTGCAAAGTAAGTGAAATTTGACGAAGTAAAAGACTACTCAAAGCACAAAAAACACCTACCCAAAGCGTTGGACGATGGCGCAACAAACCTCCCGTAACTGCAACCCCAGCACCCAAAACAACCAACTTACCCACCAACGGAGTAGGGGAGTCAAAACCTACCAAACCAATGGTCGGTCCCAAAATACTCCACGTTGCAGCAATAGCATGACGCGTCTCACCAAAAAAAATACGACCCAGACGACGATAATAACGAACCAAAAAATAAGATCCCGTAAGCCCAAAAAACGGAACGAGACCCCAGAACATCCCAACACTAGACAAATACCCTTGAGCAAAATAAACCACCAACGAGGTGACCAACGTCGCAACACCCCAAAGGAAAAAAAATGTAGCCTCCACGCGTCCCATTAAAGCACCAAGTCTCCCCCCCTTACTTCTTACGACGCAAAACAGATATCTGCTTATTAACCACAAAAAGCATACGAACCAACTCCTGTCGGTCTTCCAACGAAAGTGCTTGGATACACTCGCCAATCACACGATCTATCGTCTCATCTATCAAAGGCAACACCTTGAGCGTAGACTCCGTCACAGAAAGCAAGCATAAACGAGCATCATTCACACTACGTTGCTTGATAATCCACCCTCTTGCCTCAAGACGAGTACACTGCCGAGAGACTGAACCAATGTCGCGTTCACTCGTACGAGCGATGTCTCGCAGACTAATCTCTCCACGCTCAGCAACTTGTGAAAGCAAAATCGCATCCTCAAACGAAATCCCCTCCGTCGGAGGATGATTCAAGGCCTGATCTATTGTAGCCCGCAAACCAAAAAAGGAGTGCCACAAGGCCTGATAAATTTCTATCTTCGATTCCATGACTAAGGTTCTCTATAAATAAAATGGAAGGGAGAGGGGGGAGAGAAGCCGCTCTATCGCTCTCATAACTCTACCGCTCATCGCCCTATCGCCCTCATCGCCCATCCACACCATCACCAAACCAAAAACTCACACAACTATAGTGCCAATAGTCCCTGTTTTAGACAGGGCATCGCCCACCTATATTTACAACAATTCCGTGACCCTAATAACTCCATTGCTGAAAAATTACGGTCACGGAAATAGATGATTTAACAATCCACACTCCCCCCTCAATTCTTTATCGTAGAGGGAGGCGTCTGATTAGCATTCGCCAAATGCTCACGCATCGAGGTGTCTGCTTGGATGTTCTGTAACTGATAGTAATCCATAACCCCCAACTTTCCCATACGAAGCGCCTCCGCCATAGCCAGAGGTATTTGAGCCTCTGCCTCTATCACCTTCGCCTTCATCTCCTGCGCACGAGCCTTCATCTCTTGTTCGGTAGCAACTGCCATGGCGCGACGCTCCTCCGCCTTCGCCTGTGCAATATTCTTATCCGCATTAGCTTGGTCAAGCTGCAAAACCGCACCAATATTCTTTCCAATGTCAATGTCTGCAATATCAATCGAGAGAATCTCAAAAGCCGTACCAGCATCCAACCCCTTGTCTAACACTACTTTGGAAATGGTATCTGGGTTTTCCAAAACAATCTTGTGCGAAGAAGAAGATCCTATCGAAGAGACTATCCCCTCTCCCACACGAGCCAAGACCGTTTCCTCCCCTGCACCACCCACAAGCTGATTGATATTCGTACGCACCGTCACGCGCGCCTTAGCAATTAACTGAATCCCATCCTTCGCAACAGCCGTCACAGGAGGCGTGTTGATCACCTTTGGAATAACCGACATCCGAACCGCCTCATAGACATCTCGTCCTGCAAGGTCTATCGCCGTCGCCATCTTGAAATTCAACGGGATGTTCGCCTTCTGCGCCGAGACAAGCGCCTGCACCACCTTCGGAACATTCCCTCCAGCCAAATGGTGCGCCTCAAGGTCATTACGCGCCAAAGTCAACCCCGCCTTCGTGCCTCCAATAAGCGCCTGAACAATTATGCGAGGAGGAACATGACGCCAACGCATCAACGCCAACTGGATAAGTGAAACATGCACCCCTGATACCAAGGCTGTAAACCAAAGACGCACTGGGATAAAATAAAGCACGATCCACAAGGCGATCAAACAAAAGATGATCAATATCACTAGTGTTGCGTCCATACTTCGGATTTTTATTCGCGAACAAAGATAACTGTTTTATCAAAATCTCCTCTACCACACAACACTATAGCTCCGAAAACATACCCAGCCGACCTCTCACCCCCAGCTACATTGCGTGTAAAAGCATCTCATAATCAGCGTTCTAACATTGCGAAGAAAAAGAATACACACGCCCAACTATTTCAACATAGAAACCGCCTTCCGAAGGGAAGACAAGAAATATTCCACCTCCTCCTGTGTATTGTACAGCGCAAACGATGCACGTACGGTACCCGTTACCCCAAAACGTGTCATCAAAGGCTCCGCACAGTGCGTACCTGTGCGCACCGCAATACCCATTTGATCGAGAAGTGTACCCAAATCGTAATGGTGAATTCCTGAAAAGTTAAACGAAAGAATCGCTGCATTGCTGGGAAAATAACCATAGACCTCTCCCCCCAGTGCTCGAACTCCTTCATAAGCATCTCTAAGAAGCTGACTTTCATACTCCAACAATGCCCCCTCGCTCTCCTCCGAAAGCTCCTTATAAAAAGAAAGCGCACGCCCCAGCCCGATAGCTTCTATATAGGGCGGCGTACCAGCCTCAAGACGGAATGGCAAATCTGCGTAGGTCGTACCATCAAACGAAACACGCCCTACCATCTCTCCCCCTCCCTGCCAAGGAGAAAGACGATCCATCAAGTCATAACGCCCCCAAAGAACACCGATTCCATTAGGTCCATAAATCTTATGCCCCGAGAATGCATAAAAATCTGCACCCAAAGCCCCTACATCAATAGGAAAATGCTTAACTCCCTGTGCGCCATCTACAAAAAGCAACGCACCCTGCGCATGCACCACTTGGGCAATCTCCGCTATAGGGTTCACTACACCCATCACATTAGAAACATGGGTCACTGCCACCACACGCACCCCCTGAGATAACAAAGAGGGGAGTACCGACAAATCCAAGCTACCCGAATCAAGAATCGGCCATTTCAAGATACGCAACTTATAACGTTGCGCCACCAATTGCCAAGAAACAAGATTCGAATGATGCTCCATCTCCGAGACGAGTATCGCATCCCCCTCATGCAACAGACTCTCTGCCAGACAGTTTGCCGCCATATTGATCGCACTCGTCGTACCACCCGTGAAAATAACACTCCGTTTATCCGACGCCCCCAAGTAAGCTGCAACCCGCTCCCGAGACAACTCATACGCCTCTGTAGACAACTGACTGAGATGATGCACACCCCGGTGAATATTGGCATTGTACACCTCATACGCCTCCTGCATCTCTTGTAAAACACAACGAGGCTTCTGGGTGGTCGCTCCATTGTCCAGATATACCAACTCGCGATTGTGAAAACGTTGAGAGAGAAGCGGAAACTCTAGCCGAATGTTTATAGGAGAATACATGTTCTGTCGTTATTTCTCGCCATGCAAGCGCGCCTCTATCAAGGTCTCCACTTGCTCCTGAAGGGCTGGGTGCGGGAGCGCTGCTATCACATCTTGCAAAAAAGCTCGCATCAGAAGACGACGCACCTCACGTTCTGGAATACCACGCGTCAGCATGTAAAAACGAGCCTCCTCATCAAGATGCCCCACTGTCGCACCATGACTACACTTCACATCATCTGCATCGATCAAAAGCTGTGGACGCGTATGTACCACACCCCCCGCCTCGACCACAACATTAGCATTGCGCTGATAAGCTTGGGTCTTCTGCGCATCCCGATGCACATGGATATGCCCGAAAAAAGAATACTCACCACCCTCATCGACCAGCGTCTTAAAGAGTTGCGAACTCGTCCCATTGGGCATCGTATGATCCACGTGCGTCACCGTATCCGCATACTGCCCATTGTCTATAAGCGCAAGCCCAGACAAACGAAGCGCTGCATGTTCCCCCTCAAGCGCAACACGAATATCATTGCGAACAAAACCACCACGAAGGGTCAAGGTATGCGTATCAAGTTGCGCACCAGACGCCAATACCGCATGATAACGGTTCAGAAGCGTCGTCGCATTGTGTACATTCTGGAGTGACACTAACGTCAAACGTGCCCCAGAGCCCACATGCGCACAAACCGATGCGTTCGATACAAAAGAAGCTTCCGAAAGCGAATGCTCTGAAACAAAACACTTAGCCGAAGCGCCATCCTCCAAAAGAAGAAGATGACGTTGATTCACAAACAACGAACGCGGACCCTGATGTACCATCTCGATATAGAAAGGCTTCTCCTCCGACCTACCCCTAGGAAGATAAAGAAAAAGACCATCCGTGGCAAGAAGCGTCGAAAGTGCATCCAACGAATCTCCAACCTCTTGGGTCAAAGAGGGCAATACCAACTCTGGAACCTCCTCAAGTGCCGCTGCAAGACTCCCATAAAGTCCACCAGAAGGCAAACGTGTCAACCGATTCCCAGAAGACGCATTATATCGCCCATTGATGCACTGAAGATGATAACAAGACTCACCCCCCATCTTGAAACCAAGAAGGGGTAGTTGCGCATACTCCACAACCTCAGGATGCTCTGGAAGATAAAGCTCCTGCTGAAACACCTCCTGCAAACGTGCAAAACGATACGCTTCCTCGCCTCTACTCGGTAAACCGTGTTCTGTCAAGTAAGCCTTAGCTTGAGAATATACTGCCGACAACTGCGGATAAGGAGCCACCAAAGTGCGAAGCGAACGCTCGTTCGCCGTACGTAGAAGATTGGTTAAGGTCGATGGTAATCCCATGACTGTCCTTCCTATTTTAACCAATCATAACCTCGCTCCTCAAGCTCCAGAGCAAGATTCTTATCACCCGTACGCACGATCTGTCCCTTGTAGAGAACATGTACCTTGTCCGGAACGATGTAATCTAGTAAGCGCTGATAATGAGTAATAACGATAATCGAGCGCTCGGGCGAACGGAGCTTATTCACACCGTGAGAAACGATCCGAAGCGCATCTATATCCAGTCCCGAGTCCGTCTCGTCCAAGATCGCCAACAATGGCTCTAACATCGCCATCTGAAAGATCTCATTCCGCTTCTTTTCACCACCCGAGAAACCTTCGTTCACTGCGCGCCCCGTCAAAGAGGTATCCAGCTCGACAAGCTCCTTCTTCTCACGCATCAATTTCAAAAAGTCAGAGGCATTCACTGGAGGTAACCCCTTGTGTTCGCGGTGTGCATTGAGCGCCGCCTTCAGAAAATTGACCATCGAAACCCCTGGGATCTCTACTGGATACTGAAAGCTAAGGAATAACCCCTCGTGCGCCCGCTCCTCAGGAGGGAGCGAAAGCAAATCCTTCCCATTGAACCAAACACTACCCTGCGTGACCTCATAAAGATCGCGACCTGCCAAGACGGCACTCAAGGTACTCTTGCCAGAACCGTTAGGTCCCATAATCGCATGTACCTCGCCTGCACCGATCTCCAAGTTTATACCACGCAAGATCTCGCGACCCTCTATATTGGCGTGCAAATTCTCTATCTTCAACAATGACATTCTCTCTACTTTATCTCATTCGGTTCGGGGAGGGGAGTAAGATCATTTTACCCCACACTCCCTTCCAAGCTAATCATGAGCAACTTCTGAGCCTCAACTGCAAACTCCATAGGAAGCTTATTGAGTACCTCCTTCGCATATCCATTGACGATGAGACCTATAGCCTCCTCCGTACGAATCCCACGTTGATTACAGTAAAAAATCTGATCCTCCCCAATCTTAGACGTCGTAGCCTCGTGTTCCACAACCGCCGAGGGATTCTTGACATCTATCTCCGGAAACGTATGTGCCCCACACTTATCGCCAAGCAAAAGGGAATCACATTGAGAAAAATTGCGTGCATTCTCCGCCCTAGGCGAGACTTTCACCAAGCCGCGATAACTGTTGTCACTCCGTCCCGCAGAAATACCCTTAGAAACAATCAAGCTTTTAGTCCCAGGAGCAAGGTGAATCATCTTAGTACCCGTATCCGCCTGCTGAAAATGATTCGTAACGGCTACAGAATAAAACTCAGCCACCGAATTCTCTCCAGCAAGCACACAACTCGGATACTTCCACGTAATAGCCGATCCCGTCTCCACCTGAGTCCAAGAGATTTTACTATTACGACCCTTGCATATTCCTCGCTTAGTCACAAAATTGTAAATACCTCCACGACCCTGTGCATCTCCCGGATACCAGTTCTGCACCGTAGAGTACTTCACCTCAGCGCCCTCCTCTGCCACTATCTCTACCACGGCTGCATGAAGCTGATTCTCATCGCGCATGGGCGCCGTACAACCCTCAAGATAAGAAACATAAGCATCCGCATCGGCCACAATAAGCGTCCGCTCAAACTGTCCCGTACCCATCGCATTGATGCGAAAATAGGTACTTAGCTCCATCGGGCAACGAACCCCACGAGGGATATAACAAAAACTCCCATCGCTAAAAACGGCTGCATTAAGCGCTGCAAAAAAATTGTCCGTATCTGGAACGACAGACCCCAAGTATTTTTGGATAAGCGAAGGGTAATTCCGAATCGCTTCACTCATCGAGCAGAAAATAATCCCCTTCTCAGCCAACGTTTCTTGAAAGGTCGTCTTAACCGAAGAGCTGTCCATCACCGCATCCACTGCCACTCCCGAGAGAAGCTTCTGCTCATTGAGCGGAATCCCCAACTTGTCAAACGTAGAGAGAATCTCAGGATCTACCTCATCAAGAGACTGTTTCGTATTCTTACGCGGCGAGGCGTAGTAGATAATGTCCTGAAAATCTATCTCCGGTATCTTCAGATAAGCCCACTTCGGCATCTCAAGGGTCTTCCAATGTCGAAAGGCGCGCAAACGCCGATCAAGCATCCAAGAGGGCTCGCCCTTAAGCTCTGATATCCGACGAACGATATCCTCCGAAAGCCCCTTAGGAAGGGTCTCGGTCGCTACCTCGGTATAGAAGCCGTATTTATATTCACCAGAAGTGACGGTCTCTAAAATATCATCCTCCTTCTGAAACTCTTTTTCTTCTTTCATGGATGGATAGTCTCACTGTCGATTGGTACGACGGTTTGGTTCTCATTCTTAAGAACAAATGTAGTACAAAAATGTTTTCTGTCTTTCGGAAAAAGAAAACAACGGGAGGGCAGTAATAAAAAGGAGAGTAGCCATGCGTCTGAAAGCCACACACGAAAAACAATTCTCCTCCATTCCCAAAAATTACGACTTCCAAGAAACTGATAGACAAACCGCTCGGCGCGTTGTGCGACGAAGTGCAACGCGTTCACTCAATCGCAAACCCACCACCCAGAGAATCACCCCCGTAGCATCTTCAAGAACAAGAACCTCTGAGCGACGATGCGATGGATAGCGAAGGTCTGTCAAAAAATCACTCACCTTCTTACTTCGCCCCCCCATCCCCAGCGGAGTAAAGGAATCCCCAGATTGCCAAGGACGAAGACGAAGAGGGGATACAAACGACGCCGCATCCACAACTGCTATCCACGGATCTCGATTCGCGAAACGCTTAAGATCTATATCACTAAGTCCTTCTGGAACAAGTTCTTCTGTCATACGAAGCTCTGGAAACTCTGTTGCCTGCCCACTACCACGCTCCACGACATGCAACACACCACGGTCGTACGTAGCACGCCACCCCGCACTCTCTACATAACGTCCCGTAGCCTCGCTCGACGGAAAAACATCAAGCGCAATATCGACCGACTGTTGAGAAAAACCATAATACAACAAACGTTCCCTAAGCCAAAAACGTGACAGACCAAGATGCGATGCCGTAAGTGCTGTGTGATACTCCCAAGAAAAATCTCCGTACACATCTATCTCTCCCCAGAGCGCAATAGCCTCCGTACGAAGAATCTCATAACTCTCTGAGGACAAGATAGCTGTCTGAGCAATATGCTCCGTAGCACTCGAATTTACCGAAGCAAGAAGTGGGAGCACTTCATGACGAAGAAAATTGCGCGTATACTTGTTCGTTGCATTGGAAGAATCGTCTCTATAAGCTAACTGATGGGCTGAAACATACTCATCTATCTCCCGACGGGTAACCACAAGCAGGGGACGCACCAAATCCCCATGACGAGGACGCATAGCGCCCAAACCACGGAGTCCCGTACCACGCACTAGATTCAGAAGGAGCGTCTCTGCACGATCATCTGCATGGTGAGCGATAACCACCTCCGTATAGCCATAGGCTTGTCGTAACTCCTCGAAAAAACAATATCGAAGTTCACGACACCCAACCTGAGTGGAAAGATGATGCGCTGCACACCAAGCATGTGTATCCTCCCGACGTAAATGAAAAGGAAGATGATAGCGCGCACAATAATCTCGGAGAAACGCTTCGTCGCGAAAAGATTCCTCACCACGCAATTGAAAATTAAAATGCGCCACTGCCACCTGCCAGCGTCGACGTAAAAGATCCAACAGACACATCGAATCCCGTCCCCCACTCACGGCCAACAACGGGCGAGAGGATGAACTTAAAAGCCCCTCCTGATCAATAAAAGCATAAACTCGAGCTGCGAAATTGTCCGAATCCCCACACGACATACAAAAAGATGACATCGGAGAGAGTGCTATTTCATCCCACGGGCGTTACAAATCGTCTCATAAGCAGACTGGATCTCCTTGAACTTCTCCGTCGCTCGCTCTATCTCTGCTTCCGATTTGTTTTGAAAACGATCAGGATGCCACGTGTTCACCAATTTGCGATAGGCACTCTTGACCTGCGAATCGCTCACCGTAGGCTCAATACCCAGTACCGTATACGGGTCTTTACCCGTAAAAGTCGTCGTACGACGACCACTGCCCGAATAACCTCCTGAATACCCCCCAGAATAACCCCCTGAATAACCCCCATCCCCAGCATAGCCTCCCGAGTAGTTCCCCTCCGAATAATACCCCCTCTCTTCGTAACTCCCCGAGTAGAAACTCCCGTGTAAAAGGGAATCGACATAGAGTCTCTGTACGCCCAAACGCGCTGCTATCTCATAGAGAAGATACCGCTCCTGCGGGTCCACCACTCCGTCGGCTTTGGCGAGCCCGACCAAAAGATAAACAATCGTGAAACGTCCCTTAGTGCTATGCTGCTGCAGAATCGACTCACAAGCCTCTTCAATAGAAAAGTTTTGATGCAAAATCTCCTTAAGCTCATCAATTAGCGCTGGGACTTGCTCCAGCGGATAGATCTTCTTCAACGCCTCGCTCACATACACAAGCTCCGTGCGCATAACACGCCCGTCGGCTTTCATTATAGCTGCAAAAAGAACAAGGAGCGGACGAGCTCCCCCAGTAGCATTATACCCCTGTCCTGCAGTTGCAACCCGACGTCCCTGAAAGAAAAACAAAGCAAAACCGATGAGCAAAATCACCGGTAACAAGAAAATAGCATACGGTCCTAAGATATAAAAAGCAAGAAGCGCTATCGCAATAGTCACAAAACAACCGCTATTGTATCGCATTTTGATGTTGAAGGGTCTCTAGTAAACGATCGAGCTGAGGCGCCAGGCGCTCCGCGGTAGTATTCTCTATGATAAAATGAGCCGCTGCATAGTACTGCATCTCATCTGGTTGCGAAGCTATTCGCTGTAGCGCCAACTCTCGCGTAGTATGGTCTCGCGCTACAATACGCAAAAGACGGGTCTCAGCTGGTGCCGTAACTAAAATCAGTGCGTGCAAAAAGGATCGCCAAGCAAGACGAGGAAGAAGCGCGGACTCCATAAAAACAAACGGATAGCGCGTCTCTACCTCATCTGACCAAAGACGAAAATCCTCGAAAACAGCAGGATGAACCAATGACTCTATACTCGCACGAAGCGTGGGAAACTGAAAAATACGAGAAGCGACATAGCGACGATTGTACTCCCCATTCGGGAGATAAGCCTCCTCCCCCAACAGCCCCACTAGGTGAGTGTGCATATTTGGCAAAAGTACCAAACGTTGCGCCGCCTGATCGGCACTGTAAATTGCACACCCGCGATCAGCCAATTGCTGTGCAACAAAGGTCTTTCCTGCTCCAATAAAGCCTGTGATACCGTAAGCTGTCCGTGGGGTCATGGTCGCGAAACATAATAGCCCACATACATGGGCGAGAAAGAAAGACGATGAATGTAGTTGGGGATAGTATCTATCTCTACTCGCAAACGTGGTAACTGCTGCGTAGTATCGGGCAAAACGTAAAAAGGCAACGAGGACGACGTGAGCGAATCAAAACAAGAAACTGGAACCTGGCACACTACCTCGACGGAGGCGGGGAGTAGCTGCAACCGCAACGAATCTCCCATATCCCCCACACGTACCGGAACGTTCAGACGTTTCTCTGTATACTTCTCCACTGAAAAAACAACGGAAACCTCCCGCTGCGACGCTGCGATCCCCACTGGAAGATCCAGCGGAAGACGACGAACATGACGACCTGGGGGTAGCACACCAAGATCAAGGGGGGACGTCGAAAGCTGCGAAACTTGAGACACACAATTCTCCGTACCTATCACCTCGACACTGTCTACTGACAGACGCGGTGACTCCAAAAGAAGGCACTGATCCGCTAAACGATAACGAGCAGAAAAACGAACTGGTACGCGACGACGACCCTGCCAATCAAAACGATAGTAAACAGAATCCGTCTGCACGCTCACAAGCTGAAGTTCTGTCGGTAGCAAACGAGCCAGAATCCCCGCCAGATCCTCACGACGAATGGAAGCGCCACTAGGAGTGATGGAAGAAAAAAGACGAAGCGAATCCATGTAGTTCAAGTAAAGAGGGGAGGCTGAAAGAAAACCACGGTGAGATAAGAGGCCAAACCCAAGCCCCTTAACCCGATAAGAAACCCGATGTACATCAGAAGGAACTATGTGTAACCAAAAGGGTGTCTCCTTAAGCACTACCTCCCGCGATATCTCTATCGTGTACTCGTGATTAAGCTTTATCAAAAACCAAACAAACGTTGAAAGTACCACAATAAGAAGATACTGTAATATCTGCTTTCGTGATCTCCAGATCCTCTTTCTAGCGCTCCATAGCCCAACGAAAAAGTGCTTTATCTTCTCTCCTACAATCTTTCTATCGCCCTGCATGAATAGGTAAGAATAGTCGGAATATTCTTATTATCAAGTGAATACTCTCTTCCAAAAGGAAGGGTAGCGGCATATCAAAGGTACGAAAGTTTTGCTTTAGTCAGATGCTCTCCACCCCCACACACCCCTACGCGACTAAAATGGGCTGCCCAGAGAGGAGGAAGGGTTGTTGAGAAGATACAGCCAAAAGAGGATACCGTCCTAGAAGAGTGTGTAAGGGGGTGAGAGTTGGGCGGCGATCGTAAGCTTATAAAGCTTTATATATTCCTAAATTCCTTATCCCCAAACAAGGCATGTTCGGAGTACACCAATGCTACACGCACTCTACACGTACTCTACAAGCGGGGAATTAGGTAAAATTACCTACTCCAAAACACCCTATGTTCTATACGTATTCGTGTTATTTGTATACCGTACTGTTTAGTTTGTCGTACAAAAATAATGCTTTAGAATTTCATAAAGTGGCAGTGTGTAATGGAGATATAAAGAGCGGGCGGTAGGTGGCAAAATAGGTAGCTTCTTTACACACTTTTACGGACACTACCCACACACTCTCTCCAACCCAAGCCCGTAACGCTTATACACTTTCTAGGAGCGTCCCCCCCATTTTTTTCACTACAAGTTACCACCCACAAATAAGCGACAAAAAAAATGCCCCCCTCTCTCATGAAGTAGAAAGGGGAGCTGAGAAAAAAGTTAAAACAACCCTCAGTAGTTATTCCCATATGGGGGGAAACTACTACCGAAAATAACTATTTCATATCGCTACCGTCACGGTAAACACTATTCTTCAGAACACGAATCGTGGTATTATTGTCGATCTCTACAAGGATAGCATCCTCCTTCACCTCGACCACCTTACCAAAAATCCCCCCTGCTACCAAGACGCGATCCCCCTTCTGCAGACTCTCTTGGAACTTCCTTAGCTCCTTTTGACGCCGCATCTGTGGACGAATCATGAAGAAATAAAATACGATAATGATGAGCACGATCATCACGATCGACATCCATGGGCTCTGCGCTGCTGCAGGTTGAGCGTCAAGCAAAAGTGACAACTGATTGAACATAAGTGTGTTTTGTATTAAAAAATATTCCTCGTCATAACGACTACGTGTGAAACAAACCGCCCCTAAACTTCGCGCGACGCCTCGACATCAGACTCCGCCTCACCACTACGTCGAGAAGCCGACGCCTCCCCCCCCTTCCCAGCAGAGCGCTTTTCTGCAGAAGCTTGCTCGCGAACCAAGCTCCGAACATGCACATGCTTCTGAACACGTCCCTGCGCCTGAAGTTGATCGTGAATGTTATCCAAGATACCGTTCACAAAGCCCAATTGTTCGTTTGCTCCAAAAAAGTTCGCAATATCAACGTACTCACTCAGTGTAACCTGCGATGGAATATCCGGACAGTAAAGAAGCTCGGTAATCCCTAGCTCAATAAGTAAACGGTCTGTAATCTTGATCCGATCTATCGCCCAACGCGCCAGATTGGCTTTGATCATCTCCTGATGCTCTGCACTGTGTTTGAGACACTGAAGGAGCAACGTATCTGCAAACTGTTGATCATCGGGTTGCAACGGACGTGACAAAAGACGCGTCTCACGATCCGGATAATCCTTCAACCCCTTTATCCGCTCCACAAGCTGCACAATAGCAAGTTGCAAGTCAGTACTATAAGACACGGGCGCCTGAACAAAAAGACGCTGAAAAAAATCTTGATTCGCGGGAAGAAGTCCTTGCTGCGCCTTATTCTCTTCTAGGATACGCTCCTCAAAATTAAGCTCCTCATACCACGACTGAAATACCCACCCATAAAACTCCTCCACAAGACGCTGCGAACGCGCCAACTGCACCTTACGGTCAGCCGCTGGCGTAAGAAGGTAGGATTGGTAAAAAGGAGATTGTACGAATTCCTTGAAAACGTGCAAAAAGACCGCATTGCCCACATTAGAACGCAAGTCGCGAACATACTCGTTATCAAGCGCATCATTCTCGTCTATCGCAAGCACAAGCTTATCCTCGGCAAAGGGGCTCAACCGCTTTATTTCGTCATAACGCGGGTAATTCTTCTTCTTCTCATCCTCGACATTGTACTGCGCCCGCAAATTGAAGATGGGTAACAACTCAAGGAGAAACTGCTGCAGCGTTTGAAAATTACCAAGATTCTCTCGAAGCAAACGCAAGGCTAGATCTGCGGTCAGGGGCTCTTCCCCCTGGTTGGCACTTTGTAAAATCGCGTACTGATAGGCTACCTGAAGCACCTTGATGCGGATAAATCTTCGTGTCAACATCGACCTCTACCTTTCGTATTCTAACAACGATAACGGCGCAAAGTTATTGCTTTTCCAAAAAAGCGTGTAACGCCTCCCTAAAATTGCAATGCCAAACCTACCCGCAGCGAGGGAATAAAACGCTCGCGAGGCGTTGTATGGGTAAGACGCCACACGACATCCAAACGAACAACGTGAAGAATATTCTCCAACCCCAACATCGCCTCTACATACGGCTCTGATCCTATCGGACGCAAAGAAAGAGGTGACTGTAAAAGAGCGAGATTGGAAGGGGTCACCGCCCCCCAAACAGCTTTTACTCCAAAAAGCTCTCGGAATTTAAGGTAACGCAACAATGGGATGTGGTTAAGAAAAAAGCCCATAAAATGATGCTCATAAGAGGCAGAAAACCAACGGTCTGAAACAAGCTCATAAAAATGAAGGCGATCAAAACCAAAACGCGAGATCACGTACGTATTACTCCCTTGGTGTAACTCAAGAAGCGGGTAGGGGACGCGCCCCAAAATTGCCCCCCCCGTAACCAACACCCACGCATACCCCATGGGATGGAGATGTACCTTCTGACGAATACGCCCCTGTAAGCGGAGGAAGCTATAATCGGTCCAAAACGCGCCACGCAACGCACCTCGTGCAGAAAGTGTAACGTCGGGATAGTCACTCCCGATAGCTTGACGCTCAAAGTAGTTGGTAAAATACTTCTCCTTGTGTTTCCAGTGGAACTCTAGACCAAGATATGTATAACGCAACTCGGCAACACGACTCCCATCTGGACGCTGAAAAGTAAGGTACTTATTGGGAAAATGCACACGATGCCCCACGTCGCCCTGAAGAGAAAGCCCCGTATAGAACTCGTGATAATAGCTTAGTTGATAATGAGCCTCTGGCGAGATTGAATAATTCCGATAACGACGCATAAGAGATGCTAACACATTATCCTGTCGCAGGGTTCGTTCCGCCTCACCAAGTTGCAACATATCATGACGCGCAGCAAAGGTGAGTTTACGCCACGGATAACGCTCGAGCACATACTCCAGCCCAGCACGCCACTTCCAAGCCCTATCCCTAATCCCATACGCAAGCAACCCACTCAGACGCACCTGCGGGTGAAAGAAACGCGTAGTACGAGCGCCAAAAGCCACCCTAGACCCCTCAACAGGATTAAAACTATAAAACTGCTGCACAGGCCCCACCTCAAAATAATGGAATTTCCAATGCGCATTCACCAACAACTCTGCAAACGCACGAACATTCTTGTAAAAAGGAAGTGTTTTTACAGTATCTACGTTATGGTAAATCGTACGCTCCTTATCCGAGAGCTCCTCGCGTCGAAGCGTATCCCACGCCTGAGCAGAAAATTCATTCACCACACTCCGCACCTGTACCTCATTGGGAGTACGCAACAAATCGCGGGGAATTGGGTCATCAAGAACCAACGAGTCATAAAGCGTGGTCTTATGACCAAAGAAACCAAACGTATTGTCCGTGAGGTTCAAATCTAGGAAAAAGTATTTTCGCTCGGGAAACCAAACCCTATCCTCATGACGACGAAAACGCTCCTGTACCATGACGTAGTTTACAAAATTGAGGTTGACAGACTTGTCAAGCTCGTACTGCGCCTCGGTGACTGCATACTCTCGTGTGTCAACCCAGATGTAGCCCTTGAACGTCGGTTCTTGTTTACGACGCGGACGGAAAGAGATTCGATACTGCTTACAGCCCTCTCGCATCGCACTATCAACGAGAAAATAATGATAATAGAAGGTTCCATTATCGTGGATCGGACTCACCAAGCCTTGGTTGAAAACCGACATGTAATTCTCGTAAAGATTGAAATCTTGATAAAGCTCACCAGAAAACTCGGTCAGGTCGTCACGCTCAACCCCAGACATACGAGAGGCATAAATCACCTCGCGAGAAGTTGCTGGAGAACGACGGTAATGATACCGAGAAAGCGATTCCGAAAGAAAGACTGGCAAGAAAGACTTCCCCGTAGCTGCATTGGTATCGATATTGCGCGCAAGAAAACGCATATCACGAAAACCAGGGGAGTCAAAAAACGAACTATCGATATTATTGACGTCAATCTCTATCTTGTTGTACACATGCGTCGAATAAAGGGGGATACTCTTCGGATTATTAAGCGCTTTATGTCGAATCACCGAATCAAGGATCGGAAGGGCAGGATTGCGCTCACGACGCACGACAACCTCCTCCATAGCAATCTCCAGTGGCTTCAGTGCAATCTCAAACTCCTGATAAGTACCCCGCTGTATCCTAAGACGTTGCGGCTCATACCCCACGGAGGCAACCACGAGGGTGTCCGCGCGTTTACGGGTCTCAAGAAAAAAGACCCCCTCGTCCGATGTTATCGTTCCCACTGGCAAACCCAACAAGGCAATAGCCACATCAGGGATAGGGGCACGCGACTCCGCATCGTAAACCTTACCCCGAATACGCGTGAGCTGCGCGGCAAGTGGAAAAACTTGCAGCAAAAGAATACTCACGACCAGCAGCGTGCAAAGCAATCGCCTTCTCATGAATAATAAACGCCCAATTATCTCTTTTTGGTGTGTGCGGTAGGATAAAAAATGGAGGGGGCTGTAAAAATGTGTAGGGATCACCGCTCAGATAGGCGATCGAGATCGCTTACTAAGAGTTTACGTATAGTATATCCCTTCACTAGAGGTATGAGCGACAGAGGAGTCTACACATTCTTTAGGACAGTATCAAAAAAGTACCTAACTTTGTGCCCGAAGGCGGGCGATAGGATGTCCGTCCCAATTTTTCAGGAGGAATTGTAATGAAGAAGGGTCTACACCCAGAAAATTACCGCTTGGTAGTTTTCAAGGATATGTCAAATGACCAGGTTTTCATCACCAAGTCTTGCGTAAACACTCGCGAGACGATTGAAGTGGACGGTGTTACCTACCCACTATTCAAGATGGAAATATCGAGTGCATCGCATCCGTTCTATACGGGTAAGATGAAGCTAGTGGATACTGCGGGGCGTGTCGACAAGTTTATCAGTCGTTACGGGAATCGCAGTGCGAAAAAATAAAGTTCTTTTTACAATCACTCTGGAGCGTGCCACTTTTTGTGACGCGCTCTTTTTTTTACATCTACAAGCGGAATATACAAGAGATCGTAGAGGATAGTAAAGGAGGATAGTAAAGCTTAGTACGACTTTAGGGATTAGTAAACCAATATTCTATACAACTCACTAAATAATACTATATAGAATAATGGAATATGTTATAAATATGGACTGTCTTTCTACCGAATTTACAGGGCGTTTTAAGCGTGAACAGCGCCTATAGAGCGCCTATAGAGGGCATGTAGAGGGCGTGAACTGAATGTAAATAGAGGGTGTACCTCCGATCTACCCCTTGGGTAGTACGTATATTTAGGAATATAGAAAGCTTTATAAGCTCACGATTGCCGACCAACTCTCACCCCCTTACACACTCTTTTAAGACAGTATCTTCCTCCCATTTTCTATCTGTGTAGCATGACTAATAACCCCGCCATGCGGGATGTATAATCCTCAATACTGTCCACAACGTCTATGCAGAGAATATGGGAGGAATAGGGGAGTATAGATACCATATTTATACAAGAGTAAATGATCATGTCCTCTATTGTTGCTTCCTCTAGAGACGATAAACAGAATATTATTATCTACACTTGTGCACTTACATAGTCTTTTCTTCACATCTTCTACCTGTGTAGTATAACCAATAACCCCGCCATGCGGGATGTATAATCCTCAGCTGTCCACAACAGGGGAGTACAGATACCATATTCATACAAGAGTAAATAATTATATCCTCTATCATTGCTCTCTAAATACAACAAACAGATTCTTCTTGTTTACATATGTATGCTATGTAATATTCTGTCTTCTACCTGTGTAGTATAGCTAATAAATCTACTATGCGGGAAGTACACTCTTCAATACTGTCCACAACGTCTATGCAGAGAATGAGGGTGGAATAGGGGAGTATAGATATTATCTGTACAAAAGTAAACGCTCGCCTCCTTTATTGTTGCTTCATTCAGAGACGACAAATATACATATACGTTCACATATGTATATTTGTGTAGTGTTTTCCTCCCATCTTCTATCTGAGTAGTATAGCCAATAACCCCGCCGTGCGAGAAGTACTGTCAATCAATACTGTCCACAACGTCTATGCAGAGAATTGGGGCGGAATAGGGGAGTATAGAGATACGTATACGAATTATGCTAGAAAATGCTCAATATCAGCAAGTCCTAAGACTTTCATAGTCGGACGTCGCTTAGGATCTAGCATAGGTTCCTCACACTCCAGCAAATCATGCACCAGTTGGCGTTGCTGCTCAACCGAAAGCGGTTCATGATAACGATAAGCCATAGCAAAAGCCATAGCGCGACGAGACGGATCGGTTACGCGCTCTAGACTAGCTTCTCCCTTTTGCATATATTCCTGATAGAGTGTCTGTAGAAAACGCATTGGGTCTATAGGAGGAACAGTTGTAAAATAAGACTTTAATACCAAATTCCGCGCCTCATCCAATTCTACCACAACCCCCACCTCGCCCAACGCCTCAACAAAAGACTCTATCCCGACCGTCTGAGACGGAATAAGCTCCATTTTCACTGGTATCAAGAGGTTCTGTGCCGTAGGGAGATCACCGTGCGTAAAACGCTCATACAATACCCTCGCATGCGCTCTGTGCTGGTTTATAATGCGCAATTGATTCTCTACCGTCGTCACAATATAGGTATTATCGATATAGAGCGTATTATACGCCGCAAGCGCTGTAGACGCAAGTCCAGGAGAGAGAATAGGAGATGGCGACCTCTCAACTTCCGAAGGACGTATAGACACCTGAGGCGTCACTTGGGAAGAAGCTACCGTAGTAGAGGAAAATGGAGATGTTTTTATACCAACAGTAAACTCCTTTTGTTTAACTGACGACCTAAACAGAGATGCCTTACTCACATCTGTAATATCTTTTCTCTCTTCCATCAGCCCCGTCGAACGCCCTAACGTTTTACGTACTGCCGAAAAGATAATCTCCCAAATGACCTGTTCGTCCTGAAACTTTACCTCCGTCTTTGTTGGATGAATATTAACGTCAATACGTCGTGGATCTATCTTGAAAGTAATAAAAAAAGAAGGAAGAACCTCTGGAGGCAAAAGACGTTCGTAAGCCGAAAGAATCGCCTTATTGAAGTAAGGACTCTTCATATAGCGATCGTTTACAAAAAGATATTGCTCACTAAACCGTTTCTTGATACGCAACGGATCTACGAGAAAACCCTTCAGTTCAACTGTCTCTGCTACATGTTCAAATGGGATAAGCGCTGTTGTCAGCTCCTTTCCAAAAATATCTATGATACGTTGCTGCAATGTAGTAGGTACAAGTTTGTAAATTGTAGATTGTTGGTGATAAAGCATCATCCCCACATCTGGATGCGCAAGGGCAACACGCAAAAACTCATTCACGACGTGTCGCATTTCTACCGACGTGCTCTTCAAAAACCTACGACGCGCAGGTACATTGAAAAACAAATTACGTATCGAAAAATTCGTACCAACTGGACACGCCACAGGAGCTTTATCTACCACCCGCGAGCCTGAAATAGAAATCTTAGTACCTATCTCGTCCTCACCACGACGAGTAATAAGGGTAAGCTCCGACACGGCTGCTATCGAGGCTAACGCCTCACCACGAAAGCCCATCGTCATAATCATCTCAAGATCCGACGCTTGTCGAATTTTCGACGTGGCATGCCGTTCAAAACACAAGTGAGCATCAAGGGGCGACATCCCTATGCCGTCATCTATCACTTGTATCCCATTCTTTCCCCCCTCAAAAACCAAAAGACGTATCAGAGAACTATGTGCATCGATACTGTTTTCCAAAAGCTCTTTAACAACCGACGCTGGACGCTGCACCACCTCCCCGGCAGCAATCTGATTGGCAATAGCATCTGGAAGGATATTGATTACATCGGACATACTACAAATGTAAATACACAAATATAAGCATCGCGAGAACTCCGAAAATAAGCATCGTTCTCCGCAACTGTTTTTGAGCAATCCCGCCACGACGACGCGCCCTAGCCTCCCGAAAGGCTAATTCCACACGAGCTGCAGCGAGCTTAACATCTGGAGAAGATTCTGTATCCGCTGCTTGTTCTGCACGCGACACAATCGCCTGTAATTGCTCTTTTCGCGGATCATAGTAACGAGGCTGGTAATGAAATTGTCGCGGCTTGCGTGTTACAGTGAAAGAAAATAGCGCCATGTTACCCTAGATTATAATAAGAAGCTTTACGCATCATAATGCCGTCACAATACCCGCAATCTGCCCCACAAACGGCACTCTTAAAGCATCAACTCCGATACCCATACACTCCTTAAAGAAAGAAGACTCAAACGCGTCAATCGTACCTTAAAAACGGCATGTAAAGGTATTAAGTTTCTAAGACTCCGTCTTCCCCATCAATAAACAAACGCAACGGGGAGGGGAGTATCCCCATCTTACACAACTGTACTTCTTCAATAACACTATCAAAAGCCCACCCCAAGACAACGAATATACATCCAATATCGTACAACGAATTAACTATTAACGTTTACGTTACGTGTCAATCATTAAGTGTCTCTTTGTCTCCCATTTCTCATTTTCTAATCTAAAATATTCTCCCCAAAAGATGCTCCGAAAAAGATTTGGATACATTTTTAAACAGTACAAGATCTATTGTTAGGCAATAATGACTACATTTGTATCATCTTAGTCGGAGCTAAAAATGAAATCTGTCGGAAGTATTGCTGAACGAATCCTTGCACTAATGAAAGTGTCTGGATTAACATCTGGTGCATTTGCCGAGCGCGTCGGTATACAAAAAGGCGCTGTCACACACTTGACAACAGGAAGAAACAATCCCTCTTTTGACGTCATTGTAAAAATACTCAACGCCTTTCCACAACTCAGCCCCGATTGGTTATTGCTTGGAACTGGAGACATGTGGCGTCAACAACAAGAATCGACAAATGAAGTAAGTAGTATCGATTCCCAAAAAGACCCTAAAAATAAAGTCCTCACCAATACGCCTTCCAATTCTTCTCTTTTTAGAGACGTAAATCCTACCCGAGAATCTCACGAAGAAGCCTCTAATACAACTCGCTTTACAGAAAATAATAAGAAAAGCGAGACACTAAAGGGAGAAGTCAACAACAAAGATGTATCGATAGAAAATCCTTCTAGCAATGCGCTTCCCGAACCAGGTATGGAAAGCCACTGTGCTCCTCAACACGTAAAAAACAATTCAAATGAAACGAATAAACCACTTCAAAATCGTCCACAGATCCCAGACATTATCGTATTGCAGCCAAATGGACGCTATATCCGATATCGCGCAATAGAAGACGTCACTTCGTTATAGAATTATCCAAAAGCTTACTATCTTTGTCGGACAATTCTAGGAAGTCTGGGCAGTTGCTCCCCTTACAAAAAAGGGGAGAGGAAAGTCCGAACACCAGAGGGGGCTTTGCTCTCTAACAGAGAGAGGGTCGTAAGATCCTGTACAACCAGAAGAAAATAACCGCCTAAGAATAGCTTGTCTTTCTTAGGTAAGGGTGAGAACGTGAGGTAAAAGCTCACGACATGTATTAGCGATAATGCGTGTGTGGTTTCAAAGGGTGCAAGATCAAGTATACCTACTGCGAGAGTATCTCATGCAGCGCCCCGTTGCAAGCCTTAATATCAAAAATATTAGGCTCAGTAGGAGGGTAGATTGCTAGAGGGACTATGGTCTCCTAGAGAAATAACTGCCTCGTTTATCTCAAATAAACGTACAGAATTCGGCTTATAGGACTTCCTAGAATTTTCCTTCTGTTTCAGAACAGAAGATCCTATATACTCGACAAATAGATAAAACAATAGAAATAGATAAATCATAATATTACAGAATAGTAATATCAAAACAGTAGCTAAAGATTAACATAACAGTAATTATAAAATGATTCTATTTCTGATAAGTACAAAGGTAATAAGAATTAAACACTCCCACCCATAGGTTTCAGAGAATAATATTCTATTCTCCCTCAAGCTCTTCTTATTCTATTATATAAGGGACAGTATCGATTCTTCAACCCATCCCTGATGACCATCAGGGATAGAAATCTCATACCAAGTTCCTATTTTTCGTAATACCGATACCTTCGTACCCGCATGCAATAAGAATAGATCTTTCCCAGCGACATCTGGTGAACTCTTTACTGAAACAACCGACTGCATAATAATCGCCATATCTTGATTACTAAGACGATACTGAGCACCAATAGCCAACCCTAACGTAAAAAAGAATAATAAAATGGACACAAAGGGTACAACAAATAGATTTCGCAAATGAGAGCGCGGAACAAAAAAACGCAGCAAAAGAACTCCCAGAAGCGTTACCCCCAAGAAGACAAGACTCAAAATAGCCCACTCTTTCGAAGAGAAAAAATCTCGAAAAGAACTCCACCAACGATTGAGAAACACCTCCTCGGGACTTTCCAATTTATCAAGGGTAAAAGAACGTGCTAATGCCAAATTAAACACAATATCTTCACTATTCGGGCTCAACTTTAGCGCCCGCTCGTAATTCAATATTGCTTTAGGATATTGTTGCAGTCGAAAATACGCATTCCCCAAATTGTAATATACCATAGGATGATGCACAGAATCCTCCAATATCCGTTCGTATTCGAAGGCCGCACTATCAAAACGTGCTCGTTCGTAATACACATTTCCTTGTACAAAATGCGCGTCATTTTCTAAGTACTCTTGAGCTAGCAAAAATACACTCTGCAGTGACATGAATATCAGAAACACACATTTCAAAAAGATTTTCATCCGATACACCACTCCCCTTTTTATTCAATAAGCAACTATACCAGCATTATTCCTTCGCTTTTAAACAGCGTTCCAGCTCACCCAATGTACTTAGCGTCGTATTATACATTTCCATAAGATCGTCTTCGACACTTGCTGGGGCATAACGCGCATATTCACACGCAGATATAATCCGCTGTACAGCTTCGATTTGTACTTCTTGTACACCTTTTTCTAATAAAGCCGTCCGAACACCATCCGACGATAACGACGATAACTCAAGCGCAAACTTATCGGAAAAATATCCCCAAATAGCACGTTCCAATTCCACATAAAAGAGAGCAGCATCTACTGTCATATAATGTTTGGCTCGCTGCAAACGCTTTCTAGCTATATTTCCAGCACGTTTACCCCGCACCAATGTCAAATTAGCAAGAAAGGCTTGACGACGCTGAAAAACAACCCACAAACAGAGAAAGGATAATAATATCAAAGAGAGTGCTATCCACCAAAAAAAAGAACCCACAAAAGCGATACCCATAGGTTGCAAAAGTATATTCCCGACATAAATATGCCTTATATCTTGCCCTAAATATTGAACATCTTCCTTGGAAACAGATCCTGCAATGGAGGATATACGCTGAGTAGTATCCGCCTCAATATCCAGTGTAAAAGCTGAGGTCGATATCGTTTTGTAGGCTTTCGCCTGTGGGTCGAAATAAGAAAACTCATACGGAGGGATTGTTAGCTCCCCTGGAGCTCTCGGAATAAAAATGAACTCGTAGGCAACACTCCCCGTCTGAATCCCATTACGAATAGAATAATTTTCCACTATTTTCGGTGGAAAGACCTCCACTGTTGATGGTAAGGTCAATTCTGGCTTCTGCAATAGTTGCAAATTCCCAGCCCCAGATACAGTAAGTACATAGGAAAGCGCATCATTAGTCTTTACCTTCTGGTTATCAACCTTTGCAGCAATAGAGAAATTTCCAACAGCCCCATTAAAACTACTCGGTGCTCCTCCAGGTAATGCATTAACCTTAAGTTTTCGAGCCGCACTAATGAGAGTCTGGGTGTCAGTCTGAAAAGTCCCCATAAACTCATCAAAAAAAGACTGTCTAGCACCTCTCACTCGATACTGCACAACCGCCTTAAGAGGCTCTATTTCCAACTCTCCACTTTTCTGTGGGTATAAGACATACTGTCTCAAGATTCCTGCATTATATTGTCGCCCATTGTAAACCTCTGAACGAAAAGATATTTGCTGTGGCGTTTCTATTTCCTTAGCCCAAAAGCCTTTAAAGTCCGGAAAACGAAAATCTTCAAAACTTACGAGATCTAAACGTGTCAATACCTTACACGTAGCTACAACAGGCTGTCCCTGATAAACTTCGTTTTGACTCAACTGAATTACTACAAGAAGATCCTCTCCTTGGTCAGAAGAATTATTCGCGATATTTCCTCTACTTCTAGCCGATTGAGACATCTGGCTATTAGCTCCACCACCTCCTCCTTGAGGCTCAGAAAGAACTTCGATAGTAATTGGCTCACTTTTTACCGTTTTCCCATCGATTTGAGCAGTCGCTGCAGATAAATTATACTCGCCCGCCTCGTTAATTTGACAAATGTAGGTAAACGAAATCCGCAAAGAACGACTTACTCGCCCATTAACCATCTGGATTTGCTCAACCTTTGATTCCATAGGTCCTTGAAGAAGTTTAAGCACTCCCCATACAGGAGGTTTAAACTCATCCACCTTTCCCGAAGCAACAAAAACAATCCGGAATGGCTGTCCTACATAAACGGCATTAGGAATCTCTACTTTCAAGTCTTGAGCCAAAGTAACCCGAATGCTCAGTAAACACAAAAAGACCCCGATAAAGCTCCAAAGAATCCCACGATTAAGACAACTCCGATATCGCGACATAAGCTCTTTCATTCTCATCCTTACACACATCACAACCCAATCTTAGTGCTTACACTCTACCAGTCTTTCTGTTTTTTCCTTTTCTTCCTCTCTACCTCTCTAGCCTTTTCCTTCTGGATCTTTTCTCGTAATGCCCCTTCTTGATTCTCAAGAGCTTTCAATAACCGTTCCGCTTCCTCTTGACTCATTGCCGTACCCTTTTGCTGTTGAGACTGAGCTTTTTGCTGTTGCGATTGTCCCGACTGCGAGTCTTGCTTGTTGTGTTCCCCTTTATTGTCAGCTTGCTGATCTTGGTTATTGTTCTTATCACCCGTTTGTTGATCTTGCTGATCTGAATTAGAACTCTGCTCTTGGTTATCCCGCTTCTGCCGATCGTCTTTTCCGCCACTACCCTGTTGTTTCTGCTGCTGATTATTATCTTGTTGTTGATCCTGATTTTTATTCTGTTGTTCTTGTTGTTGCTGTTGCAGCATCCTAAGTGCAGCCGAGAGATTATACTTAACATCCTTTGCCCCAGGATTTAAACGAAGCGCTTCCTTATAAGCCTGCACACTCTCAGCATAATGCTTCTGTTGATAGAATGTATTACCTAAATTATAAAAAGCTCCCGCCCGAACCGCCTCCGACACATCTTCGCGCCCCACAAGCTGCTTATAGCTTTGTACGGCTTCGTCATACTTCTCTTGACGATAAAGCGCCCCTCCAAGATTAAACTGCGCCTTAGGAGATTCTCCTTTTAATTCGAGTGCTTTTCTATATTCCAACTCAGACTCATAGAATTTCCCTTCCTTAAACTCCTGATTTCCACGTCGAATGAAACCTGCAGCCTCCTGTGCTCTTAACATACAACAGGGGGCAATAACCAAGAGGAGGAATACAAGAAAATATCTCATGATAACGATCCCTTTCCTCCTAAAAACTTATCAAAATTGAACCACGGATTCTTTCGTTCCAGTAGTATTTGAGAGAGGACAAAAAAGATCAACGAGAGAACTAGCGCGACCTGAAACTGTTCATCATAAGCCGCATAAGTAACCTCATCAAACTCAGCTCGCTGCATAGAATCCATTTCATCAAGTATTGGTTTTAACCCCGACTGGAGTGCAGCAGCCCGCATATAAATTCCCCCTGTACGAGCAGCAATCTTAGACAGTGTAAGTTCATCCAATTTGGAGATAACCACATTTCCCTCACTATCTCTTTTCATGCCTCCTGCCTGATCTGGAATTGGAGCCCCCTCGGGAGACCCTAACCCTACAGTAAAAATTCGAATTCCCTCCTTCGCGGCCTGTTCTGCTACCTGCAATGGCTCTCCTTCGTGATCTTCCCCATCCGAGATAACCACAATAGCACGCCCGACATCCGTCTTTGGAGAAAAAGAACGCATTGCCAAATGAAGAGCTTCCCCCAACTGCGTACCTTGCTCCGAAATCATATCACAGCTTGCACGGGAAAGAAACATCTGCGCCGATGCATAATCACTCGTAATGGGTAGTTGCACATAAGCTTGACCAGCAAAGAGAATGAGGCCAATACGGTCTTCCTTGAGATTCTTCAAAAGGTTAGCAATCTCTAGCTTAGCACGCTCCAGACGATTCGGCTTTACATCTTGAGCCATCATACTTCGAGAAACGTCTAAGGCGATCATAATTTCCGTCCCAGTTCGTTTTTGCGACACCTGCTTGAGACCAAACTGAGGACGTGCAATACCTAAAACCAAAAAGAGAATTCCAAAGGAAAAAAACGTAACTCTCCACCAAAAACGTCCCTTCGAATCATCTAACAAAAGCTTTCTAAGCATAGCGACACTTGCTAAACGCCGTGCTCTTTGACTACGTAGATACCGAAAATAAAATTGCAGTAGCAAATAGAGTGGCACCAACAACAATAACCACAAGAGATCATGATTCACAAAACGGAACATCGTTCTACTTGCTCAATTAAGGAAGTTGTCTTAACGCGAAAGTCCGAAATAGGAACTCCAAGATACACGCAGCGAGTGCCAATAATCCCCAAATAAGAAACTCCTCGCTCTTTTGTAGATACTCATCTACGTTAATCTTTGATTTCTCAAGCGAGTCAATCTTCTGATAGATTTCTTCGAGAGTTTTATTGTTTGTCGCTCGGAAATACTCTCCGCCCGTAAGTTGTGCAACCTGTTGCATAAGCTCTTCATCGATCTGCACATCAACCTGTTGATAACGAATACCAAACGGAGTCTTTACTGGATAAGGAGCCGTTCCTCGAGAACCAATACCTACGACATAGACACGTATTCCATAAGTATAAGCAATCTCTGCGGCTGTATAAGGAGCGATTTCTCCACTATTATTTACTCCATCCGTTAAAAGAATCACCACGCGGCTAATAGCATCACTAGTCCGTAGACGATTTACAGCCATGGCGAGTCCAGATCCAATTGCGGTTCCGTCATCCAACAGATCCATCGAAACACTATTAAACTGATTGATGAGGGAAGCATGATCTAAAGTCAAGGGACACATTGTAAATGCTTCATTAGCAAATATAACAAGCCCCATCCGATCGCTCGGACGTCCCGAGATAAACTGGATACCGATCTTTTTAGCTGCTTCCATTCGATCTGGCTCAAAATCACGGGCAAGCATACTACTAGAGACATCCAAAGCGAGCATAATATCAATCCCCTCAGTAGTCGCAGTTTGCTCTTTGCTGAAGCTCTGCGGACGCGCCAAAGCGATAGTTAAAAACGCTATGACCAATATTCTCAATATCAATGGGATGTGCCGCATCCAAACTCGAGCCGAATTCCGATACGGGAGCTCCATAAAAGAAGGAAACAACACCACTCGCCTCGGGTCTCTCTCCTGCCAAAAATACCAAGCCACAAGCAGAGGGATAACCCAAAGAATATGCAAACAAAGCGGATTGGCAAATTCCACGTTCCACATCATTTCTATTCCTTCAGCTCTGTCGTAATAGAGGAAGAGCTCCCCTCCTCTACATTATCTTTCACCTGATGCTTGCTTTCAATCTGTGCTGCGATCTCCTCCACAAGCTGGATTGCTATCGCAAGATCCTCTCCTCGTTCTACGGAAGTTGGCTCATAACGGGCGAACTTAACCAGATCGCTTCGCTGTAAAATGCGTAAAAGCTGCATGTAATGTTCTTCGGTACAGTCTGGCATAGCACGTAGGGCAGCAAGAATTTCAGCCGTTGTCTCCTCAAGCGTCCGAATTTGCCAAGCCGCCTCCAAATAACCCCGCAATGCATCCGTCATTTCAGTATAGAATGACTTTGCCCCCTTACGCAACCAAACCTCTTCTGGCAGCAGAGCTCGTAACAGCTCTAGTGCGATTTCAGCAGGTGGTCGAGAAGGCTTTTTCGGCACAAACGGTAAACGTTGTTGCTGACGATAACGCCTCCATAAATAGAAGACAATTACCGCAAGGAGAACCCCAATTCCTGCCAAAAGCCAAGGCAAAATCTCTAAGAACGTTATAGACTGTTCTAATGGACCACGAATATCATTCAACTCCCCCACGGTTTCATCCATCGGTACATAGGAGACATGAACAAGGGAGGGTTGTGTATACACCGTGTCCATCCGTCCACTAAACTGTACCAAGACTGGAATGTCTGGTACCACAAGCCATCCAGTATCATAAGCCACTAAAGGCAATTTCCATTCAGCAAGAAAGCCTTGATTCTCATCATAGACCAACGTATCTAAACGTGGTGCTGCGTAAACCTCAAGTCCTCCCCCCAATGTATCGGGGAGATTAGGAAAGAAGAGTTCTGCTCCCCTCCCTGTTTGGATCTTAAGCCTTAAGAGTAGAGAATCACCGACCTCTATCGAATCTCGACTCAAAGAGCGTTCCGCTAATGGCTTTGCGCAAAGTATTTGCACCATACTTTGCAATAAGAGAAAAAGAAGTACCACTCTTCGTTTCACGGCTTTATCCTCTTTGCTTGAACAATTTGATCAGTGGATAAACATAATCCTCTGTAGTGGAGATACTCTCCCAATCAATCCGAGCTCTGGAAAAAGTTTTCTGTAAATTCTTGAGCCTCTGTTGAGCCAAATTCTCAAATGCACGACGCACCTGTGGCGAATCTGTATCAAGCCATCTTATCTCACCTGTTTCTGCGTCTCCCCATCGAACGAGCCCAACACTCGGCAACGATTCTTCTCGCGGGTCAAAGACCCGAAGCCCAACCAAATCATGCTTATTGGCAGCGATACGTAAGGGATCAGAAAAACGAGGTTGCGCCTCTTGATCTAGATCCACAAAGTCGCTTAGCAAGAAAGCCGTACAACGTTTTTTAATCGCGTGCGTTAAGAAACGCAACGCCATACCGATATCAGTACGCTGACTCTGTGGTTGAAAACTTATCAATTCCCAGATAATACGCAAGATATGCTTACGCCCCTTTTTAGGTGGTATAAAACGCTCCACTTGGTCGGAGAAGAGTATAACACCAATCTTATCATTATTCTGTATGGCAGAAAAAGCAAGAATCGCTGCAAGCTCTGTCATTACATTTTGCTTCGTTCGTTCCTCAGAACCAAAGCGCCGAGAGCCACTGACGTCTACGAGCAACATCACTGTTAGCTCTCGTTCTTCTTCAAAAACCTTTATAAAAGGGGAGCGCATCCGTGCTGTAACATTCCAATCGATATTACGCACATCATCTCCATATTGGTAGGCACGCACTTCGCTAAATGCCATTCCCTTCCCCTTGAAAGCACTATGATACTCACCCGCAAATATTTGATGCGAGAGACCTCTCGCCCGAATCTCAACTCGCCGTAGACGAGCAAGCAACTCTCTAGCTTCTTCCTGTTCACTCATCAAATGCTATGCTTTTTCGTTGCAAGACAAGTGAAAGCCATTACGGCACTTCCACACGATTGAGAATTTCAGTAACAATCTGTTCTGGAGTTATATTCTCAGCTTCAGCCTCGTAAGTAAGACCTATCCTGTGACGGAGGACATCCATCGCAACAGCCCGTACATCTTCTGGAATCACATACCCCCGCCGTTTGATAAACGCAAATGCCTTTGCAGCCAATGCAAGACTAATACTAGCACGCGGGGAGACACCGAAACCGATTAGCGGAATAAAACGTTCTAGCCCATAATCCTCAGGGCGACGTGTAGCGTACACAATATCTACGATATACTGTTCTATCTTTTCATCTAAATAGACCTCTCGAACCAAATCTCGCGCTCGGAGTACATCCTCAGGTTTCACCACTGGATGTACTTCAGGGAAAGTCCCTCTTACATTCTGACGCACAATCAGTTTTTCCTCGTCCTTCTTTGGGTAATCCAATACCACCTTCAACATGAAACGATCGACCTGCGCCTCAGGAAGGGGATACGTCCCTTCCTGTTCTATTGGGTTTTGAGTTGCTAAAACCAAAAATGGAGCAGGTAACTTGTAAGTATTTTCTCCGATAGTAACCTGTCGTTCCTGCATCGCCTCAAGCAAGGCACTTTGCACTTTAGCGGGCGCGCGATTAATTTCATCCGCAAGTACAAAGTTCGCAAATATAGGACCTTTTTTTACCTCAAATTCCTCTCTTTTCTGACTATAAATCAGTGTACCAAGCAGGTCTGCAGGTAGGAGGTCAGGCGTAAACTGCACCCTTGCAAAATGCCCTTCTATACTCTTGGAAAGAGTACTAATAGCTAAGGTTTTCGCCAATCCAGGGACTCCCTCCAAGAGGATATGTCCATCTGCCAAAAGACCAATAAGTAGGGATTCTACCAGATGTCGTTGACCGACGATAACTCTCCCGAGCTCCATGGTCAGCATATCAACGAAAGCACTCTCTCGTTCAATACGAGCATTCAACTCTCGGATATCCACTTCTTGTACTTCTTGCATTGTGGTGTATCAATTCCCTATTTCCGAATATTCAACAAGAAAACGAGGTTGTCTAACTATTATTGCAAACTCCCCCACTCTCTTTACTAAATTCGCATCAAAGAGAGCGTTCCTGTACGAGAACTCCACCTTATCCTTCGTGAGAACAAAGCCCCCCCATACGATATCCAAGAATCTGGCTTTCCCGTACTAACAATTAAGATCTGCTAAGAAACTTGTTAGCGGACTCGAAGCCTCGGCAAGCATAGCTGTTGAGGGGGAGGCTAGTCCCGCCTTCCGCGCAGCCGCCCCACTCTGCACCGCAGCACAGAAAGCCTGCCCCATAGCAGCAGGATCGGTAGCAATAGCAATAGCCGTATTCACCAATACAGCAGATGCTCCCATCTCCATAGCTTCACACGCATGCGATGGAGCGCCAATCCCAGCATCAACAATCACGGGAATCGTAGCTTGCTCAATAATAATACGTAAGAAGTCTCTGGTCAATAATCCTCGATTACTCCCAATCGGAGCTCCTAATGGCATGACCGCAGCAACACCGACATCCTCTAACTTCTTACACAAAACAGGATCAGCACTAATATAAGGTAACACAGTAAACCCCTCTTTAGCCAAGTGTAGACTAGCCTTGAGAGTTTCTTCGCCATCTGGTAAAAGATAGCGAGGATCTGGATGGATTTCCAACTTTATCAAATCTGTTCCCAATGCCTCCCTCGCCATTTCTGCAGCAAAAATAGCTTCCTCTGCATTCCGAACACCAGAGGTATTGGGTAAGAGATGTACCCCCGTAGCACGAAGCGCTCCTAACAGGTCGTCTTTCTCATTATGAACATCTATACGCTTAAGTGCAACAGTTACCAACTCACTACCCGAGGCCACAATAGCAGCCTTCATAGCCTCATTCGAGGCAAATTTCCCCGTACCTAAAAGCAAGTGCGAAGAGAATTGATATTTACCTAAGTACAGCATTGGGTTTACGTAAAAATCTCTCGATAGAATCCATAAACTTCTCGGTCGCAAAACTCGTATTATTTGCCGATGCTATACTACTCGACACTGCGACGCCATGCACCCCGAGCTCTAGAAGGGGGTATACATCCAAATTCTCCACTCCCCCGATTACGAATATCGGATGGATAAAACCAGCCTCTCGTGCGCCCTCAACCACTCTACGCACCCCCTCCATCCCCAGCAAGGGAGCTAATTTTTTCTTTGTCGGAGTAAAACGCAACGGACCTAGTCCCACGTAATCTATCGGCGCTTCCTTGAGTGCTATCAACTGTTCTAGAGTATTCACCGTGACTCCGATAGCTAACTCATCTCCAACGGCTCGACGCACCTCTATGGGATTTCCATCCTGCTGTCCGATATGCACCCCCCAGGCACCTACTTGACGAGCCACCTTCCACTTATCATTGATAATCACACTCCCACCGAGAGAGCCCATTATCTCTACTACGTGATCCGCGATTTTCGCAAACTCACTATCTTCTATCCCTTTGAGACGCAGCTGCAATAGCCGTCCCCCTCCTCTTACGTACCCCTCCAACTGTTCTTGTATTGAGTTATGACTACTCTCTTGCGTAATAAACATCAAATGTCCCGTTCGCAATGCCAACTCTTTACGCAACATTTCCTAATAACCTCCCAACTTTGAACACGACAAAGGTAACGAAAAATCACGTACTCCCCTTCTCTCCTAAAACCATTTTCTCGTCAAAAAAGACTCCCAACATTCGAAAATAGTTTTCCCCTCCCTTTCTGGATACAAAAAACGGAAGTAGCTCTTACCTCCGTCTCATAGGGGATACCCCCTACTTGTTCTTTTTATGACGATTCTTGCGTAATCTTTTTTTACGCTTATGCGTCGACATCTTATGGCGCTTACGCTTCTTACCGCTTGGCATCTTGAAGTCCTCCGTTGTTATAGATGAAACAAAAACTAAATCCTATACACCGCTCGGGGATATTTTGAAAAGCCCAATGTCACATGCTGTAAAACGAGACCTACAACGCTATGCTCTTCCAAGCAACGCCACACGAGTAATAATATAAGGGTGTAATACAGCTAGCACAGGTATTATCCGCCGAGAGATGACTAATCCTCTTCCTCTTGTTCTGAGATCAACTCCGAACTGATACGCCCCATAAGAGTCTTGGAGGGCTTGAATGCGGGTATCTTGTGGGCTGGTACAACAATAGCGCAGTCCTTGGAGATATTTCTCGCAATTTTTTCGGCACGTTGTTTAATAATAAACGATCCAAAGCCTCGTAGAAAGACACTTTCCCCACCTTCTAAGGAAGAGGAGACAGACTCCATAAACCCTTCCACACAACGGAGCACCACTTGTCTCTCAATTCCCGTTTTACGAGCGATCTCATTCACTACGTCAGCCTTTGTCATTGTATTAACCTTTAGTCTAATGCGTCGGCAACAGCCTCAATATCTTGCGTACAAAGGTAGTATAATTTTTGGAAGTTAACTAAGTCGCTAACTAGTAGTTGTTTTTTCTCTCTAACTGCGATAATACAACTAGTATACGAACTCGCCATAGGGCGACCGAATCACAACCTGTGCTCCAGTAGCTTTCTCACAATACCCAATCTGCTGCGCTTCAACCCCAAATGAACGCGCTAGCTCAATAACATACGCAGCATCGGCAGGATCTAGATATACTTCTAGACGATGTCCCATATTGAAAACCTGATACATTTCTTCCCACGGAGTTTGCGACTCCCGTTGTATCAAACTAAAAAGCGGCGGAACATCAAAAAGGTTATTCTTGACAACTCGGAGATCTCGGATAAAATTCAGCACCTTGGTTTGCGCACCTCCAGAACAATGTATAAGACCATGAATTCGATCAGGAGTCCATTCATTCAAAAGACACTGAATAATCGGTGCATAAGTACGCGTTGGACTCAATACGAGCTTTCCAGCATCAAGAGGTGCATTCGGTACAGAATCGGTTAACTTAACCGACCCTGAGTATACGAGATTGGGATCGAGACCATTATCGTAAGTTTCTGGATATTTTTCACCGACCGCTTTCACAAACACATCATGACGAGCAGAGGTCAATCCATTACTCCCCATCCCTCCATTGTACTCATCCTCATAAGCAGCTTGTCCAAAAGAACTTAGTCCCACCACGACATCCCCTGCTGCGATACGCGTATTATCAATAATCCGACTGCGAAGCGTGCGCGCGACCACCGTACTATCCACAATCACAGTACGTACAAGATCTCCCACGTCTGCCGTTTCCCCTCCAGTTAAGTACAAATTAACTCCGAGATTCCGCATTTTTTGACAAAACGCCTCTGTTGATTCGATTAGAGTACGAATCACCTCTCTGGGGATCAAACGTTTATTTCTACCGATAGTAGAGGATAAGAGAATCTTATCTGAGATACCCACACAGAGGAGATCGTCGAGATTCATCACGATAGCGTCTTGTGCAATCCCCTTCCACACGGAAAGATCCCCCGTTTCTCTCCAATAAGCATACGCAAGGCTTGATTTTGTTCCCGCACCGTCAGCGTGCATAATCACACAATAATCGGGATCGTTACCCAAAATGTCTGGTAACACCTTACAAAACGCATTAGGAAAAATCCCTTTTGATAGGTTTTCTATTGCCGCATGCACGTCGTCTTTTGTAGAAGAGACGCCTCGTAGTAAATATCTTTCAGAAAGATTCTTTGGCATTACTTATTGAGATACTTATCAAAGAGATGTTCCTTGCTTTTGTTCACCCACCCGGCATCGTTCGGGGTATCAACAATCCAAAGAGAGAAGTCGGCATCCTTTTTTTCATCCACAAAAAGTAGAGAGAAATCCGCTTCATCTCTCGTTGGTGTCTGAAAAACTGTTCCAACACCTTTTATTTCAGCAACATCATACACAAAACAAGCATTGAAATCTGCCCCAGAAGGAGATTCTGCAGCCCAAACTTTCAGGTCAGGAGTTTCATTTTCTTCACACTGATAGAACTTTTGGGCTTTTAGCCCAAAAGATAACAAGAGGAAGAATATCAATGCGAAATAAACTTTGAGTACAAACATCGGTATAGCGAAGGTGTTGTTAGGCGCATATTTTAGTCTAGGGTTTCGGGATATAATCGTTACTCAAAACACGGAACTGTGTACGGCGATTGGACTGCCAAGCCGCCTCCTTCTGTTCCTCATTGGGTAATGAATTTATAAATGCATCATCGAGCACTTGTCCCGTTGGTAAGAAGTCGAATTGCTGGTGTAACCCAGGGGTTACTACAAAAGGTTCACTCTGCGCATATCCTTTTGCACGAAGCCGTTCTGCAGGAATTCCATGTTCAATCAGATAATTCACCACGGACTGTGCTCTTTTTTGGGAAAGCTCAAGGTTGTATTCCTGAGACCCCCGATTATCGGTATGGGCTCCCAGCTCTACAACTACAGTGGGATTATCATTAAGCACCTCTACAAGAAAATCGAGCGAAGTCACGGACTCGGGTCTCAATTCCCAATTATTGAAATCATAAAAGATATTGGGCAATACAATCGGCTTTGACACCGAGTTCATAGAAACATCTACGGAGAGGTCTTCGCTTACAGATTTACCTTTTGTCGAGGTTTTGAGTTTTCCGTTGAGATACCCCTTGTCTGAAGTAATCGCTACGTAATCCGTGTTCGGCTTTAGGATAAACTTAAACTTTCCCTCTTCGTTAGTTTCGGTATTTTGTATACTTCCGTCACTTCCCACGAGACGTACCTTAACCTTCTTGAGAGGCGTTTTCTCTTTTTCATCTGTCACCGCTCCTATCAAATTAAATTCGAGAGGGGGGAGATAGAACCAATAGATATCGTCTCCTCCTCGTCCACCAGCTCTTCTAGAGGTAAAAAATCCTTCTTCACGATCTTTCTGTATAGAGATACCAAAATCATCGTCAGAAGAATTGATAGGATAACGCATGTTTTCTAAGGAGCGATTCCCCTTAGCATCAGTAAATACCCTAAAGATATCGAGCCCCCCCATTCCTGGCCAGCCATTGGAGGAGAAATAAAGAGTCCCATCGGAATGCACATAAGGGAAGACCTCATCCCCCTCGGTATTGATATCTCCGCCGAGATTTATCGGTTCCCCCCAAGCATCACTGGTACTATTTCTTGTCACCTTCCAAAGATCTAATCCCCCAAAGCCCCCTGCAAGATCGCTAGTAAAATAAAGCGTGAGTCCATCAGGAGCGATCGCTGGATGTGCAACGATGATAGAATCAGGAGCTAATGGTAACTGCGAGGGACTATCCCACCCCTCCCCTACCAGAGACGCTTCATAGATCTGACAGCCAAGCTTCCCCTTTTTTCCCGAGAGACACCGTGTAAAATAGAGTTTGGTAAAATCTTGTGAAAAGTTCGGTGTACCTTCTTCGTCTTGTGTATTTATAGAACCAGCAAGCGGTTTAGGCTTTCCCCATCTTCCTTCTCCGTTACTAAGAGATATAAAGAGATCTGTAAATTTTTCACCCGTCGCGGCATGCTTATTACGCCCCGTAGCTACATCTCTGGAACTTGTGAGTACAATAGTCCTATAATCAGCCGAAGCATAGGATGCCGAAAAATCATTTTGTTTTGAACAAAGTACGGGCATCAATTTTACAATGTAACCTGAGGGAGATGCCTTCCACAATTTAGCGAGATCGCAGGACTGTTTTCCCCTCTCAGCCCATTTATCATTCGGTTGCAAGGCAAGATAGGCGTCGTAATTTTCCTTTGCTTGGTCGTAATTTTCTCCAGATAGAAGGGCATTGGCATAATAGAGATAAGCTTTAGGCTCGGCACACTCTCGCAGAATCGCCTTTTGATACCACAACTCCGCTTGTCTTGGCTTCCCTGTACGTCGATAACATTCAGCCACACGGAAGAGGTATTTCGGCAAATCCTCTTTTGCGACCAAGACAAGATTCTCCTTATAGAGATTCAATGCCTCGTAAAAGCCCCCAGCCTCATAGAAGGCATCTGCTTTTCGGATACTCGCAGGTTGTGCGGATGCCGACAAGGAAAAGAGAGAGAGACAAGACACCGAAAACAACATGAGCAACGCTGTGCTCCGTAAAGCAGCCTTGCAGGCAATGGAGATCCCAACCAAACAATGGGGCATTCTACCGATATTTAGTAACTTATTGAGGTTGATTGTCATTCTCTGCAGTAAGATCCCAGACTTCGGGTCTCATCTGTGGAAAGAGGAGGACGTCTTGTATTGACTTTTTATCAAGTACGAGCATCGCGAGACGATCAATCCCGATCCCCATCCCCGAACATGGTGGCATACCATATTCCATGGCTCGTACATAGTCGTAGTCGATAATCATGGCCTCGTCATCTCCTTTCTTCCCAAGCAACATTTGCTCCTGAAAACGAGCGAGCTGATCTACAGGATCATTAAGCTCACTATACGCATTACATAGCTCACTTCCGTTAATAAACAGCTCAAACCGTTCTGTCAACTTAGGATTATCGCGATGTCGTTTACAGAGAGGCGACATTTCGGCTGGGTAATCGATAAGATAAGTCGGCTGTATCAAATGCTCTTCCGCAGTAAGTCCAAACAATTCATCTATGAGCTTTCCTCGTCCGAACGATTGATCCACATCCGCTCCCCGCTTCTTACACTCGTCCCGAAGTTGCTCTTCTCCCAAGAGATCAATATCCACGCCTCCATATTGCAAGATAGCATCTCGCATAGTCAAGCGTTCAAACGGTTTAGAGAAGTCGAAATCTACGTCATGTGCACGGAATTGTAATGAGCCATGTACGGACATCACAATCCTTCTCAACATTTCTTGGACAAAATCCATCATCCAACGATAGTCCTTGTAAGCGACGTAGATCTCCAATACCGTAAACTCGGGGTTATGCTTCCTATCCATCCCTTCGTTTCGGAAATCCTTTGCAAACTCATAAACGCCATCGAACCCCCCAACAAGAAGACGTTTTAGATACAATTCGTTCGCAATTCTGAGATAGAGATCGATATCCAACGCATTGTGATGCGTGATGAAAGGTCTTGCCGCAGCCCCCCCAGGGATAGGCTGCAGTACAGGAGTTTCTACTTCAAGATAACCTTGCTCGTCAAAGAAATTGCGCATAGCCTTGACGATTTGCTGGCGCTGACGGAATGTTTTCCTGACCTCAGGGTTCAATGCGAGATCCACATAGCGTTGTCGATAGCGGAGCTCGGGATCGGAAAAAGCGTCATACTGTACCCCATCCTTTTCCTTTACCACAGGTAGTGGACGGATCGCCTTTGCTAGAAGAGTAAGCTTTTGTACATGTATACTGATTTCCCCCGTCTGAGTACGAAAGACCTTTCCTTCAATACCGATAAAATCTCCCAAGTCGAGGAGTTTTTTGAAGACTGTATTATACAAGGTTTTATCTTCTTCAGGGCAGAGATCATCACGCTTAACATAGCCCTGCACGGAGCCGGACTCATCTTGCAGACTGATAAAGGAAGCACTTCCCATGATACGTCGAGCTCGTATTCTCCCAGCCACCCTGACAGTTTCCTCTGAAGACGAAAGCACATCAAACAGAGTCACAATATCGACAATTCGATGTGTAAGTGGATAAAGGGCAGCAGGATAAGGCTCGATGCCCAATGCACGGAGCTGCTCTAAAGCTGCTAAACGACCTAATTCTTGTTCGCTACGTTCCAGCATGGAAGACTCTCTATTTTTGAGTATATACCTTTACAAAGATACTTTTTTTATCCGAGATGTATGCTATTCAAAAAGGAAGCAAGCGCAAGACATTTTCAAGATAGTCGGGTGTAAGTCGCGTGGCATCCACACAGAGATGGGCTTGTCTATAGATTTTTTCTCGTAACTGGAGGAGTTGTTCAACATGTATTCGGAGTTCCTTTTCATTATTTTCGGGGAGAAGAGGTCTTTTTGCATGGGAATGCAACAGACGCGTCACGAGCGCCTCCACAGGAAGGTGGAGATAGAGAGTGAGACCGTGATTTTTCATCCAAGCCGCATTGTCGTAAAAACATGGTGTCCCCCCTCCCGTTGCAATAATCGCTGGTTGTGAAGAATCCACTGCCAAAAGAGCATGTTGTTCATAACTTCGGAATGCTTTTTCTCCTTCCTTAGCAAAGATCTCAGGGATAGACATCCCCGTAGTAGCCTCGACGGCAAGATCTGTCTCGTAAAATGGCAGCTGCCACTCTCGCGCAATACGTCGCCCATAAAACGATTTTCCGCTCCCCATAAATCCCCAAAGAAAGAGAGGACATGTCAAATTCATAGTCTATCGAGCTTTTGCCTAATGAGAAGATTCACTTTTTCTTGTTAGATCTTATTTTTCTCATTCTAGCCGTTCATAAAAATAGGATGGATAGAGGGTATCAAGGAGTAGTGGATGGAAAATTTGCCGCAAATCTCTCAAGAGAATATGAGGTAACAAGACCCCAGACTCGTAGAAATCATTACCATTTTCAACAGAAGAACGTCGCGTGTTATTGTAGACCTGTACTTTTTCAAACGGTTTCCAATGACGATAACGCCACAATTCTTTCAAAGAGCGAGCTTGTCCTGGATGTAACCAAAACTCCGCCTGTTTTGCAGCGACCCACACTTCTTCCTGTGAAAGAGCATGCGAACGCGCATCCTTGAACTTCTCCCCCAAAAGATTGTTCGCTCCTGCATCGCGTAACAATTGACTCACATAAGTAAAATTTCCTGGGATGTACCAAATGTCTTTCCACGGAAGATTCAATAAAACACTGGGGCGCGTGATAGAGTCGTGCATCCGATAGAGACGATAACGACTTTCGATAGTGTCAAAAATAGACTTTGCGAGCGGATATCGCCCCATCAAATACCCCAAACACTTAATCCATTCGGCACGTCCGAGAGGGTGTGATTCTAAATATTCATTACACAGGAGCACGGGGATATGGAAATTAAGGAGACGGCGATAGTACTCAGGTAGATATTCAGAATCGGAATATCCGATCACAAGATCAGGTTTCAACGATATCAACGCTTCGAGATTCAGATCGGGGAGTTGTCCCACATCCAGAATCTTCCCTTGCGAGACAGCTGTAAGCATCCTAGAAGAATAAAGAAAACGCGCCCCCGCGACCCCCACAATCCGCTCTTCCATCCCAAGAGCTTGTAAAAAAGCAACTTGCGTAGTACTCAGACACACAATCCGTTTCGGTGGAGTAGAAAAAGACTGCACGGTGTCACCCAGTCCCTCCTCGCTTCTAAACTTTTTTCCGTAAAAGAGTTTTAGACGAGGGATGGTATTTAAGTAGAGCACCGTATCCTGAGTAGTCAGTTGTAGACGAAATCCCTTTGCATAAGATTCCAACGGATCTGTCAAGACCAACTCATTGTTATGAGGCTCTGGGGCACAACACGGAAGTATGAAAAAGATAAGACTAGCAAGAACCCAGAGAGCGGTTCGCACTAGTCTCATTCTCTTCTGACAATAGATATCGATCACAAATGTCGTTTACTCCGTCACCTTCATATGCAAATCAATGGCTCCCTGCATCTCAGTAGAGGAGCCCCCCATACGCCCCAACTGTAGGTTTACTCCTGTTTGCACTTTTACGAACTGCACCCCTGGTAGTGCTACGGGATTTCCCTCACGATCGATGGCATCTCCGATATCAAATGTCATTTTAGGGAGGAGATTGTCAGCCATCGTATTTGGAAGTGCCCAATAACGCGATTTTTCCCGCAACTGCGCGCCCTCTCCACTCCATAATTCTTCTCCATTATCTGGAAAAAGAGTACCAGTCAATGTTATCGTAGGACTTTCCTGTCGCCAAAAAGGCCAGTACTCCCGCTTTGTTGTGGTCTCTCCAAGCCCATCCTTTGCATAGGGATCGAAGCCATCAAAGACAAGTTTTGGAATATAGCCAGAGAGTTGTTGCTTTACCAACGGTAGTTTTCCTGCGTAATTCGCTTCCCAACGGATGTGATCTGGGATAGCAAAATCCCTAGCCCTGAGAGAATCAGCACGTTCATAACGCCCACTATTATTTCTGGTATAGGTAATGCTATACATCGGCGATCGCTCCATCTCAGCAACAGACTTACCGTCTGTTGGACGGCAAAGCTCGTACCACTCATCATCGTCGGGTTTACCATTATTATTGGAGTCGAATGCGACCCAAACTACCCCAGGATTACCATTCGTATAGATGCGTCCCTGTGGATTTTCCGAAGAATCCTCTCCCCCTTCTACAGTAGAAACTTTTGTATAGATAGCGAAATCGGGAGAATTTGGGACATTCATCACAGCATGATCAAAAGAAAAAACGATATACCCACCAAAACCACCAAGAGATATCGATTTGTTAATCTTACCTCCACAAACGATCGTCTTGCAACGCGCCAAGACGTCATCGTAGGATTTCGGAGGCGCTACCAGCCCGAGATAGTCATTTACGAAACGCCCAGGAGCTGGAACATAATCAATGACATCGGAAATATAAGGGCTATAATTGATCAACTCTCTATCAATGTGTACTGAGAATTGCTTAGTCAGACGTTCCCCGTCACGCTCGTAAGAAAGCTGGTAGGTATAATCTCCCGTTTTATCAAGGATAGTAATCAAAGTCTTGGAGTTAGAGACAACACGATCTATGGTATCCAGCACAGTATCATTGGAGTACTTCAATAAACGCCACTCATAAGTACCAGCATCTAATCCGCAATCTATATACAAGGGCTGTAATCGCGTACCAACGTAATTTTTCTGTATTCCAAGGCTCAGGAGAGGTATTTTTTCATTGCGACAAGCAGTCCCAAAGAAAAGCACCACGAAAGAAGAGAAGGAGAGAATAAGCCACTGAATCCGATTCATAACCGACCTCATTGCTGATAGACAAAAGCCACTTTACAAGGCGCGATGCCCGTTTTTACACGCCACAATTGTTTTCCATCTGGTGAATAACAGTACAAAAGCCCACTCGAGGTACCGCGACGCGCATCTGTAATATAGATATCATGCGTGATGGGATGTACAGCCACGCTGGTCGGATTTTCTATCTGGGACTCTGTACCATCTGTAACAAACCTTCCCACGATATCATCTGCCTTAAGACCGTACTTAACAAAGTCCCGTTCGTAAACCTCCCCAAAGGGATTACGCGCCCCCTTGAGTATGAAAAGCGTGTCGGTAAGATGTACAAACGAGAGGGCAGGAAAATCTTGTATTCTCCCCAAATCCTCCTCAAAGAAATTAAGTCCTCCTTGAGTCTTATCTTCCAAGATATGTAATTTGGTTCTCTCTCCAGCTTCTGCACCACGTGTAGTTACATAGATATAACGCCCATTCGCACCACTGACCGTAATGGAATAGGGCGCAATCCCCGTCCGAATAAATCCAGTCTGTACAAAGTTGTCTAGATTGACAATCGAGATTCTATTATCAAAATGTGGTGGGTTATACTCACCAGTATTCACGACAAATATAGATTTTACAGAATCAAGAACTTGCTCTCCCTTCTTGCTATAAGCTGTGCGTAAGACCATATTATCTGGCTGGCATCCTAATGGAATACGCTTAACATCTGAAAAATCAGCAGCATTAATCCGCACCAACTCGCCCAGCGGTAAGCGTCCGAACTCTTGCCTTTTCTGTCGCAAATAAGAGGTCACGTATACATAACCTTCGTGAACAAGAATTCTACGCGGATTATTGACAGCTACAGATCCGAGCCGCTGTGTTGTGTAAGCATCAAAAATCTCTACTCGATGCGAACCACTTAAGGTCACATACAGACGTCCATCTGCCACAACAATATCCAAACCATTATCTCCCAAATTAGGGAGCTCGCTCTTATTATGCTCTGCATAGATATTGCGATGGTAGAGACTGGTCGTATAGTCGAAATAATCCAACGTAGCCTCGTTACTTCCCTTGACTCCACTATTCAAGACATAAAATCCGATGATGGATGGATTTTCCTCTGGGGGGATTGACAAACGTTCTTGCTCGGAATAGACAGCGAGCTCTTCCTGTCGACACGAGGTCAAAAAGAGGAGTGGCAAGAAGGATAAGAAAAGGAGATAGCGCATTTTTCTAAAGCTCCGCAGCTAGGGTGACACGGAAAAAACGCCCAGGCATGGGATAATTGGCCACGATCTCGTAGTCTTGTCCTAGGAGGTTATTAACCTCCAACATCGTACGCAGATTCCATCGTCCTAGGGGGAAGGTCTTCATTAGCGAGAGGTCGTGTGTATACCAAGGTTGCATCTTGTAATAGGAAATATTCTCTTGTCGAGAATAGCGCTCACCAGTATACAAGAAGCTATAATTCAATGCCCAACCTTGGAAAGTCAAATTCAATATAGCAGAGCCACTGTGCCATGGAATATTCGGGATTTGGTGACGGTAATAGGTATCGTACTTACTGGTCACATCTCGTGCCTGCTGATAAGTATACCGCACCTTGGCCGTAAGCAAGAGTGGTGTGTCATAATTCTCCAAAAAACGCACAGAGGTAAACATATTCGCATCGCCTCCTATAATCTGTGCACGACCGAGGTTTGCCATAGTCCAACGATAGAGCGAACCATTGGGGTAAGCAATGATCTTATTACTAACGTCGTGATAATAAGCCTCTACTGCACAACCATACTTATTCAAATCTAGAGTCATGTCGCTGTAATTGATCCCCACGGCATACTGCAACATATTCTCAGGCTTGAGTTTTGTTCCTTCGATAGCGGAAATGTAACGATCGCTGTAACTGGGCACACGATATGAGTTTTTCACATAGGCCTGTAAAATGAGTTCACGCGGTCCACGACGGAAGACAGAATGCGAGAGGAGCAAACCTGGGGAGAGTGCATACTCGTCGTCATACTGTTGTTTTGCACGGTTACGTTCGAAATTTGACACATATGTTCCCAAGACACTAGCCTGACATTGAATGCGATAAAGCGACCCTTGTGTCGCTAACGAGAGTAAGTGCTTCAGACGCCAAGGGCGTGCGAAATTCAACGGTTCTTGAAAAATCTGTTCGTCCTTCTTCAATAGATTATTAAAATGCAGGTCATAAGCACCTGTGGCAACCCAATCGTCATAGACTCGATACATGTGCGCACTGGAGAGATAGCCCTCGTACTGACGATAGGACTCATTCACACTTGCAGAGTGCTCATCCTTACTCTCATAGTGGAGATAATCATACCCGAACTTGAAATTCAACTGTGTACGATAGGACTCCGAGAGGTCTAGTTTCATATTTCCTTGAATGAAGCTATTGCGTTCGGAGAGTTCTTCACCACGATACCACACATTGTTAACAATAGGACCAGGGATCTCACGATCGGAATTGTAGTGATAAGCATAAATACTCCAGATGCCATGCTCTAAGATCCCATTGAGAGAACCTTCTACACGCACAGAGTTGATACGGTTGTTATTTCGATTCGCCACGGAATCATAGACCACCTTTCCTTCGGCATTCCGTCGCAGATAGCGAAAGCCATAATTTCCAGCACTTCGGTCGATGGAGATACTCAACGAGGTTGTCATATAGTTTCCTAGATCATGCTCGTAAAGCATACTGGGATTGATGTAATAATGAGATGCCCCACGAATAGCGGCTCGGAAATTGGTGCGAGCGGAATCCGTAAAACGTGGACGACGCGTGGTGATGTACAAGCTGCCCGCACTCGCGTAATCTGATGCGGACTGGAAGATATCTCCTTTCTGACCACTATAAAGCGCCAAACTGGAGACATTGTCCATCGAGAAGCGGGAGAGATCTACCTGCGCATTCAGGGCATTGGATATTTCGATACCATTGTAAAATACCCTCATTCTCTCGGAACCAAGACTCCGTACATTAATGGTCTTAAAGCCAGCGAGTCCGACGTAATCCTTCAATTGGACACCAGAGTAGTAACGCACGGCATCGCCCATCGAGTACATACGACTCGTATTCAATTCCTTAAGATCGGTCAACTCTAGGGGTTGACTCACCTTGATATATCTCCGTGCCCCGACCGCTACAATATCTCCTTGCGAACGTGCCACAAATGGCACAATGGAGAGTAGGCATAGTAAAAATCCTGTACCGATTAAATTTCTTCTCATATTTCCGCCCCGCTTCTTTCTAAATACTAACCACTGTCCCGAGGAGGTACTCTCCCTTAGGGACAGTGGTTTTTCCTTTCTGTAAGAACCTATAAACCTATCAATCACCTCCTAGGCTTAAAAGATTTTCATTGCATCCAACTGCTGCATCACCTTTCGAACCGACTCAGCAGACTTATGTACGAGCTCCAATTCATTGCTATCTAGGCGGAGCTCGATAACCTTTTCAACCCCACGTTCGCCCAATATGACGGGTACACCCAGATGTAAGTCAGACAATCCGTACTCCCCTGCAAGTCCCGCACAGACTGGTAAAACGCGACGCTCGTTTTTCACAATCGCCTCTACCATTTCCGCCGCCGAAGCCCCAGGAGCGTACCAAGCCGACACCCCTAGCAAATCGACAAGTTCCTTTCCTCCTTGCTTGGTACGTTCGATAATCGCAGAAAGTTTCTCTTCTGGAATTAACTCAGCAATCGGTATTCCCCCCACCGTGGTATATCTTGGTAGGGGCACCATAGAATCTCCGTGTCCCCCGAGCAACATAGCCTGCACATCTCGAGGCGAGATATTTAACTCTTCAGCAATAAAAGCACGGTAACGGGCGGTGTCGAGCACCCCCGCCATTCCGAAAACGCGATGACGTGGGAATCCCGTTCCGACGAATGCCGCATAGGTCATCACGTCGAGCGGATTGGTAACGACAATGACGATGGCCTCGGGCGAATACTTTTTAATATTCGCCGCCACGTCTTTCATGATTTTGGCGTTAATCTCCACCAAATCATCTCGACTCATCCCAGGCTTACGTGGCATCCCAGCAGTCATGATGACAATTTCGGAGCCCGCCGTGGCAGCGTAATCATTTCCCACGCCATGGACTCTTGTAGAAAATCCGTGCAGCGGCGCAGTCTCCCACATATCAAGCGCCTTGCCGCGGGTAGCCCCCTCGTTGATATCCACAACAAAGACTTCTTGAGCCAAACTCCGGCGTACTAACTCGTAAACGAGAGTCGCCCCCACGTTTCCAGCCCCGATGACAGTAATTCGCTTCATTTTCTTGTGCAGTAAAGAATAAAGAAATTCGACAAAGAATTAGCCATTCGCTTTTATCCGACGAATAAATACGTCAAGATTCGGCTCTCGAAAAGCGGCAAGGATAAAAACCATCTGATAAAACGAGAAGCACCAGGCAGGCAACCTCCCATCGATACAGGCATTGCGCAACTTTTTCCAGAAGAGTTTGAAGTAGAGACGCAACAGTGGCGCTAATCCCATCCACCTGAGCACTTTAGTCGCTCTCAGGCGATAGCTAGTACGCTCGAGTTGAGGTCGGAACTCGGCGTCAGCATGCCAAATCCGAACCAAATTGACCATCGACTGTTCGATTTTTGATACAAATCGCCTATTCAACGTTTGTTCGTCGTGTAGCACTGGGTTATTTATACACACGGGAGTAATCGACAGTTTTTTAAGTTCGAGCGAGAAGATCTGATCCTCTTGTCCATACCCCGTCAACTTTTCATCGAAACGTATCGTTTCAAAGAGCGCGCGCCGGATAAGGAAATTACCCGTAGTAACGTACTCGTAAAGCCCACGCTGGCTGATACGCGCACGGTGACGAAGCGCCAACTGTTGCACACGCCACTGAAGTTGTACTTCGCGAGAAGCAGGCTTATTTCCATAATATACACCGCCACAGATGACGCTATCAGAGCCATGGGTATATTGCTCATAAATCTGCAAAAAGTCCCCACTCATGACAGAAACATCGCAGTCAAGAAAGAGCAACCATTCTCCCTGCGCCATATCCGCCATTCGATTTCGGATACGACTGGAGCCGATATTCTCAATAAGCGGCAAATAAGTAACACGCTTATAATCGCGTAAGGGATCATTTTGGAGTCGGACAGCCTCATCCGACCCGTCATCAAAGAGGAGTAACTCGGCATCAATGGCACGCTCCTCAATTTGGTGTAGCAAATCCTCTACCAAGCGAATCACGTTGCGATTAAAAATCGGAATACAAATCGAGATCATGCTCTTTCTATGCCTGATTACGTTTTTCTGCTGCATAAAGGGTTGGTGATAGACGACGGTGTGTGTCTCGTATATTCTCTTCGACACGTTTTGCGAGGTCCTCTAGAGGAGCTTCTTTGAGCTCTTTTGCCAGCACAGGCGAAAGGAACTCAAGACGCACCCGTACCACCTTGGGTTCAATAAAGTAGCCGTGTATTGATTCCACGGGACCCGATATTACGGCGGGAACTAGCGAGCATCCCGCATCCTTTGCTATTTGAAAAGCCCCCAACTTGAAACGCGCTACACGACCATCTGGTGAACGATGCCCTTCTGGGAAAATCGTAACACTTACGGAACGCTGTAACCAAGCATTACAAAGCGACAACATTCGCGAGGCATCCCGCAGAGAGGATCGATCGAGACTCACATCCCGTCCGAAGAAGAGCAACCAACCGACAAAGGGTCTCGAAAAGAGCTCTTTCTTTGCCACCCACTTAAAATGACGATTTAGGGCGAGAAAGACGACGATATCAAAAAGGCTCTGATGATTGACCGCAAATACACAAGCTTCCTTTGGAAGATACTGACGTCCTTCTATCCGAAATCGCCAAAAAGGACACAATTTCAAATAGAGAAAACACCACGTATGTAATACCGTATGAAAACAACGACGCTCGTAGTCAAACGGAAAAGTAAAGAGCCATGTGATAGCACACAACGAGAGCCAGAACGTGAAAAAGAGGAACGTGTATAGCCAAAAGTAGATATTGGCACACACCTTACGCAATCGATAGAGGAACATCTCTTTTTCCGTAACTAGGTTCACCTTCGCTCTTTGGAGAATCGTAAAGTTCTATACCAGCATAGCTTTTACCAAGGCCTCTATGCCACGCGCCACCCCTGCGATATCGGAATCTAACATATAGCATGGCGTGGTATAAATCCGCTTTTCGGTGTCTATGCAGATCTCTCCTTCGCTCGTCAACTGTACAGAAGCGCCCAACTTCTTTGCGATCTCTCCAGCGTCACACGCTTGCCCTAGCGTGAGTTTTACACCAGATAACACCTTAGCGAGTAGGACTGGCGCAATGCACAGGGCAGCGATAGGCTTCTTCGCATCATAGAACTCCTTAATCACACGTTCCACTTCTGGGAGTACCGTATAATGTTCTCCCGCCAACGCAAAGGTGCAAAGATTCTTCGCCACCCCGAATCCACCTGGGAAACAAAGTCCGTCATAATCCGTCGCATGAAGCTGTTCTAGAGGCTTAATATCACCACGGGCGATCCTCGCAGCCTCGTAGAGGACATTTCGTTGTTCGTATTGCGGGGCACCCGTGTAATGGTTTACGACCTCATGCTGCAACATTTCTGGGGCAAAACACTGGTATTTCACCCCCTTTTTAGCCAATTCCGCAAGGAGGAGTACCGCCTCGTGTAGGTCATTCCCATCCAACTTTCCGGCACCAGCCAGCACTACTGCAAAGGTCTTCATTATCTAAAAACGTTTTTCTTCTGCAAATATAGTCAATTCATCGGAACAAATCAACCTTCCGAAGCGACTCGCCTCTATTATTTATCATCTAACAAGAGCGCAGCCATACCGGAAGAGTACCAGAGAGTAAAATCAACAGAATCTTCTTTTGTGGAAAAATTGGAGATCAAGACCGCCTCGACCCCTTCTAGTTCCTCTACCAATCGTTGAGCCCGCTCCGTACCAAGTACCATAAGTGCGGTAGCTATGGCATCAGCCATGGTACATGTAGGGGCCAGTACGGTGGCACTCTGTAGTGGATTTTCTTCAGGAAATCCCGTTTTAGGATTGATGGTATGCCCCCAAGTACGCGATCCATTTTGATGGAAAGAGCGATAATTCCCCGAGGTAGCGAGTGCACGTCCCGTAAGCTCCAGTCGACGGATGACCGACTTTCCAAATTCAAACCCTTTTTGTGGTGTCTCTATCCCTAATATCCAAGCAGTACCTCTGGGACTTTTCCCCTCGGCACGCACCTCGCCACCAATATTCACGAGATAGTTTCTCACCCCTTGTGACTCTAAAAAAAGAGCGACTTTATCGACCGTGTATCCTTTAGCAATCCCATTGTAGTCTAGTAGGATTTCGGGCATATCCTTCACTATCGAATCGCCCCTTACACTCAGATGCTCAATCCCCGTGCGTGAGAGGAGCTCTGCCACCTGTGCAGAATCTGGGATCTGTTTCTTTTCAGGACCAAACCCCCAGCTTCTGACAAGAGGGCCGACCGTAGGGTCAAAAGCTCCCCCAGAGAGACGCGAATAGTGTATCGCCTCGCGAGTCAAGGTCGCAAACTCGGCATCTTCTATTCCTTTTGAGGAGCGGTTCCATTCTTCAATCACAGAACTCTTTAAGAATATCGAAAAGAGCTGATTCATAGAAACTAATATAGAATCTACGGCTGGCTTAAAATCTCGCTCTAGGGAGTCACAATAGGTTACTTGATAATAAGTTCCAATTCCTTCGCCCGAGAGTTGAGTAAAATTTTGCTGCGGCTTCTGTACGCAAGCACACAAACATAGTGGGAACGAAAAGAAGAGTAAGCTTCTAATACAGTTCATGGGTAGAGAAGTTATTCTAATTGAAAACGCCCTAGAATGGGAAGGTGATCGGAATATGAAGCCTTAAGTACTTGGAAATGAGTAGCACTAAATGCCGAGGTATATAACATGAAGTCGATTCTCATGGGCAACGGGAGGGTGAAAAAGGTAGCTCCGTAGCCACTCCCCACCTCTTTGAAAGCATCTTTCAAGCCTACGGCAAGTTTCGCATAGGTATATGAAAACGGCGTTGCATTAAAATCGCCACAAAGCAATACGGGATAAGGAGATTGCTCGATATGCGTCCTTACCTGTTCCACTTGTTCCGATTGTTGCACCAAGGTATTACGAAGCTTAGGAAGGATCTCAGAGAGTTCCTCCCAGAGCTCTCCTTGTGAGAAAAAATAAGGCTGTCGAATAAATCGGATATTTTTACGATGGAGACGAAACGACTGAAAATGAACATTGTAGACCCTGATAGTATCGTCCCCTACCTGTAGATCTGCATAAATCGCCGCGTTCTGCGATCCAAGAAAGGAGAGTACTCCACGCCCGACAATCGGGAAACGCGAAAAAAGCGCCTGTCCATGATGTAGACCACGTCGCACCGATTCATTGGTATAAAATATATGAGCGTATGCGAGAAAAGAGTGTCGTGCGATAGAATCAGAAAAAAGAGAATCGGATGTCGTAAACTCCTGCAAACATAAGATGTCAGGGGCTATCCCATCCACAAGCTCTGCAACTTCCCCTGCCGTCGGTGGGATATCTGACCAAGAATAGAGGTGAAAAAGGTTCACATTGTAAGAGAGTACAGAGAGTCCTTTCCCCTTCTCTCCCCTCGTTACCCCGACCGTGTTGTGTGTGTTCCTTTCTACAATTCCAAACTGAGCAATATGTACCCCCCAGACAAAGAGCAACCCGAAGAGTGGGATCAGTGCCGTAAACCGACGCCGAAAGCCCCAGTAAATACAGAAGGCTAAATTGAATACCACCCACCACGGCAGGAGTAACGCGCACAAATTCGGAAGTACAAACCGTGCTGGATCTACCAGCGGTGCCACACTAGCCAAAATCAATAATGCTGCGCATAGCAGCGCTCCTCCCACCAAAAAACAATGTCCCCAAGAGGCAATTTTAGCACGTAGCACTGCCCTAGAGATCATGATCTTGGACGAAAGAGCTTCTCTTTTTCCTCGGTAGAAAGGGCAGCATATCCCCCCTTAGCGAGCTTAGCAAGAATTCGTTCCACCTCTTTTTGTTCACTCTGCGGAGACTCTTTTTTCTTACTTTGTCTCTTAAGTGTTGTCCACCAAAGGCTCAATCTTTCCCAAATAGAAACAGAACGCCTGCCCCCCACGCGCATTCCATAACGGGCATAGAGAAAGCCAAAAAAGGCGCCCCCCAGATGTGCAATATGCCCCCCCGCATTCGCCCCTGTGACACTAAAAAAGTCTAACAAGACCACTCCCACGGCAATCCATAGGACTTGTACCCTCAGGAGTCCAAACAGGTAGACCTCCTCCCGCGGTGCTTTCACAACAGCCGCGACCGTGATAGCCATCACCGAAGCAGACGCTCCCATGGCGATGGCCATCGGCAGCACCGAGGCGAAGTAGGGAAAGAGATTATATGCCACTACATAGAAAAGTCCGCCCGCGATTCCTCCCCAGCAGTAGACCCGATGGAAATCTTTGGTGGTCGCATGTAAGAAAAAGAGGCGACCAAATACCCAAAGCCAGAGCATATTGAAGAGGATATGCGTAAACCCCTCATGATAAAACATATAGGTAACGATTGTCCAAGGCGAAGCGAACAATCGCGACAGGGAAGCTGGGAGTGAAAAGAAGGTAGAGAAGTCGGCAAGGAGATCGTCGCGCAACAGAAGAGTCTGAAACACACGAAAGACCCCCACTATAAGAAAGACCCCCACATTCACAGCGATGTAATAGAAGAGTACGGGGGGGATGCCTCGGTGTCGTAACCAAGCCAGCACCCCATCGGGGAGTGTACTATTTCCTCTCATTACGACGCCAATAAAGAATCAGGATTATCCCAAAAAGCATTCCTCCGATGTGTGCGAAATGGGCAATATTACTACCCGGCTGTGTAAAACCGAGGTAAATCTCTATGGCAGCGTAAATTAATACAAACCATTTCGCTTTGAGCGGGATCGGGGGTATCAGGAGATAAAGGGTAACATTGGGAAAGAGCATAGCAAAGGCGATCAAAATCCCGAAGACCGCCCCCGAGGCTCCAACGGTCGGGATATCCATCTGTAATTGCAAGACTTGGAGGAGTGCTTGACGTGCCTGTTCTAAATAGAGAGGGTTTGATGGGTCATTTGCCCAGTGGGCGATAAGGTTCTCGTAAAAATAAGCGTGGTACTGTGAAAAATGTTGCGAGATGAAGAGATCTAGACTATCGGGGCTGAGCTGGTTGAGCACGTCTACGATCTGTCCTTTCAAAATAGAGAATTCGATATAATTGACTAGCGTATGAACAGCAGCAGCCCCCAGCCCCGTAAATATGTAGTAGAAAAAGAGGCGTTTACTCCCCATCTCATACTCCAGGATTCGCCCAAACATCCAGAGCGCAAACATATTGAAGAAGAGGTGCGTAATCCCACCATGCATAAAGAGGTGGGTTACAATTTGATAGGGTCGAAACTTAGCACTCTCGGGATAGTGTAATCCGAGGATGTCGACCAGATCGATATGAAACGTAGACTCCCCCAACCATGTAGCCACGAGCAGCACCACATTGATTAGAATCAAATTGGTGACCACAGGGTATTGAGCAAATAGTGCACGAAGTTGCTGCATTTCGAGAAAGCTAAACCTTTATCAGCTTAGATAATTCTGACGTAAAAGTAATTATTTTTCGTAGGTCACACCTCTCTGCTCCGCTCCCTTGCCCAGCTTTTCTGGGGAGAAAACTTCAGAAGAATGGTTGGTGTTAATTGTATCCTAGGAGGGTTATAGGGCAAAGATACGAAAAATCCACAATACCCGCGAAGCAGTATTATGGATTTTCCGTAGAATTCCATTCTAGACGTAAATACTAGACGCCTATGAAATGATATTGTGTATCAACCTTCTAAGCGGATCTCCTTTAGCAAAATGGTAAGCGTCCGTAAAACAGCTATTCAGCGCTGGGATTATTTCAAGATAATGCCCCCCTCCCCGATCAAGGTTTCATCCATGAAAATCGCGACATGATAGTCCCCCGATATGAACTTCGTGGCCTTGATATCTCCATAGAAGATCTGGACGTCAAGATCCTGATTTTGATAATCGACCTCTCTATGTGCAGAGCATGGCATCTCCTGCCCACCGAACTGGAAGGTCATCCCATCTGAGGATGGGAGCAGGATACCATCTTTATCCGTTAGTCGTATATAGACAATCCGAGGACCAGGTTTTGCCAAGGCGTTTTCCGACAAGATGAAATCTGTACGCAGTACCGTTGTCTTGCTTGCCTTTTTCGCGGGCTTTCCCTTTTTATTAAGTGGCGCGATGACAATATTACGCGCCTTGACCACGGAGCCCCTCATGACAGCAGTACTCAACTCCTCGTTGGATGAGGTTAACTGTCGAAGTTGTTGCTGCGACTCGGCATAACTTCCACGCATACGCGAGTTCTCCGCCATCAATTCTCGGTTCGCCGTATTGAGAGAGTCAATTTCGCGCACCATATTTCTCATAATTTCACGGAGCGTGCCTAACTCTCGTTGGTATGATTTTAGTTGCTGAAAGGTGACCTGTTGCTGGGATCGGAGGGTAGCAATCATCGCCTCGGCACGTTTTTTTTCCGCAGTGAGACGTCCCTGCACTTCTTCCGAAGAGGAGCGGAGGGAATCGAAAGCCACGACTTGGTGTTCGAACTCGTGCATAATCGAGTCCTTTTCCACACGATACTCCTCGGCTTGTTCTTCTGCCACGACCTGTGCTCTACGCAGGAAATAGGCCAAGACCCCTGCTACGAGGACGAGGAAGATCAACAGAAAAAAGAGTACACTCACCACGACGCTTTTCTTTCTCGAGGCCTCTCCCTTCGTATTAAAATTTTTCGTTACTGCCATACCTTCTTACCCCCGCAGGGTCGTGTTGTTGTGTAAATAGGCTAAGACCTGTTCTGCGTGCTGTGCGGTCTTCACTTTATCAAAAATGTATTCAATCTTTCCCTGCGCATCAATCAGGAATGAGGTCCGCAGTATACCGAAATAGGAGCGTCCGAAACGTTTTTTTTCCTTCCATACGCCATACGCCTCTGCCAATAGATGCTCTGTATCGGCAATCAGGGGGAATGGGAGATTGAATTTCTCAGCAAAACGCCCGTGCGAGGCGTCTGAGTCAGGACTGACGCCGATCACCGCTAGATTTTCCGCTACGATATCCTTCCACGCATCGCGCAGACTACATGCCTCTGCGGTACATCCTGGGGTATTGTCCCGCGGATAGAAATAGAGCAAGAGTCTACGCCCTAGGAACATAGCACTCTCGCAAGGGCTTCCGTCGGCGAAATGGGTATCGAACAGAGGGGCAGGATCACCCACTTTCAATGACATCTTTCGCTAGAGAATTAAGCGTTATCTAGAAGTCGCAGTGCTTTGGGGTACGCGGGAATGGGATCACGTCCCGGATATTCGACATCCCTGTAACAAAGAGCATCAATCGTTCAAATCCGAGCCCAAAACCACTATGCGGCACCGACCCAAAACGACGCGTGTCGAGATACCAACTCATTTCCTTGGTGGGGACTCCCATGGTCTGCATACGCGCCAAGAGCTTGTCGTAACTTTCTTCTCGCTGCGACCCTCCGATGATCTCTCCGATCATCGGGAAAAGGACATCCATGGCACGTACGGTCTTTCCATCCTCGTTGAGCTTCATATAGAAAGCCTTGATTTCCGCAGGGTAGTCGGTAAGAATTACTGGGGCATGAAAATGCTTTTCCACGAGATATCGTTCATGTTCACTCTGCAAGTCGACACCCCATTCCTTAATAGGATATTCCCATTTGACGTCAGCTTTGAGCAGGATATCTATCGCCTCGGTATAGGTGAGCCTTACAAACTTCTGTTGTAGCACCCCTTGAAGCCGGGCAAGAAGATCTTTATCCCACATATCGTTTAGGAACTTCAGATCCTCGGCACAGTGCTCGAGAGCGTAGGATATGAGAAATTTAAGCATCTCCTCGGCGAGCTCCATGTTGTCTTCGATCTCGTAGAAGGCCATTTCTGGCTCAATCATCCAAAACTCCGCGAGGTGTCTTGGCGTATTGGAGTTTTCTGCCCGGAATGTAGGACCGAAAGTATAGATTTCCCCTAACGCAGTAGCTCCAAGCTCCCCTTCTAGCTGTCCCGAGACCGTGAGATTGGTACTCGTACCGAAGAAATCTTCAGTCCAATCGACCTTACCCTCTGGTGTAAGAGGTGGATTCCCCACGGGGAGTGTCGTCACCCGAAACATGGCACCCGCTCCCTCGGCATCGGAACTTGTGATGAGCGGTGTATGAAGGTAGACAAAGCCTCGCTTGTGAAAGAACTCATGAATAGCAAAGGCCATTTCATGTCGTAAGCGGAGGATCGCCCCGAAGGTGTTGGTACGCGGTCTGAGGTGTGCGATCTCTCGCAAGAATTCGAGCGAATGCCCCTTTTTCTGCAATGGGTAGCTCTTCGGATCTGCAGTGCCCAATAGTTTCACGCTTTCAGCCTGTAGCTCAACGCCCTGCTGCCCGCCTGGGGAAGTCACCAATATCCCCTTTACGGCCACACTAGCCCCTGTGGTGATATCTCTTAGCGTATCTTCGTCGACCTTATTCGGGTCAATGACCACTTGCAGGGATGCAACGCACGACCCATCGTTGATGGCTAGAAAAGCCACATTTTTATTGCCGCGCTTGGAGCGTACCCACCCCATCACTTGGTATTGTTGGTCTGGGGTGCATGTAAAAATCTCTCGTATACGAGTACGTTGCATAGTTATGGTCTTTTGAGTAGTAGACTACGTTTTTCTTATTTTCCGTCCTCTATTTTTTCGACAATAGCACTCATCCCGAGCTCAAGCGCCTCTCTGAGAGTTCGCAAATCGGTTCTGTCGAGTGTATTGACCAATCCGTCGAGGACGGTTGGTTCGAGTACTAGAGGATATTGCCATTGCATTTCCGAGGAATAAGAGGCATAGGGGATGACCCCTTTGCTTCTATAAAAAGTCAGTTCGACCTTGATTTTAGGTCTGAGATATTCGTCGGGTTCGAGCTCTGTATCCAAATCCTTAGGTTTTGATCCAAAGAGAGAGCTTTCTGGACTGGCTTCGACAGCGATCTGCATTTTGAGATACAATTTCGCATCACCCCAGCGTTGCGCTTTCTCAATGCCCGTATCTGGGAATCCATAATCGTCATAATCGAAACGCCGTCCATAGATATTGACGGGCATAATAAAGAGGGAGATATCTTTTTCGAGGCGATTTTTGAGCATCTCATAGCTCAGCGCCTTGAGACGGGAATAGACGCGATCTTTTCCTTTGACGCCGCGCGGGAGGTCTGGAAAGAGCTCCTCGTAGGGTGAAAGTTTCTTTCTTATCTTGGAATCTAGAGAAAAGGAATACCCAATGAGCACGACCTGCCTGTTTCGCAAATTCTTTGCAACCAAACGAGTAGGTAAAAGAATCACGAAGATCGCGACAACGACCAATATACGCAAGATAGAACGAGAACAGGTACTCACTATGACGACAATCGTTTTAAGTCAACAGCCTACAACCCGATCGCAAAGGTACAATCTTAAGCGTTAACGACCAATACGGGCAAGGAGGTTGCGTGCAAGATCAGGCTTCTCTCGTGAGATTCCATAAAGTAGAGATTTTCTTGGACAGGATCTCTCACGCTATTGATAACCAAGAGATCAGCCTTCACACGTTCTCCGTAAAATAAGATTTCTTGGGAGAAGTCGTCATTTCCCTCCACAGTATAGGTGCAATAGGGGATCGACTGGCTCTTAAGTATTTCCTCGATTTTCTCAAGATTGGTATCTACGACCTCTTGTAAATCCGTTTCGTTGACCTGTGGCAAGACCAAGTGCACTTCGAACTGGAAATGTCCCCTGAAGAGATCTATCCATTGATGCTGACAGTCGGGCTTGTCGGTATAATCTACGGGTAATAAGATTCGCTGAAAGGGCGTCGCCTCCTCGCTATGCTGTACCAAGAGATACCGTCCTGGGAGATGCTTAAATAATTTTCTCGCGAGCGACTTTTTGTAGAGTTCAGGCGTATTGAGATGCTCGGAACCGATCACGACCATTTCGGCATGAAACCCCTTCATGGCGGCTGCGACCTCTGTCAAGAAATCTCCTTGCGAGAGAAGCCAGTTACACTTCACCGCCTCGGAATACTCAGCCACGAGACGCGACAAATCTTGACTTCTATCGTCTTCGTTATTGGATGCGACGTGCAACAAGAGGAGATCGCCCCCTGTTTTCTTTGCATAAGCGGAGGCATAAGAGAGCGCTGCGTGAACTTTTTCAGAGAAGTCAGTCAGCACCAATACGTTACGTTGTCGTGGAGGGTCGTCGTTAGGCGCTTCGTCGTGGAGGAAGGGTGTTTTCTTTTCGCTGGGCATAACGTCCATGGCTATCACTGTATGTATTCAGTACACAAAGATACTAATATTTTTGGGATAAACGTATTCGTACCGAGAGTGGGCAATCGCCTCGTGTTGGGCATGTGGCGTTCCTACACATTGGCAAGGAGGATTGTAGAAAAACACAAGCTTACCCCAAAGTAATTATTTAACACATAGGTATTTACAATCCGTAGCAACGGAGTTACTATTCTGAGACACCGTCTGGTCCTCTGCTTGTTCCCTACAAAACGAACGCAAAAGGGAGGAGTTTTCTGGCATCCTCGACACACCACGTGACCTCGCCCCCTAACATAAAAAAAGGGACAATCCCGTTTGTACGACGCTGGATATACTCCGCTAGCACTTGTCGACACGCTCCACACGGTGTTGGGGGCATGTTGCTCAGGTGTAACGTACCGTCTTCTTTACGATCATAACGTGCTATGGCAATAGCTTCGAGATCAGCTTCTGGGTAACGATGAAAAGCACTAAACAGCGCATTCCGCTCTGCACACAAACCACTAGGGTAGGCAGCATTCTCTTGATTTGAGCCCGTGACGATCTCTCCATTTGAGAGGCGTACGGCTGCGCCAATGTGCACCGCCGAATAAGGGGCGTAGGCTTTGGCAGCGGCAGCAGGCAAGGCACGAAGGAGCGGCAACCACTCTGGTGCTATCCCCTCCTCTCCACGATACTGCAAGAGGGTGCATGTCTGCGAGATTGCCCCCAGCGCGTCAGGTTTCATGGGTTGTTCACGATACGTTTTTTGAACAAGAGCGAGAGGAAAACATAGAGCACCATCCCATAAGTCAACCCTTCCCAGCGCAAAAAGAGAATCGCTAATGCCGTACCTATCAGCCAAATAATATGAGGCAAAAGGTTGTGGATAGAGAAGGGTTTCACCTTGAGCGAAAACATGGGAATGTTACTTACCAATAGGATACCCTGTAAGATTACCAGCACAGGCAAGGCGTAAGGTGTAAGCACCAAAGCGGCGATGAGTGGCGAAGCGGTATGGTTCTCAATAGCAAGTACAATCCCCAGTGTAAACAAGGCGCTTGCGGGTGTGGCTAACCCCTTGAAATAGTGCTGCTGTTCCGTATCAATATTGAACTTAGCAAGGCGATAGGAGGAGAAGAGGGTGAGTAAAAGAGGCGCAAACGCGAGGATAAGCATGCCTTTGTCCGCATAGCACTTTGGGTCGACATGCGCCCATTGTAGGTGTAGGTAGAGTACCGCTGGTGCCAGTCCGAAGGTTACGAGATCGGACAACGAGTCGAGCTGCACCCCGAGTGGCGAGGCTACCCCCAGTTTGCGTGCTGTGAACCCATCAAAGACATCAAAGAGGGCTCCGAGGAGAATACACCCGACGGCAATATTGATAAACTCTGGATTATCAAACATCGAGGCAAGGGAAGCCAACACCACAGCAAGTGAACCTGAAAGCAGATTGAGCAGGGTGAGCAGATTCGGAATAAAACGACGCATTAGCGTATAGGATTTACCTTAGGACGCAAGCCCCCCTGTCTACGAATGTAGGCTAAATAGAGGGAGAGCAAAAGAATCAGGAGTCCTCCGTAGACAAACTCGGCACTCCAGACCATCAAGAGAGAACCTTGTACCTTCAGGGCTAGAAACCAAACAGCAGTAATGTAGACGACAAGTACCGCGAGGTCTATATAAAAGGCTTGGAGGGTTCTCCCCATCCCCATAACGGCGTAGAAGAGGATATTTCCAATCCCCTGTCCGAAAATAGAGATGGAAACGAGGTAGACAATCGGTAATGAGGCAGCAATAATATCAGCTTCGTCACTAAAGATACCGAGGATAGCTTCTGGAAAGAGGAGGACTGGGATCACGAAGAGCAAGATACCCAGACAGTTCAACCAGATAATTCTTTTCACAAAGCCCAAGATACGTTCGTGGTGCTGTGCCCCGTAGAGGAAACTGACAAACGTACTGGTGGCTGCACAAAATCCATTGATCGGGATAAAGTAGGTAACAAGCACACTGCGAATGAGATTGGAGACAGCGAGTTGCAGGACGCCCATCTTTTCAATGATAAGAAAGAAGAGAAACCAAGAAAAGAAGTTGACCGTCGACTGTACCAAAAGGGGGAGTCCAGTTCGTAACAGGTCTTTTACAACACGCAAACGGAGGGCTATGTAAGTAAAGAGCCAGTAGTGTCGTCTATCAATATTGCGCACGGTGAAAATAATAAAGACGCCCAACCCCGAGGCTTCGGCAAGCACGGAGGCGAGTGCGGCACCAGACATCCCTAATGGGGGGAGTCCCCACTGACCAAAGATGAGGGCATAGTCAAAACAGATGTTCACGATCAACATCGTGAGCGTAACGAAAGTAATGACCCGCGTGCGCCCGATACCGAGATAGAATCCACGGAACGAGAAGTTTAGCGAACAGAAGAAATAGCCAAAGATTCTCACCCTGAGATAGTCGTACGCTTGTTCACCTATGGCGGGATCCTTGACCATAAAGCCCAAAATAGCCTCTGTAGAGAACCAGAGTAGGACAAAGAGTGCAATCGCAAGTCCCCACATTAGGAGTTGAGCGTGGGAGACCAGACTCCCGATCTCTCGGAAATGCCCTTGCCCATTGCGTCGTGCTACCAAGATTTGCAGCCCCGTACTGAAGCCCCAAAAGAGCATAGCAAAGACAAAATACAACAAGCCCGCGATAGCCGATGCGCCTAAATAGAGCTTCCCCAAGTGCCCTAAAAACGCTGTATCTGTAATAAGAATCCCCGTCTGGACGGCAGACCCAAAGAAGATGGGCGCCGACACAGCAAGGATATTCTTTATCGGGACGTTCTTGTACTTAAGGATCTCTTGCATCCACGCTGCTTAACGACGTAGGTAAAGGTCTAGGTACTCAGTCACTTTCTGCATGAGATGCACCCGATCCTTCCCCCGCACATTGTGTGGGTGTCCAGGATAGAAGAAACAGTCAACGCCCGTCATATTATTATCCACACAGGCTTTCAAGAAAGAGAGGGTATGCTGTGGCACGACGACATCGTCTTGGTAACCATGAATCATGAGCAAGTGTTTCCCCTCCAGATTCTTGACATAGCCCTTGAGATCAGCCTTGGCATAACCCGCAGGGTTCTCGGCGGGAGTGTCCATGTAGCGCTCTCCGTACATCACCTCGTAATAGCGCCAATCTATGACTGGACCTCCGGAGACGCTCACCTTGAACGTATTGTCAAAACGGAGGAGCATGCTCATACTCATGAATCCACCGAAACTCCATCCATGTACCCCCATCCGTTCTTTGTCGACATAGGGCAAGGCGTGTAGGAACTTGACCCCCTCGCGTTGATCAGCAAGCTCGTTCTCCCCCAAATTTCGGTGTATGACCTGTTCAAAATCGAACCCGCGATTGGCAGACCCACGATTGTCCATGACGAAGACAACATATCCGCGCTGTGCCATCAGGAGTTCCCAATAGGGCGCTCCGCCCATCCAACGGTCTTGTACCAGCTGTGCGTGAGGTCCCCCATAAACATAGACCACCGTGGGGTATTTTTCCTTACTCTTTGCCGCCCCCTTGGGTGTAAAAAGCCGTCCGTAAAGAGGCGTCTTTCCATCGGCTGAGGTGAGTGTTACCAGCTCAGCATCAGGCATATTGAACTCGGAAAGAGGATTAGGAGCAATCAGGATATCGCGCACCTCCTTAGTCTTGGAGAGCGATCCGATGTAGACCCCTCCTGGGTTGTGAAACGAAGTCCAGAAGCCAGCATATCGATCTCCGACGACATCGATAATAAATTGGTTATAACCCTCTTTTGGCGAAATCCGTGTACGCTTCTTACTCTTGAGATCTACGGAATAAAGTTGTCGCTGGAGCGTAGCCCCTTCGTTGGATGCATAGTACACCTTGGTACCGTCGATATTGAAGTCGATAAAATCAAGCACTTCCCATTCTCCTGTGGTGAGCGGCGCGATCAACTTCCCATCGGTGTTGTAGAGATAGAGATGGTTATGTCCCGAACGCTGGCTCTCCCATACGAAACGGTCTGAGGAGCCTGGGAGGAAACGGATGGGATTCAATGGTTCGACATAGCGGTCGCTGGTTTCGGAAAAAAGGGTTTTATCAAGCTTTCCCGTCGCCACGTCATACCGATTGAGATGCATGGTATCCTGTGCGCGATTGAGCTCTGCTACATAAAGATATTTTCCGTCAGGACTCCACGCGAGGTTGGTGAAATACTGGTCGCTCTTCAACTCGGTCTTCAACCAGACGTGCTTTTTCTCGTCCAGAGAGTAGATCCCGATCTCAACTTGGTGCGAAACCCCACCCGCCATGGGGTAACGAATGGAATGGAGGGAGGCTGGTACGGTAGAGATATCGACCAATGGATATTCGGTCACCATACGCTCATCGAGGTGATAGTAAGCCAGATGTCTTCCCTTTGGAGACCAGAAGACTCCCCTGTCGATCCCGAATTCGTTGCGGTGCACGACCCGCCCGTGTCGTATCCCATCCTCGGCAAAGGACTCGACTTCGTAAGTTTCTCCCTTTGCGTCTATGGCCACAATGCTTTCTTCTTGATTGTAGGAAATGGCGCGCCCCTCTGGAGCGAATTGCAGATTTTCGGCATCCTCTGGCAGATTCCATCCCATGCGAACCTTCTTGGAATCAGGGTCTAGAAAGAGCTGTTGATTGTTACTCCACAACTCAATCTCGCGCGCCGAGAACCAACGATATCCAGTCCATGTAGTAGGCTTTTTGTGAAGTTGGAGCGTGGCAAGCGCTTCCTCAAAGTCAGCCAGCCTGATCTCTCGGGTCTTATCACCTTGTACCACCCGCAGGAGTTCACCATTTCCCTCGACATAGCTATAAGCGTCAGTAGCAGGCACCCAGCGGAACTGCGCGAGCGTCTCTGGCGCAAGACTTTTATTTCCCGAACGCCGCAAGACGGCTTCTTCCATACTGAGATCTCGTTGCGCCATAGTAGTACACGGGATAATGGCAAGGAGGAGGAGGAGGCACGTGCATAACTTACGAATCGGCATGACCTGGTCTATTTTTGGAGTAATTGGTGGAAGATCTTCTCAAACTTCTCCACCTTAGGTGCGACCACCATTCGGCAGTAGCCCTCGTTTTTGTTAAGTGAAAAATATTGTGTGTGATAATCTTCGGCAGGATAAAACGCTTCGAAGGGCACGACTTGGGTAACAATAGGACGCTCGTAGACGTGCTCTTCGGTGAGCGCCTCGATGGTTCTACGAGCCTCGTCTCGCTGTGCATCTGAGTGGAAAAAGATCACCGAGCGGTACTGTGTACCGATGTCTGGCCCTTGCTGGTTGAGAGTGGTAGGGTCGTGCATGGTGAAAAAGACCTTGAGTAGCTCGGTGTAGGTGATGATGGCTGGGGCGTAGACAATGTGTACCACCTCGGCGTGTCCCGTCTCTCCAGTACATACCTCGCGATAGGATGGATTTACCGTCGTACCGCCACTGAACCCCGAGCGTACGCTCTGCACGCCGCGCAACTGGCTAAACATCGCCTCGCTGCACCAAAAACACCCCATACCGAATGTTGCTTGTTCCATCGCTTTCATATTACCACCCCCCACGAGGGTCAATACCCCTATCAGGGACAAAAATAATAGCATTTTTCATAAAACGTGCATTGCAATCACGGCACAGGCTGTGGCATCGGCTAGCGCATGGTGGTGATTGGTAAGGTTATAGCCAAAATATGCCGCCACCGTATGCAGTTGATAATTTGGGAGATCGAGCCGTGCACGTCGCGCGGCTTGGAGCGTACAATGGAAGGGATTTTCGCAACTAAAACCGTAGTGCTCGAGTGTTTTTTGGAGTACCGAGCGGTCAAATGGACTATTGTGCGCCACTAGTGGCAGGTCTCCGATAAAGTCTTGGAGTGCGGGCCACACCTCATCGAAGTGGGGGGCATCTTCGGTATCCTTCGCCGAAATACCGTGGATTTCAGTAAATTGAGCGATGAAGTAATTGGGGTAAGGTCGAATAAGGGCATAGAATGTTTGTTTATCTATCTTTCCTCCCCTTACTCTCACAGCACCGACGCTACACGCACTGGTGGGGCATCGGTTGGCGGTTTCAAAATCTATGGCTACAAAGTCCTGCATAGCTACGTATGTTTATTACGCAAGTTACCTATTTTTTAGGAATACAACCTTAGATACTGTCCTAAAAAAGTGTGTAAGCATCACTGCAACGGGAGAGAAAAAGGGGGAAATGCCGCTTTATATTTTCCTTAATTCCTTATCCCCAAAACAGCCATGTTAGGAGTACACCAATGCTACACCATAGCTACACGTACTCTACACGTACTCTACACATAGCAAATTAGGTAAAATTACCTACCCCAAAATAGCCCATATTCTATACGTATTTCTTTATTCCGTTATTCTGTTATTTATTTTATCGTATAAAAATAGAGCTTTAGGATTTCATAAAGTGGTAGTAGACACTATGTGTATAAGAGCCGTGCGGTAGACGGAGAAACAGGCAGCCTGTTACACCCTTTTTCAGGACAGTATCAGGAGCAGATCGGGCGGAGGCTGGGCGGGGCTGCAGGCTCCTCCCCTACCCTCTCTGCTATGGGATTTATTCACCAAGAGCTTGGTACCAAGAATGATATAATGCGACTACGGCGACCCCTGTGTCCTTTCACAAGAGTCGCCGTAGTGGTTTGTCGGGGTGGGGAGATTCGAACTCCCGACCTCATCGTCCCGAACGATGCACGCTAACCGGGCTGCGCTACACCCCGAACGTTATCCTAGCTATGTCTGGTATCCGCTCGCAGATCAACCTTCGACACCACAAAGATAGGAAGAGTTTTTGGAATTGGGATCAGCTCCCCCTCTTCACGCACGACGTGTTTTTTCACGCGCACGAGGGAGAGGGAGTGTGTGGGGAGGAGGACTATAATTCAAATCCTTGTTCGCGAAGATTGTCAATGATTTCTTTCGACAATCTCCGATAGGTATCCTCGGTATATTGATGTTCCATGACGAGCTGTGCCCAATTCTGGCGTCCAGCCTCAGCAACCTGCTTTTGGTAGAATGGGTCGTTTTCCACCTTTTGATAGGCGAGCTCGATCTCCTCGTTTGTCATTGGGGTGTAATGTTCATAATGCACCACAGCGGAGAGGGGGAGACGTACGCGCATCTCTGGCTCTTCGGCAGGATACCCTATTGACATCCCGAGGATAGGCATGACGCCGCGTGGTAGTTTCAGGACCTCGATCATACTCCGCATGTTGTAGAGGGTGGTACCTAGAAAACAGTAGCCTAGCCCCTCCTCCTCTGCCGCTACGGCGACATTTTGAGCAAAAAGCATGGCGTCGAGCGACCCATTGTAAAACCCCATAAGATTAAGAAGCCCACAGGAGGTCGCGCGGGCTTTACTCCAAGTCGCGAGTCGGTTATAATCGACACAGAACGTGAGGAATACAGGCGCCTCACGCACCATGGCTTGGTTGAAATGTAGCGGTGCGAGACGTTCCTTCATCGCTTGCTCTCGCGTCACAATCACGGAATAGCTTTGTATATTCCCTGTGTTCGAGGCACGCATCCCAGCTTCAAGCAAGGATTCGAGGAGTCCGTCTGGGAGATCTTTTGTCTGGTAGCGACGAATGGAACGGTGTGTCTTGTAATTCATGCGATATACCCCTTCAACAATTATCTTCGCAAAGATACACGACCTTGGGATATCGTCCCTTTTTCGAGAAAGCGAACAATCTTTTACGCATGACGTTGTTTTATAGTATAAGAACCTAAAATGGAGGTAATAACAATGTCACATAAGGTACAGTTTGCAGGGAACGACATAGAGCTTCTTGGTAACGAAATAAAGGTAGGCATGCAGGCTCCGGAGTTTACGGGGCTGGGTGTCGATATGAAGCCTATCCACTTTAAGGGGGGGGATGGTAATATCTACATACTGAGTATTTTTCCATCGATCGATACCCCAGTGTGTTCGATGCAGGCGGGACGTTTCAATTCTGCAGCGAGCAAGCTGGATGATAAGGTCCACATCTTGGCAATCTCTTGCGACCTACCTTTTGCTTTGGGACGTTATTGTGGCGCGAATGGGATCGATCGTTTGACCATGGTGTCTGATCACCGCGAGCTTTCTTTTGGTACAAATTATGGTTTCGTACTGAATGGTCTACGCCTTTTAGCACGCGGCGTGGTGGTGGTAGATGGCAAGGGTATAGTACGTTACGTAGAGTACGTGCCAGAGGTGACCCAGGAGCCCGATTATGATGCCGCACTAGCAACTGTGAAAAGTTTGCTATAATAGCGTCGTAATTGACACCGTAAAAACGAATGAAGTTATTAGAAGGAAAAACCGCCATCGTAACGGGTGGCACGCGCGGGATAGGTCGCGGGATCGTGCGTCTGTTTGCAGAGCAAGGCGCTAATGTAGTCTTTACGGCACGTAACCCCGCTTTTACGGAAGTAGAGCAAGAGGCTGCCGCTCTGGGGGTTCGTGCTAAGGGGTTTACCTCTGATGCGAGTGATCTGGCTCAAGCCGAGGCGCTCGTGGAGGCGACAATCACCGAGTTTGGCGGCGTGGACATCTTGGTGAACAATGCTGGCATCACGCGCGACGCGCTCTTGATGCGCATGAGTGAGGAACAGTGGGACGAGGTGATCCGCGTCAATCTGAAGTCGGTCTTTAACATGACCAAGGCTGTGCAACGCGTGATGCTGAAGCAGAAGCAGGGTGCGATCGTCAATATCAGTTCGGTGGTCGGAGTTTCTGGGAATGCTGGGCAGGCGAACTATGCGGCATCGAAGGCTGGGATTATCGGTTTCTCAAAATCTATAGCGAAGGAATTGGGCGCTCGTAACATTCGCACGAATGTAGTGGCCCCTGGGTTCATAGAAACGGAAATGACCGAGAAGCTCCCCGAGGAAGTGCGGAAAGGGTGGGCGGATCAGATTCCTCTTCACCGCGCTGGGACGCCTCTGGACGTAGCACGCGCAGTGCTCTTTTTGGCTAGTGAGCTAGGGAGTTATGTGAATGGTCAGGTGCTCCACGTGTGTGGGGGGATGAACATGTAACATTCCCGTATACATTATTCGTTTATAACAACGCCCAGCGATATGCTGGGCTTTTTTTGTCTACTACTCTCCTAGAGAGTGGGGGTCAATGTCACTGGAGCTGGGATACCGTGATACCGTCCTAGAAGAGTATGTAAACTCACGGGGGTACTGTCCTAAAAGAGTGTGTAAGCTCACGTGCTCTATTAGGCGATCGGGGGGCTTATGACGTTTTATGTATTCCTAAATATACTATACCCCCCTACGGGGTGAAATAGGGGGCGAGCGGGTGTATCCAACGTGTTCCGGGCGTGTTCTGGGCATGTTCCGGGCGTGTAGTCGGCGTGTTCCCCCCTGCCAATTCGGCAAAAAACAGTCCTTCGCATAATACATTTCATTATTTCTATACTGTATTATTTATGAATCTGTGCAGAAGTATTAGTTTATGATTTTCTAAAGTGGTGTGTATAATGGAGGGATAAGGAGCGGGCGATAGGCGGAGAAATAGACAGCCTGTCACACCCTGTTTAGGACAATATCTTTGCGCGACTTTTTTGAAGAAGGGAAAAGGTGTATATTTACGCAAGGGATAGTCTACACACTTTTTGGAGCACTCCAAACGAACCACAAACGAACCACAAACGAACCACTTCAATAGCGCTAATTTCCGTAACACGCTGATTATAAGTATTGCGATGGAAGGAGAAACGAACCACAAACGAACCACAAATGAACCACAAATGAACCACAAATGAACCACAAATGAACCACAAACGAACCACAAAAGGAATTGCGTTAGATAAAAAGAGAAAAGGATTGATGTTCTTTGGCAACAATCGCCATCCCCACCATCTTAGAGAGGAAGAATAATTGGCAAAGAGAATGAATGAGAATCAAAATACCGAGTGGAAAGAAAGTTGGCGAGATGAGTATCTCAAGTGGATATGTGGCTTTGCGAATGCAGTAGGCTGGAAAATCTATATCGGAGTAAATGACCAAGGAAAGGTCGTGGGACTTTGTGATGCGGAGAGATTGTTAGAGGAGATCCCGAACAAGGTACGGGATATATTAGGGATCGTCGTAGACGTAAATCTGTTAGAAGAGAATGCTCTGAAGTATATCGTGATAGTAGTGCCTCCCTACTTCAACCCAATCAATTATAAGGGCGAATATCATTACCGAAGTGGTAGTACGAAACAGGTATTGAAGGGGGCTGCCCTGAATCGCTTTATCTTGCAACGTACGGGACGTCATTGGGACGAATTCCCGATAAAGTGGGCAAAGATAGACGAACTCTCGGACAATGCCTTGGAGCTTTTTCGTAAGGAGTCTGCTAGAAGCAAACGTGTAGACGAGGGGGTGCTAAAAGACAGTACAGAGAACCTACTCATAGACTTGCGACTTATCGACCCAGAGACCCAACAGCTGACGCGTGCGGCATTGCTACTCTTTCACAAAGATCCCGAACGTTTTGTAACAGGAGCTTATATCAAAATAGGATTCTTTCAAGACGATAAGGGGAACTTAGATTTCCAAGACGAGGTACACGGTCCACTAATGGAACAGGTAGATAAAACCATAGACTTGATAAAGACGAAATACCTGCGTTACAAGATTTCATACGAAGATATTGTACGCCGCGAGACTCCACAATTTCCTCTAGAGGCGCTCCGAGAGTCGCTCATGAATAGCATTGCGCATAAGGATTATGCGAGTGCCACCCCTATCCAGATTTCTATCTACCCAGACCACATCACCTTTTGGAATGCTGGACAACTGCCTGAGAATTGGACTACGGAGCATTTATTAGAAAATCACCCCTCCTTGCCCTATAACCCTCTCATCGCAAATACATTCTTTAGGAGTGGCTATATTGAGAGCTGGGGGCGTGGCTATAAACGTATCGTCGACGCGATGAGCACGTACAAGCTACTACCACCCAAGCTCGAAATGCTCAACGGATTGATGGTGACGTACTATACAGACATACATTCTCAGCTGCTGACACATGGTCTAGAAGAGCGTTCGATAAGCATAATTGAGTATGCAATAAGCAAGGGAAGAGTTACGAACTCCGAGGTACAGCAACTGTTGGGGGTAAGTAAACAAACAGCCTATCGCCTACTCCAGGAGATGACACATTGGTTAGAAAAACAAGGCAACGTTGGAAAAGGGACGTATTACGTACCAAAATGGATCAAACAATAAGCCCATCTTACGAGCATATCTTCACAAGTGCCATACCTTCACAAACGAACCACAAATGAACCACAAATGAACCACTTCCATAGCGCTATTTTCCGTAACATGCTGATTATAAGTGTTACGATGGAAGGAGAAACGAACCACAAATGAACCACAGTTTCTCAAACAGCCTATAGATTTCGCAAAAACTGCCTATATTGGTAAGAGATAGCACACAACACGCAATACTCGCGATACTGTGTAATGGTGGTAGTTTTGTTTTCATAGCATGATGATGCACAGCGCTGGTCTGAATCGGCTTATCGACAACTCGTCAGAGGAGCTTTCGATGTACTCCTGTCTAAGAGCGTGTATTGTAGAGGATGGGATTCGCGAGATCAGTATTGCAACAGGATATTGGGACATCCCTGGGATGTGGCTCGTAGTTGAGGAATTAGGACGCTTCCTCGAACGGGAAGGGACGTCCTTGAGGCTTCTGATCGGGAAGGATCCGTATGTTTATTCCTCGTTAGTGAAAAATCCGAAGTATAGAGAAGGAGGTGCCTACCCAGACGAGTACTTTCGTACTGATATTCACGCCCTAGAGCTGCGCGAGGAATACGAAGCTGTTGTGGCGCTACTGCTCGAGCATTGTGCGAATGGAAAGATCGAGGTTCGTATCTATGATCAGGAGGAGTTTCTACACGCAAAGTGCTACATTTTCAAAGGGGAGCGCCACTCCCTGGGTATCATCGGTAGTTCAAATTTCACAAAAAAAGGTCTTTCAGGCAATGCGGAGCTCAACTATCTCGAGACCGATGCCATGCACGTCGTAGCACGACCCGTGGAAGGTTCGTCCGCCAAGGGGCATCTCTATTGGTTTGACGAGAAGTGGGAGGGCGCCAAAGCGTGGACACAGACCTTCCTAGAACAGGTCGTCAAGCCCTCGCCTATTGGGCGATGTGTGTCGGAAAAAATAGAGACTCCGTTTACCCCCTACGAACTTTATATCAAGCTCTTGCACCTACAGTTCTGGGTGGTGGTAGACAATATACTAGGGCGACAAATAGAGGAATACTTTCCCAAAGCGATAAAGAAATACAGCTACCAAATAGACGCCGTGAAGCGTTGCATCAGCATCATGCACGAACACGGCGGATTCATGCTCGGGGATGTGGTGGGGCTTGGTAAGACGGTGGTAGGAACCACACTTATCAAGTATTTTCTCACCAACAACAAGGAGGAGGGACGTGGGCAGAAGGTCTTGGTCATAGCACCTCCCTCCATAGTGTGGGGGTGGAAGGATACGGTCAAGAGTTTTTTTGAGGGAAAGATTCCTGCGGAGATAGACTTTATCACAATAGGTCGCATCGATAAGCTCTTTGAAAAAGGCGGCGAGGAAGAGGAGGCGAGTGATGTATTTCAAGAGAAGCTTCGCACGGAATCTTACGGGCTTATTGTGATCGACGAGAGTCACCGTTTTCGTAATGCGAACACCCAGATGTATCATGATTTGGATGCCCTTATCCAGGACATATCCTCCACCACGGGGTTTGTTCCCTATGTAGGCTTACTCTCTGCCACGCCACAGAATAACCGTCCCGACGATCTCAAGAACCAGATCTACCTTTTCGAGCGAGATCGGAATCATAGTACGCTAAAGAAGGCCAATGGGGGGGATCTAGAGTCCTTCTTTTCCGAGATCAATCGTCGTTTCACAGCGCTTACTCGTTCCACCGCTTCCCCCCTTTCTGAATCGGCAAAACAAGCACAGCGCGCAGCGCTAGGGGAGATTTTTGAGACCGTACGGGCGAGTATCTTGGTCGACATCCTAGAGCGGCGAACCCGCACTGACCTAAAGGAGTACTATGCAGAGGATATGGCGTCGCAGGGGCTCGTTTTCCAAACGGTGGTCGGTCCGTGCAATATCGACTACAAGATGGATGATAGTTTAGCAGGGCTTTTTGCTGATACGATGAACATTATCTCACCCTCCACAGAAGAGAAGCAGAACGGTTTGGGCTATTATCGCTACCGCGCCATAGAGTACTTATCGGACGCGCATCAAGGTCGGCATGTAGGAAGAGGAAATCGGCAGGCGAGCGATGTTTCTCGCGAGCTTGCCAAACTGATGCAGATCCTTCTGGTAAAGCGTCTTGAAAGCTCTTTTGCTGCCTTCAAAGAGTCTCTGGAGAACCTGCTGCGTTATACGCGCTGCATGATAGCGATGTGGGAGAATGACACGATCTTCATCTGTCCAGACCTCAACGTCAACAAGGAATTGGATTGGGAGGCGAAGAGCGCCCTGCGCAAAAGAGCCATATCTTTTGCAGAGTGTGTGGAGGAGTTGCGGGACAAGCTCCGACATCGGAATGGACGCGGACGCAATGAACGGGAACGGAATGTAGAGTACCCGCGATCGGTGTTTGACGCTTCCTATTATCAACGGCTACAAGAGGATGAGCGGCAGATCGCCGCCCTATGTACGCGTTGGTCGAAGCATCACTCTGACCCTAAGTTAGATACCTTCAAATCGTATCTAGCGTCCGAGCTTTTTGATCAGGAAAAGAATCCTTCGGGGAAGCTTGTTATCTTCTCCGAGGCGATCGTTACAGTAGAATCTCTGGCGCGGGAAGTAAAGGCGGCAGGATATCGGGTACTGGTGATAACAGCAGCGAATCGTAAAGAAATGGAAGTGACGGTTCGTGCGAACTTTGATGCCAACGCCCCTGAATCCGAGTGGAAAGATGAGTATGACGTGCTCATCACGACCGAGGTGTTGGCAGAGGGGGTCAACCTCCATCGTGCCAACGTGATTGTCAATTATGACACGCCATGGAACTCCACACGTTTGATGCAGCGTATCGGGCGCGTGAACCGCATTGGCAGTAGGGCGGACAAGGTTTATGTCTACAACTTCATGCCAAGCGCCCAAGGTGACGAACAGATAGCGCTGGTGCAGAAAGCCTATACGAAGTTACAATCGTTTCACGTGCTGTTTGGTGAAGACAGTAAGATCTTCTCTGAGGAGGAAAGCCTCGTGCATTATGACTTAGCACCACTGCATAGGAGCGAAGAGGAGGAGAGCGCATTGCAAAAGCTCGTTGATGGGGAGGCGTCAGAGCTCGGTGGGTATATTGCCGAGCTGAAGGCGTATCGTAGTCAGCACCCCTATCGTTACACCCAAATCGTAAAGACCAATGGGATACAGTTGGCTCAGCGAGGGGATGGGAGTGCCTATTTCGTTGTGAAAGCGAGGGGCGGTGCTCGTTTAGCCTTTAAGATAGCGCCTGTGGAGGGGGATGCGACGCCGCGGGTTCAGAGTATTTCATTGCTCGATCTACTCCAATCGCTCAGGGTAGAGGAAAGTGCAAGCGCCGTCGCCCTTCCTCCGAATTGGGATAGGCTTGTCGCACTGGCGATAAAGCGCTATCGGCAGTACTTTGTTCACATAGACAAATCGCGGAAACCAGCGAACCGTTTAGCGCTAACGAGTATCGTGGAGTGGTATGAAACGGTAGGGCTTTCTGAGGATTCGAAGAGGATTCTGGAGGGAGCGAGAAATGGGGTAGCACTCGGCAATACGGACATTATCGGCAAGATATTGTCTATAAGGAAGGAAATCAATCCCCTCGCGCGCCCTATCACTGGGGCGCACCTGGATGCGTTATTGAGACCACATCTCGCCAAGTTAGTAGACTCTTTGCCAGATGAAGGGGGTATGGGGGAGGTAACCGTAGAGTTAGGGATCATCAAGTAGGACAGGATCATGGACGTAGTATCGTTGCAGGACTATTTAAGCGCCCCCTACCAAGGGGCAAGTTCGTTTCTAGAGAATGTACTTTTTCCCATTTTTGGGCAGGAGCGCTTTACGGAGCTCTATGAGACGGAAATTCTTGATCGGTCAGAGGATCAGTCCTCTTCGTCAGGGATTCGTAGTATCAAGGCTATTGGCAAGCTGATGATCGGTATCGAACCCCTGTGCATCTTTGACGTTACGGTGGCGGAGAGCGTACGCATGGAGCGCAACCGCGTTGATATCCAACGGTGGGTACGTCGTCTGATGGAGTATCATTCTTGTGCCTTCATTCTCTTTCACTATGACTCTGACGCACGTACCGATTGGCGTTTTTCCTATTGCCATAAAGAGGGGTATGCAGGCGAGGGTTCAGACCCTAAACGGTACACCTTTTTGCTTGGGCCTGGTCAGTCTTGTCGTACGGCGAGTGAGAACTTTATGGCCCTGTACGCCAAGCGGGCTGCGGTGAGCGTGAAGGATATCGAGACGGCGTTTTCTGTCGAAGCGCTCACCCGTGCTTTTTACTCCGACCTCCTCGGGTGGTATGACTGGGCTCGCGACGCGCGGAGTGGCGTCACCTTTCCGAACAACGTCACCCATCCAGACGACGACCGTGAAGGACTGGACCTGCAACTGATTCGCCTGATCACGCGTCTGATGTTCGTTTGGTTTATCAAGGAGAAGGGGCTTGTACCGCCGACACTCTTCGATGAGGAGTCGTTGCGATCCATCCTCAAAGATTTTGACCCATTTTCCCACGACAGTAGCCAGTACTACCAAGCGATCCTTCAGAACCTTTTCTTTGCGACTCTGAACCGCGAGATTACCGACGAGACGGGGGCACCGAACCGCGGCTTTGCAGAACGGGTGAACAAGCGGGACATCAAGACGCTGTACCGCTACGAGGAGCATTTTTCCCTATCCAAGGCAGAGATAGTGTCGCTTTTCTCCGAGGTTCCATTTCTGAATGGAGGCCTATTTGAATGCCTTGATAAGACGAAAGAGTTCGACGGCGAGGAGGTAGCCTACAACATAGATGGTTTTAGTCGCAATGCGCGCACGTTCGCCAACGGTAAACCTTGTCATCGCGCTTTTGTCCCGAATGAACTGTTCTTTGCCCAAAAAGCGTCGCATGCGCACGATGGTCTCTTTTCCATCTTGAATCGGTACAATTTTACCGTAGAGGAGAATACGCCCCTTGACCAGCAGGTCGCCCTTGACCCCGAGCTTCTGGGTAAGGTTTTTGAGAACCTCTTGGGAACGTACAACCCAGAGACCCAGGAGAGTGCACGAAAGCAGAAGGGTGCGTTTTACACGCCTCGGGAGATAGTCAACTACATGGTCGACGAAAGCCTATGTGCGGCATTGGGGAAAGAGAATCCATTAGTGCAAGCCCTTTTTGACGAAAGGCATGAGCTAGACGGCTACTCCGTCGAGGAGCGTGCCGCCCTTGCCTCGAAAATCAGAGCGCTGCGCATCTTAGACCCCGCCTGTGGTTCTGGCGCTTTCCCGATGGGGATGCTAGGTCGCATGATCGAGCTACTGCAACGCCTAGACCCCGCGTGCGATGTCTACACCCTGAAACTCGAGCTGATAGAAAACTGTATTTACGGGGTGGATATCGAGCCGATCGCAGTGCAGATCACCAAGTTACGCTTCTTCATCTCGCTAATCTGTGATTGTGACCGTCGTTCTACGGATCCTACTGAGAACTACGGCATCCCTCCGCTCCCGAACCTTGAGACGAAGTTCGTGGTTGCGAACACATTAGCGCATTCCCTTCGCGCCGAGGAAGGTTTTCATCTTCACGAGGTAGACGTGCTCAAGGGGCAACTCACCGACGTACGTCACCAACACTTCCGCGCCAAGACGGCAAAAGAGAAGCGAGGGCTGCGGGAGGAGGATCTCCGGATCTGCAGGTCTCTTTCTTCCCTATTGGAGAAGCGCTCTTTCGGGGCCATCGGGGGTGCAGCTCAGCTTGTCACTTGGAATCCCTACGACCAGAATGCCGTGAGTCCCTTCTTCGACCCTGAGTGGATGTTTGGCATTCGCGAAGGCTTTGATGTGGTGATAGGTAATCCGCCGTATGTGCAGCTGCAGAACAATGGTGGTGAACTGGCGAAACGCTATGAGCACGAAGGTTACCAGACTTTTGCACGTACCGGAGACCTCTATTGCTTGTTCTACGAGCGTGGGTGGGAGTTGCTAAAGGAAGGTGGGCATCTGTGTTTTATCACCTCGAACAAGTGGATGCGTGCTGGGTATGGCAAGGGGCTTCGCGCGTTCTTGTCTGAAAAGAGCAATCCGCTGGAGCTCATCGACTTTGCTGGTGTCAAGATCTTTGAGAGTGCGACGGTGGACACGAACATTTTGCTTTTCTCAAAGTCTCGCAATGAGGCACGGACGATGTGCACAGCAGTCTACAAATGGGCGAATGAGCGCATACAGAACCTAAGCCAGTTTGTAGAGCATCGGCATCTGATATGTGAGTTCTGTTCGTCGGAGAGCTGGCTCATCCTTTCTCCTATCGAACAGAGTATTAAGCGCAAGATAGAGGCCGTCGGGACGCCGTTGGGGGAATGGGATATTCGTATCAACTATGGGATCAAGACGGGGTATAATGATGCTTTCATAGTGACTACTGAGAAAAGAGACGAAATCCTTGCCAACTGTCAGACGGAGGATGAACGCGCGCGGACTGCTGCACTCATACGACCGATTTTGCGAGGCCAAGATATCCGGAGGTATGGGTATGTGGACGATACTGTCCTAAAAAAGTGTGTAAGCTCCACTTTTAGTAACTTGGTGTTGAA